>CAYXEK010000065.1:0-18347 GCA_964463985.1 uncultured Verrucomicrobiota bacterium
CAACCGCCACCGCCTGCCACCGTTCCAACTGGCCACCACCATCGTTCAGGACGGCGCGCGGCGCTATGTCGTAAAACAGGCGCTGACCCCGGAAGCCCGCGCCCACCTCGCGCAACTGCGCCAGGCGCAGCGGCTGCTGGCACAGCGCCGCGCCGCGCCGCAGGTGTCCATCCCCGCGCTGCTGGAAGACCGCTGCACTCCCGATTCCCTGGCTTTGGAATACATTGACGCGCCAAGCCTGGACCAGATTCTCTGGCAGGCCTGGCGCGCCGGGAACAAACCGGCCTTCCTGGAAGCGCTCGACGGATACCGCCAATTGTTAGCCGGAGCGTTCGGCGCGCAACCCCGGCCGGTCATCACGCCGGAGCTTCGCGCGATTTTCGGGGATGACCTGGCCGACCGTCTGGCCGAACGCGGCCCATGCAGCGGGGTCGCTTTTATTGACCCGGTCTTTGAAAACATGCTCTGCCGCGGTGCCGACCGCGTCTTCATTGACAACGAATGGGTCCTGGAAGGCGCCTTGCCGGCGGCGTTTGCCATGTACCGCAGCCTGTTTTACTTTTTTAGGATCAAACACGCCCAATCCAATCTGGCGGATTTTATCGCCATGGAGGATGCCCTGGCGCATTATCATATCTCGGCGGAGGATGCGGCCGTTTACCGCGAGATGGACGAACGGTTTCAAGCCCACGTGTTCGGCCGCGAGCGCTGCTACGCCTACCTCGACCGCTACGCGCAATACGCGCATGTCTCCATCGCCTCGATGGAACAGACTATCGCGCACCAACGCCAGGTGGTCAAAGACCTGCACGGGCAAATCGCCGCCATGATCCACACTCCCGGCTGGCAGATGCTGGAAAAACTCCGGCGCGCGGCGGCCTGGATCGCGCCGGCCGGCAGCCGGCGCGCCCGGCGGGGAAAAGCGTTTTGGCGCCGGCTATGGCGGCCGCGCCGCCGGCCTGCCAACGCCGGTGTGAAATGACTCTTCTTCCGCCGGTTTATAAAACGCGAAATCAGGAATTTTCACGACGGCGGCCACATCCGGCCGGACCGTCGGTCCTGCGCGTCTTGGCATAATAAGGGTAGGCATCACGCGGCATGCCGGGCGCCACGTGTTTCCAGCGCTTGTACATCCAGAGCCATTGGCTTGGATAACGGCGGATTTCCGCCTCGAACAAAGCGGCGATGCGCTGGGTCGCATCGCGCCTCACGATTTCAACGTTTTCTTCCGGTTTCCGCCAAACGCACCAGAACGGCAGGGTGTAAAGACGGTAATACCCGCCCGGTTCAGTCTTGCAGAAAACCATGGTGATGCATGTCCCGGTGCGTTCAGCCAACAATGCCGCGGCATTCGACATCGGGATGGGCAGGCCGAAAAAATCCACGAAAATGCCCCCATCCTCCTGTTTCACGTTCTGATCCAGAAGCAGCGCCACATTGCCGGACGCGCGTAAAGTGCGCAGCAACTGCCGCACGGCGCCCTGCTTGGGGATGATATGCACTCCGCCATCGGCCCGGAACTGGCGGAAAGCCGCATCCACGGCGGGGTTGGCCAGCGGCGCGGCCACCGCCGTCACCGGCACGCCGTCCATTGCCAGGGCCTGCGCCAGCAATTCCCAATTGCCGAAATGCGCCGTAACGCCGATGGTGGGAAAACGCCGCAGCCCTTCGCGCAGCCAAGGATCAACCTCGACGTATTTCCGCAAACGCGCGGCGGTATCGCGTGAAAACCAGAAGAAATCCAGAAAGACGAGGGCAAAATTCCGGAAAGATTCCCGCGCCAGCCGCCGGCAATCCGCCGGCGCAGCCGCGCCCTGCAAGGCCAACTCCATGTTTGCCAAAGCCAGCCGTCGCAAACCCGGAGCCAGCCAGTAGGCCAGCCCGCCGCCCGCCGCCGCCAAGCCGCGCACCACAGCGCGGGGCAGGCGCGGCACCGCAGCCATGCCCAGCTTGACCAGGATGATTTCCAGCCGGAATCGCAGTTTACGGAGCAAGGGGTGCATGGCATCCGGCCCGCGGAAAGCGGGCAAGGGGTCAACCAGCGGGCATGCCGGATGAGCCGGGCGGGACTCGAACCCGCGACCACAGCATTAAAAGTGCCGTGCTCTACCAACTGAGCTACCGGCCCATGTCCATTCAAAAAAAACAACACTATGTTAAAACACCGGCTTTGTCAAATGCAAAAAACTTGCACCCCGCGCGAATCTTTGTTATTTTGAAAAATACAATAATTATCAAACAGGAGACGGCCATTATGCCCGGTAAACGCATCCACAGAATCATGATGATTTCCACCCACGGCTATGTTGCCGCGAATGCCGAATTCGGCAAGCCCGATACCGGCGGTCAGGTGGTTTTCGTGCTCGAACTCGGTAAAAGCCTGGGCCGGCTCGGGTACCAGGTTGATATTTATACCCGGCGGTTTGAAAATCAGCCGGCTGAGGAAAAAGTTGCCGAACGGGTTCGCATCATCCGCATTCCCTGCGGCGGACCGGATTTCATTCCGAAGGAGCATTTATGCGAAGCCATCCCGGAATGGTCATTGAACACCGAAAATTACATTCACAAACATCATCTCCGGTACGAATTCATCAACAGCCACTACTGGGATGCCGGGCTGGCCGGCCAAACCCTCGCCAACAAACTTGGTCTGCCGCACATTCATACCCCGCACTCCCTGGGGGCGTGGAAACGCGAAAACATGTCCGGCACTCAGGCCGAACTGGAAGCCCTGTATAATTTTCAGCGCCGGATCCGCGAGGAAAAAATCATTTACGACGAATGCGATATCGTTGTGGCCACCACTCCCAGCCAGCGAAAGATTCTGACGGACAGCTACGATCTGGCGCAGGCCAAAATCCATGTCATTCCGCCGGGTTATGACGACACCCGTTTTTTTCCGGTTTCCACCGCCCAGCGCGCCGCGATCAAGCGTGAAAACAACCTGGAAGGAAGAATCGTGATGGCCATTGGCCGCATCGCGGCCAACAAGGGTTACGACCTGCTGCTCCGCGCCATGCGCCATGTCATTCAGCGTTTGCCGGATACCCGCCTTATCCTGGCCATCGGTTCGCATACGCCGACGCCCGGGGAAACGCCTCTGCTGGAGGAACTCAAGCGCCTGGCGCAGGAACTGCAAATTGCCGGCCAGGTGGTTTTTTCCCACGAATGGATTCCCGACGAACAACTCCCGGATTACTACCGCGCCGCGGATGTATTCGCACTCAGCAGCCGTTATGAACCGGTCGGCATGACGGCCATTGAGGCCATGGCCTGCGGCACCCCAACCGTCATCACCACCGAAGGCGGACTGCAGGAACTGATCACGTGGGGGCTGGAGAGCATATACGCGCCGCCGGAAGACGATGCAGCCTTCGGCATGGCCATCACCGCGATTTTGCGCGATCCCCGGATTGCCGCGCAGTTATCGCGTTACGGATCATACAAAGCCCGCGCGGCCTTTACCTGGATGGGAATTGCACAAAAAACCCTGAACATTCTGCAAGCCCGTCCGGAACGCATCCGCCCGGAACTGGTGCCCCCGGCCGGGGTTTGAAGGACGCCCCCGTGATTCCATCGCAGCGCGCGGCCGCGCAACCGGGCCTGCCGTCCGGCAATCAGCCGGACGGTTCCGGCGGCACGATGCCGAAATGGATCAAGCCCTCGATGATGCCCGCAGAATAATAGCCGTTCGTGCCATACTCGCCGCGGGCGCAATACAGCCGATCCGCGCGGCCCTTGGCCGCAAGCGACCGCCGGACAGCGGCGCGCACGTCATCCCGCGCATTGCGGACCAGGATTGCCCGGCATCCGCAGGTCAGCGGCAGCAGGTCGTTTCCCGAATCGCCCGCGTAAATCAAATCGTCCAAGGCCAGGCCATAAATCGCCCGGACATGGTCCAAGCCCGCCAGTTTGCCGGCGGAACGCGGCAGAATATCCAGCAGCCCGAGCCCCAGGGTTTCGTCAATACTGTACACCGCGGAGGCGTCGGGGCAAGTTTTCCGTATGAGAGCGCGCGCCGTCCTGACCCGCACATCTGAAGGTTGAGGTTTATCGAGGAAGTAACTGAGCTTGAAAGGATTCTGATGCGCCCGCGGCTGCAATCGCAAGCCGGCGCACCGGCTTAACGCGCGCCGCAGATGTGTCCGGTTCCAAGCGGGCGCGCCGGCCCCCAGCTTTTCATCCCAAGCTGATTCGACATGGAATCGGCCGCCCGATACGCGGTAAATACGGGTGCCGACCTCACAAACGGCATATACCGGAAAAGGAGCGGCATATTTACGGATACCTGCCACCGTTTCAACCGCATTACGGCCCGTAACATACACCAGCATGATGTCAGGGCGCCCGTGCAGGAAATGCCGCAAACGCGGCAGCGACTTGTCATCCTCCTGCCTCCCGTTAGGGAAAAGGGTGCGGTCCAAATCCGTCGCCAATATCAACATTTTTCTCCCAAAATCCAGGCATGGTTTCACAGGCGCGCGGATCCAACCCGCGCTGGCGTTTATTCGGCAGGCAAAGGCCGGGAGCCCGGCCCCCGGCCGCTGCGCCAATGCGCCATGCCATCCTAACCTCAACGTTTGATTCCAGCCGACGCCATGCTCAACACCAGGTAACGCTGGCTGAATACGAAAATCACCACCATGGGAATTGTCGCCATGACGCTGTAAGCCATGATCTCACCCCATTGAATGGGCGGCAGGGTATAATAGTGGCCAAGCCCGAGCTGGATGGTCTGAAAATCGGGGCGGTTGGTCATGATCAAAGGCCAGAGGTATTCCGACCAATGCGTGATAAAATCCAAAACCGCGCATGCCGCCAGTGCCGGCTTGGCCAGAGGCAGGGCGACGCGGAAAAATATCCGGAACCAACTCGCGCCTTCCACGCGGGCGGCTTCCTCCAATTCCACGGGCAACCCCAGAAAATACTGGCGCAGCAAAAATATATTGAAGGCCTTGGCCAAATAAGGCAGGAACAGGCCCGGCAAGGTATTCATCAGACCGCCGCGCACGCCAAGCATCAGGAACAGCGGCACCGCCAGGGCTTCAAACGGTATGATGATCAGCGCCGCCACCAGGCTGAAAAGCAACCCGCCGGCCGGCACACGCAGCCGCGCGAAGGCGTAGGCGCAAGCGGCATTGATCAGCAACCCCGCCCCCACGATGACGCCGCTGAAGGCCAGCGATACGCCGACAGTGCGGATAAAATGCACGCGCCGGAAAACGTTGGCGTAATTTTCCAGCCGCACCGGCCAGGGCAGAAACTGCCGCCAGGAAGAGATTTCCCGAACAACCTCCGCATGCGGCAGAAAAGAGGATCGCAGCATCCACAGCAGTGGAAACAGAAACACCGCGCCCGCGGCCAGGGCCGCCGCCGCCAGCAGGAATTGTTTTATCGCCGCTCGGCCATTCACACCCGGTCCTCCCCCGGCAAGAAACGCCGCTGAATCAAGCTCATCGCCAGAACCACTGCGAAAAACACAACCGAAATTGCCGCGGCTTTGCCGTAGCGCAAATTGGTAAAAGCCTCGTCATACAACATCAGGATCAGGGTGCGGGTGGCGCCGCGCGGGCCGCCGCGGGTGATCAAGTGCGGCTGGACAAACAGTTTGAAGGCGAACACGGTTGTGATATACACCACAAAAATCATCGTGTTTTTCAGCAATGGCAGAGTAATGCGCCGGAAACACTGCCAATGCCCGGCGTTTTCCAGCCGGGCCGCCTCGTACAAAGCCGGTGGAATCGCCTGCATGCCCGCCAGAAAAATCATCATCTGGAACCCCGCGCCCTGCCAGACCGACATGGCCGCCAGGCAAAGCATTGCCTGGCGCGGGCTGTCAAGGAAGGGCTGCGGCGGCGCGCCCATGCTCCGCAGGATGGCATTGAAGGCTCCTGCGCCGGGATTGAGCAAGAGCGACCAGACTACCGCCAACACCGCCATGGACGTTACAACAGGCAGGAAAAACGACACCCGCAGCAGCCGCCGCCACAATCCCGAACCGTTCACCAGCACCGCCATGAAAAGCGCCAGGCCCACCTGCAGCGGAGTCACCAATGCCACAAAATACAGCGTATTCCACAAAGCGCGCCAGAAATCGCCGCCGCGCATCAAATCCAGGTAATTCTCCGCTCCGACGAATTGCAGATGTTCCGGCTGCAGCAGCGTCTTTACGGATTGGTTGGTGAAACTTCCCGTCAGGGCCATTAAAAACGGCGCCACGACGAAAGCCGCCAGCAGCAGCAAGGCCGGCAATGAAAGCAAGAGCCCGGCATGCCCGTCAAGCCATGCGCCCAACCGTTCCCGCATTGAATCTGGTTGATCCTGAAGCATATCGGTTACATGACATTCATCGCGTCTCGGTCAAAACGGCGTCAATCCGGCGGGCCGCAGCATCCAGCGCGCGCTGGACATCCTCCCCGCGGGAGATATCGCCCAGAGCGCGCGATAACTCCATGGACAAGGTGCCGTAGGCCGGGGTCACCGGCCGCGCACGGGCTGTCTGCCGCAATTGGGCTACAAACAGGCCGCGCGAAGCCTGGTAATCCGGCATCTCCGCCAGGGCGTCCAGCCGGGCAGGAACGCCGCCATTAGCCCGGCAGACCGGGGGAATTCCCGTGCGGGGATCCAGCAGCGCCTGCATAACTGTTGCGGCTGCTGCCGGATCGCGGCACGCTGCGGTAATGCCCCAGCACCAGGACCCGCTGGGCGATACAGATTTGCGCAACCCGGGATAAGGGCTCATGCCGAAATCAATACCGGCCGCACGGTATACAGGCCAGCGGTTGAATATACCCAGAGCCATAGCGGCTTCGCCGCGCGCAAATTTTCCCGGCGCGGCGTTGGCGTCGGCCAGGCCGCGCTGGAACAACTGTTGCCAGGCTTGCAGGGCTTCGACCGCCGCCGGGCCGTTGAGGAATCCCGATGCGCGCAAGCCGTCCGGCGCAAGCACCCGTCCGTCATTCGACCAGATCAGCGGCATAAAGGCATACGGCAACCATTCGCCGCCCCATGTCAAAAATGTTTCCAGCGGCAGCATATCCGGAAAACTCCGCTGAATGCTTTCCAGGGCCGCAGTGAATTCCCGCCAGTTCCAGGCCGCCGCCGGCTCGGCTGGGGGCTGGATGCCGCAAGCTTCCAGGCAGGCGCAGTTATAAAACAACACTACCGTGGATTCGAATGCGCCAAGCGTAAAAAGGTTTTTGCGGTAAGTGCCCTGCGCGATGACGGTCGGCAGAAAATCCTCTAGAAATTCCGGCGGCGCCAGCCCGGCCAGTGGACGCAGAATTCCCAGCGCGGCAAAATGAGCCGTATAAGGGCCGTCCACCTCCAGCAGGTCGGGTAATTGTCCGGCAATAGCGGCGGCGTTGACGCGGTCGCCGTAACCTTGCTCCTGCTTGAAGGATAACTGAGCGCGGATATTGGTTTGGCGCCGGTTAAAGCCATCCACCAATGCCTGCAAAGCCTGCTTTTCCGCCGGCTGGCCCTCGTGGGCCCAGAGTGTGACCATTTTCCGGCCTGCGTCTTTTTCCGGAGCCCGCGGCCCGCAAGCCGGTACCAGCGCGCACACCAGTAAAACCAATATCGTCCATCGCATTGACTACTTCCCTTTCCTGTTGTTCAGCGCGCGGAGACGCCACCCATCATCCTTGAAAAAATGCATGTCAGACTGAGAAAACCATAAATCCATGGTCGTTCCCGGCGCCGGAAGCCGCGCTGCATCCAGGCGGGCCGAAAGCCGTAAATCCTGCCAGCGGAAATGGACATGCGCGTCCGCGCCGGTCATTTCCGCCAGTTCCACTGTTCCCCGAATCGCAAGATCATCCGGCGCGCGCCCGACGCCGGCGCGAATTTTTTCCGGGCGCATACCGACTGCGACCGGCAGGTCGGTTAGCGCATCCGGCAAATCCGGAAATTTGATCCACAGGTTCATCGGCGCGGTTCCGCCCAGTGAAAGCCGGAATGCTCCGCCGGATCCGCTCAGCCGGCCGGAAACGATGTTCATCGGCGGCGCGCCGAAAAAAGCGGCAACGAACTGGTTGGCCGGAGAGTTATAAATCTCATCGGCGCCGGCTATCTGCTGAATTGCGCCTTCCTTGATGACGCAGATGCGGTCGCCGAGTGTCATAGCCTCAATCTGGTCATGCGTTACATACAGGGTGGTAGCAGGGAACCGGGCGTGGAGGCGCAGCAACTCGGCGCGCATGTCGCCGCGCAGGCGCGCATCGAGGTTGGACAGCGGCTCATCGAAAAGGAAAACATCCGGTTGGCGCACCAGGGCCCGTCCCAGGGCAACGCGCTGGCACTGGCCGCCGGAAAGCTGGGCCGGCCGTTTCTGCAAAAAAGGGTCCAATTCCAGAATCCGCGCAGCTTCCGCGACGCGCCGCCGGATTTCATCCCGCGGCTCGCGCCGTATGCACATGCCGAAAGCGATGTTTTCAAACACCGTCAAATGCGGCAGGAGCGCGTAATTTTGGAAAACCATGGCGGCGTTGCGCCGCCCGGGCGCCAATTTGTTAACCAGCCGGCCGCCGATGCGGATTTCGCCGGAAGATAATTGTTCCAGCCCTGCGACAATGCGCAACAGGGTGGATTTGCCGCAACCCGATGGTCCAACTACCACGAAAAACTCGCCATCGGCAATATTCAGCGAAACATTCCGCAAAACTGCTTGTTTGCCGAAATGCTTATATAGATTGTCAATCCGGATATCCGCCATTATACCAACACCTGCCGCATTAAGATATCAGTTGCAGTCCTATCCCTCCCCGGGACATCATTGATTTAACATAACGTTTTTATGGCAGGCTGTCCAGCAATTCCGGGAATTTCCACGCAAAAACTCAACTTGCCCCGTCTAAAACCTGCAATTCATCGCAAGCCCGGATAAAGGATGCCGCGGACCATGACTGGAAGGCCTTGCCCATCGGCCGGCCGGTGCGGCCGTGCGACCACTCGTTGAATTCCCAATCCCGGCCTTTGCCCTGGCGGTTCAATTGAGCCAGGCGGACAAGTTCCCGCGCGGCCACATCGTGCAATCCGAGACGATGCACAAATCGCACCCACAAGCCGCCGATAAAAGGCCATATGCCGCCATTGTGATAATGATCCGGCAGGTTAAGAAGATTGACGGTATAATACGGTTTCCAGTCCGGCGCCCCGGCCTGGACCGCCGGATATATATTTGCTACGGGATAAGGCTCGTTGACTCCCGCGCCCCACATGAATTTAAACGCCGTGCGCGCCCGCTCGGAGTCCAGCAAATGCAGCAGAAACGCCAGGACATTGCCCAGCACATCGCACCGCCAGTTAAACGAAAATGGAGTGACTTCCGCAATCAGGTAGCGGGCATCGCCCAGGGAAAACTGCAAATCGGTGAACGCCTTCGGCTGGGAGGGGTTGGGCGGGCTGGTGGTCGGCCAGAATGTCGCCAGAATCCGTTCGCGGATGTGCTGGGACCAATGCAGGTAATCCGCCGCACGGGGATAATCGCCCATGAATTCCAGCAGGCGGCCGTAGCAGACATTGGCCCGGAACCAGAGCACTTCGTCGTAAAGCACATTGTAACTGCGGCCGAACAGGTCGGTCCAGTCTCCGGCCTCGGGGATTTCCAGCAAGCCGTCGTTGTTGCTGTCATGGGCGCTCAACCAATCCATGGCCCGCTGCAAAAGGGGGGCATGCTCATAAAGCAGTCCCCTATCCTCCACGGCGCGCGCATAATTGTAAAAAGCGATAATCAGCCACAAACCTCCGTCAATGGCACAAATACCGCCGACCCCGGAATAATCCGGCTTGCCGTCGTCAATGCGGACATTGGTGGGTATCTGGCCGGTGGGGGTGATGTTGTTGATCAAAGTCAAAAGGGTCCGCCGCTGGCAGGCGCGGATTTCAGGATCCTGAAGGTGATTGGTCAGCACAACCGTCATGGCGCCGTCACGCGCCCAGACGCTGCGGTAATTGACGTCCGTGCCGGTAACTTCGTTTTCATCCAGGGCGCAGGCGGAAAACCCCAGCGGGGTAATGTTTTTGCGCAAAGCCTCGATGGCGCGCCGGTAACCTTCCGACAGCAGCGCGCGGTCCTCCGCGCTCAAGGCCGCTGCGGAAGCATCACCCAGCATCCGGAAAATGGGATCGGCCGCATCCGTCCAGGCGGACTCCGGCGACGGCGGCGGCAGTTCATCCATTATGCCGTAATGTTTGAGGCCGTCCAGCACGCCTTCCGCCATGACCATGGTGGAAACATAACAAGGCAATGGCGCCAGGGCGGCCAGCAATTCCGGCTGGGCATTTTCGAGCACCAGGCCATGGACGCCTGGCAGCAGAAATGCGCTGGCGTCGTCACCCGAATCGCCGGCCACCAGAATCTCGGCATGCGGTATGCGCAACTTTTCAGCCAACCATGCCAGCGCCCGGCCTTTGCTTGTCCGTTCCGGCAACACCCGCACCAAGCCGGTATCGGAACAGGTGACCGTCACCGCCAAGCCGTTTTTCTCAAACTCGCGGCGCAATTCCGCGCCGGGATCAGCCGGCAATGCGAAAAACCGCCAGGTAGGCTTGTAAGGATGCAGGAAGTCCGGTTGGCTGCGCGCCAAACCGGGAAAATCTTCGAGAATCCGGTCAATTTTCCCGGGACGCCAGGCAGCGCCAATCATTGCGGCATAATCATCCAACTCGCGTTCCTGCCGGACGTCATAAATGCAAGCGCCCAGTCCGCTGATGATATAATCCGCCGGCGGCAGAATATCCCGATTGACCATGCCGGCGACATCCGCCAGGTCGCGGCCGGTATTATACACCAGCAGGGGACGCCGTTCAGACGGCATCTGCCGCCAGGCATCGCGGAAACGGCAGGTGGATTCCGGATTACCCAGCAGCGTTCCATCCAGATCAGAATTGAACAAAGAAATTTTATAGGCCATGTTGTAGAGATTATGCCCAGCTGTCGGAAATGATTCAAGTTTAGAATTCCGGATGGTATTTTGGCTTGCCATGCCGGCGCATTCTGGCATATTAAACAACCAGACGCTCCGGTAGCTCAGTTGGACAGAGCGGCGGATTCCTAATCCGCAGGTCGCGGGTTCGAACCCCGCCCGGGGTACCAGCCTGTTTGGCCGGCATGCTGCACGGAATTAGGCGCGGCGGCTGATCACCGCGCCGGCGCCGGCGGATCAAGTTCAAACGCGGCCCGGGTCATCGCAAAATAATTGGCATCCGGCACGTATTCCGGAACGCTGTTGCCCGTGCCCAAAGCGTATCCGCGGGGCGCGGATTCCAGCATGCGCCGGGCGCGCTCATAAACATCCCGCGGGGCCGAACGCGTTACGAAATCAACATCCAGTCCGCCCAGCACAGCAATCCGGCTCCCCCACCGCCGGTACGCCTCCTCAACGGGACAAATCGCATCCTCGTAGGAATGTTTGCCGTCGTATTTCAACTCGTTGATGATCCCGTCCATCAAAATTTCCAACTGACCGCAGGAATGCAAAACGGCGGGGCGTCCGTCGGCGTGGGCGGCTTCGACAATGCGGCGATGCCATGGAAAAACATACTTCCGCATGTCGGCCGGAGGCAGCAGGGTCTGGGTTTTAAAACCCCAGTCATCATTCACCATGGCCACGCCCACGCTCCGGTAACCGAAGGCTTTACGGTAAAAAGCCAGCAACGTTCCGCCCACGCGTTCGCACACGTCGCCGACCAAGCCCGGATCATCCGCCAGCAGGAAGCATAAATTATCGTATCCCAGCAGGCCGATAAGATTTTCCAGCAGTCCGTCGGGCGTATAAACGATCAACTTCATGCCATGGGGCAAATCATATTCCAAATCGCGCAGAATTGAGAAATCGGCGGCCGCCATGTCGGGCCAGGCGAATTTATCAAAACCGGCTCGATCGGTGATGACCGCGCCGTCATTCAGCGAAACTGTTTCCGCGTGGGTCCGGGTCTTGCGCGCGAAGTTGAACAGCCAGCCGCCGGCGAACATCGCATAGTCGTACCCGGCAGCCGCATAGGCATTGATCAAATTGCGCGCCCGCGCCCTGATGCTGGTTTCCGGTTGATAGCGGCTGCCCAGCAGGCCTCGATGCAGGCGGTCATTCAGGAAGAATTCGAATAAAACCGGGCGATCCGTGGGTTCCCGGCGGAGCACCCTCAACAAATTATTGAAACAAGGCTCGCGTTGTGCCATTTTTGATGCTCCCATGTTATGCATGATTTTACAGCCCGTCAGCTTTGCTCTGGCGGGGGCCAAGTGACAAGATTGCGCAAAACTGGTTTCATCCACAGCCGGCAAACATGCATGGGACAGAGTATGTAAATCCTTGAGATAAATGTCAAGGCTTGCCGGCTGCCCAGACTTTGCTTGACGTTGCCGCATTGAATGCGATATGTTTTTCCAATTGATCGCCGGGCGGCGGTCAACCGCAACAACCATTATCCGAACCGAACGCCAAAAAAGGAGTTTACACCGCATGAAATCCAGGCAGAAACTGAAATTCATCATCGTCGGGCTGGGCAACCGCGGCCGGGATTCATTCGCCCGATCCCTTCTGGGATTTCCAAACCGCGGACTGCCGGAGTTCCCGGAACGCGCAGAAATCACGGCATTTGTGGATATCAACACCGCGCGCGCCCAGGTGGCCAACGACGTGCTGGGCGTCAATATCCCGGTCTTTTCTTCCGTAGACGCCGCCATGGAACAGGTACAGGCGGACTGGGCGGTGGTCACCACCGCCGACTACACCCACGCCGATGTTTGCGAAGCGGCGCTGGACCATAAAGTCAATGTGGTGGTGGACAAGCCGCTGGCCACCAGCGTCTGGGAATGCGAACGAATCATCGCCTCCGCCCGGCGCAACAATTGCCAGGTCATTGTCGGACATAACCTGCGCTATAACGAATACATGCTGGCCATGGCGAAGCTGGTGCGCGGCGGCGCCATCGGCCGGGTGCTGCACGTCGAGGCGGCGGAAATCCTCGACCTGGATCATGGCGGATCGTATTTTAACCGCTGGCACTCGGAATTCACCAAGTCGGCCGGCCTGATGAATCACAAGTGCTGCCATCAACTGGATATTATCAACTGGGTGTTGAACGACGCGCCGGTGGGCGTCAGCGCCATCGGCGCCCGGGACTACTACGTGCCGCGCACCGATTTGCCACCGCATGGCCCGCGCTGCAGCGTCTGCGCCCTTGGACGGCAATGCCCGCATTATTGCAACATAGATAACGATTATCCGGGCGGCCGACCGCAAGACCGCAGCCGCCTGCGGCGGATGTATGTGGATGTGGAGAAGGAAGACGGCTATATCCGCGATGCCTGTGTATTCAGCGACCGCAACACCATCAATGACCATGAAACGCTCAATATCCGCTATGCCAACGGCACACTGGCCTCGTTCAACCTGTTGACCTTCGCGCCGCGCGAATATAATTACTTTTACTTCACCGGCACCAAGGGCCGGATGGAATACGGCGTCGCATTCACCCCCAAGGCCGGCCAGACCGGCAAGCAGGGCATGGCGGAGATGGGCTACTTTGAGGAAGTGGGTAAACCGTTCATCCGCATCCTGAAACACGACCGCACGGTGGAAAATATCGCCGTGGACCGCAAGCATGCCGAGTTCGGACACGGCGGCGCGGACGTAAAATTAATCGCCACCCTGTTGAACCTGCCGATTGAAAACGTTGATCCAATCCAGTTGGCCACGCCGGAACAGGCGCGCAACGCCGTCGCCATTGCGGACATGGCCGCCCGCTCCATCGCCGGCGGCGGACGTTACGTGGACATTAAAGAAACCGGCCATGACTTCCCGCCCGCTCCGCCGGCACGGCAGGATTGATGGAATTTGGAGAGAAACACGGAACGGTGCGCAAGGGACTGCGCGCCCTACCATAAAAATTTGCTTTGCGACCAGGCAGGCTTGTCCTGAGCCATGCCAAAGGGTCCTTGGCCGCCGCACTCCAAAGTAAAACACAGAACCGGACTACGCTGCCCCGCTTCGTCGGACTATGCGGGAGGCTGCCCTGCAACAGACGTTGCGGATCAACCAACCGGCCGGCATGAAAATAAACACCTTCCGACGCCAGCAATTCCAACTTGCGGCGCAGCGCTGCGCCGGTGCGGCGGCCCTGGAATCCGCCCAGCCGGCCGCCGGCGGCGACCACCCTGTGGCAAGGCACGGCCGGGGCGAATGGATTGCGTCGCAAGGCCTGCCCCACGGCACGGGGCGCCGCGCAACCCACGGCTGCCGCCAGACCACCGTAAGTTATGACACGGCCGGCGGGCACTTGCGCCAAGGCGGCATAGACCCGGGCTTGAAATTCGGAAACGGACGCCGCCGGACGGGATTGACAATCAGTCTTTTTCATCTATTATGCCCGATAACTGAACCAATTTCAAAACTAACGTTTTGAATGAATTCAGGAGTCAGGAGTCAGAATTAAGAATAAACACATGCGGTTCAACATCAACACATTACGTTGTAGTAAAATTCTGACTGCTGACTAATGTCTACTGAGTAGTACTGCTTTCAAAATCTGACTTTTGAAAGCGACTCAACTGTTTTTAATCCGTCAAACATTGGAAATTATGGTAACAAACAACGGCGATATTGTCACGGTTGTTTTGGGCGTCATTGGCGCCGACTGCCATGTCATCGGCAATAAAATCCTGGAACACTCCTTCCGCGAAGCTGGATTCCATGTAGTCAATCTAGGAGTCATGGTGTCACAGGAGGAATTCATCGCCGCAGCCATTGAGACCAATGCCCGCGCCATTATTGTTTCTTCGCTTTACGGCCATGGCGAAATTGACTGCCGCGGGTTCCGCGCTAAATGCATTGAATCCGGGCTGGGCGGAATCCTCCTCTATGTCGGCGGCAACCTCGTGGTCGGCAAGAGCGATTTCCAGGAAGTAGAGCAGAAATTCCTGGCCATGGGATTCAACCGCGTTTTCCCGCCCGGCACCCTCCCGGAAGACGGCATAGCCGCCTTGCAACAGGATTTAAACGGGTAAACCACCATGCCCAGATACCTCCTGGCGGATATCGGCAGCACTTTCACCAAGCTCTGCGCCGTGGACACGGATGCCTGCGCCATCATTTCGCAGGCAACCGCGCCAACCACGGTTGCCGAGGACGTTAACCTGGGATTCGAAACCGCCCGCCGTAAACTGGATCCGCCCATCGGCGCCGCGGACGCCACCCTGGCCTGCAGCAGCGCCGCCGGCGGCTTGCGGATCGCAGCAGTAGGCCTGGTGCCGCAATTGACCATGGCTGCCGCCCGCCAGGCGGCCCTGGGGGCGGGCGGCAAGGTCATTCATGCCTGCGCCTTCGAGTTGACGGAATCCGATACGGCTGATCTGCGCCGCCGTCAGCCGGACATGATTTTGCTTTCCGGCGGCACGGATGGCGGCGACCGGGCGCATATCGTGCATAATGCCCGGATGCTGCAAAAACATTTGCCGCAAATCCCGGTCATTGTGGCCGGCAATCGCGCCGCCTACGACGAACTGCGTGAAATTTTCAGCGCGCGCGCGGGCCCTGATCCGGCCGGCGCAATCTTCACCGACAACGTTCTGCCAGAGGTCAACCGGATGCATCTCGAGCCGGCGCGGAACTGCATCCGCGAATTGTTCCTGCGCAGGATAGTCCATGCCCGCGGCCTGGACCGACTGCAAGCCGCCGCCCGCATCCTGATGCCGACGCCGGAAGCCGTTATGCGCGCGATGCGCCTGCTGGCGGAAGGGATATCGGCGGCGCAGCCGGGCATGGGCGAATTGCTGGCGCTGGACATGGGCGGCGCCACCACCGATGTTTATTCCTGCGCCCGCGGCGATCCCGAAGCGCCGCAGACCGTGGTCAAAGGGCTGCCGGAACCGTTCGTCAAACGCACTGTGGAAGCCGACATCGGTCTGCGGCACACGATCGGATTCCTGGCCGAACAGATAGATATCCCGGCCCTGGCCGCCGAGGCGGATTTGCCGCTCCCGGAATTGCGCGCCTGGATCGAAAATATTCAGCGCCAACCCGACCGCCTGCCAGCAACTCCCCCGGAGATGGCCGCTGACACGGCGCTGGCCCGCGCCGGCTGCCGCATTGCCGCCGGCCGGCATGCGGGCCGGCTGGAAGAAACCTATACGCCGGCGGGGCGGGTATATCTCCAGGAAGGCAAGGATCTCGGCAGCGTGCCGTTAATCATCGGCACCGGCGGACCGCTGGTAAACAATCCCGCGCCGGGCCACCTGCTTTCGGCAGCGCGCCGGGCGCCCGGCATGTCTGAGTTGCTGCCGCGCGCCCCGGCATATTACGTGGATCGCCGTTACATCTTATGGGCCATGGGACTGCTGGCGGAGACTGATGCCAGCGCGGCGCTGGCCATCATGCGGAAGAATCTTGAACCAGTAAGCAGCCTTTGAAAAGGCGCTTGAGGATACACATATGGATATCAAAAATCGCAAAATGCAAATGGATGATTTCATGCGCGAGCGCGCGGCAGTGCTGGAAACATGGCCGACCGGCGCCGAGGTGCAAAACCTGGACGAAGGATTCGCCTGGCAATCAGCCATACCGTCCGCCAAACGGTTCAGCGCGGCCCTGGGCGCCGCCGCGGCGTTGCGCGCCACACTGGTGCAACCGCGCGCCGGGGTCTGCCTGCTGAAGAACCATATTCAACTGCTGAAGCGGCTGCAGGATGAAGGCGGGGCCGATCTGCTGCCGACCACGATTGACAGCTATACCCGCCAGAACCGCTATGCCGAAGCCAAACGCGGCATTGATGAAAGCATGACCGGCGATCGTTCGCTGCTGAACGGGTTCCCGGCCGTGAACTACGGCGCCCGCATCTGCCGGGAAGTCACCGGGGCGCTCGACCGCCCGGTCCAGGTCCGACATGGAACGCCCGACGCGCGGCTGCTGGCGGAAATCGCCCTGGCCGGCGGCTTTACGGCGTTTGAGGGAGGCGGCATATCCTACAACATCCCCTACGCCAAAAATGTGCCGTTGGCCCGTTCACTTGCCGCGTGGCAATACGTGGACCGGCTGGCAGGACTTTATGCGGAAAACGGCGCCATTATTAACCGGGAACCCTTCGGCCCGCTCACCGGCACCATGGTTCCGCCGTCCATCTCCAACACCATCGCCATTATCGAAAGCCTGCTGGCCGCCGAACAGGGAGTGATGGACATCACGGTGGGCTACGGCCAATGCGGCAATCTGCACCAGGATATCGCCGCAATCAACGCTCTGCGCCGGCAATGCCGGCAATACCTCGACGATGCCGGTTTTCCCAACACGTCGCTTTCAACCGTATTCCATCAATGGATGGGCGGATTCCCGGTGGATGAAGCCCAATCCTTCGGCGTAATCGCCTGGGGCGCCGCCGCCGCCGCCCTGTCCGGCGCCACCAAGGTCATCAGCAAATCTCCGCATGAAGCGCTGGGGGTGCCATCCGCCGAAGCCAACATCCAGGGAGTTAAAGCCACCCGCCAGATACTGAACATGCTGCGCGGACAGCAGCCGGTGGTATCGGACATTGTGCGCGAAGAGGAAGCCGTCATCGCGCGCGAAACGTCCGCTTTGATGGAAAACACCCTGCGCCTGGGCGAAGGCGACCTGGCGCAGGGGGTGCTGCGAGCTTTCCAGGCCGGGGTGCTGGATATTCCTTTTGCCCCCAGCCGCGAAGCCCGCGGCGCGGTGGTGCCGGTGCGCGACCTGCATGGCGCCGTGCGCTTCTTTGACTTCGGAAAACTCCCATTTGACGATGAGATCAAAAATTTCCACCGTCGCGCGGTGGAAAAACGCGCGCAGGCTGAAGGACGCTCAATTTCCTTCCAGATGGTCACCGACGATATTTACGCCGTCAGCAAAGGGCGGCTGGTCGGCGCGCCGCGCTGAATCTGCCAAATTTCAAAACTAAATTTTGAAAGTTTTGATTGTTCAGTTTCATGGGAGCCGGATAAAATAATCTCACAAAGACACTAAGTCACGAAGGAAGAGCAGGTTGCGGCGCTGAAGGAAAACATGCCGTTGTGCGGCAGTTCCGTTAAACGGAACAACTTTAATGTTTTCCGGTTTGTTCTTTCTTGGCGGCTTGGTGGCATTGGCTTGCCCGCCCTAGTCTTGACGAAGGCAGGTGAGAGAATAATCCGGTTTCCGTATTCAGGTTAAATAATCTGCGCCAATCTGCGTAATATGCGGATCAAAATAATCCGCGGATGAAACCGAACAATGAGACGCACAGGTGAGTCAGTTTCAAAAGTCTCGGACGACGTGGAAGTCGTCCCTCCAAAATGGAAAAACAACCCATTTTTGGAGGGTCGGGTTTCACCCCGACCTTTTTGTCAGGACTTTTGA
>CAYXEK010000066.1:0-17997 GCA_964463985.1 uncultured Verrucomicrobiota bacterium
TGCCCGATAAAAGACCGTTGACATGCCGCGCCGCATGCAATAATTTACACCGAAGCTGACATTGATTCGCCGCCGGGTATCCGGCGCTGATTTGCGCATATTGTATCCAACCCCCAACACCATGCCTGATTCCAACGTTTTATTCCAGCAGCCGGCGCCGGGCAGTCGCCAGGCGCAGTTTTGCGGCGATGTGATCGAATTCCAATTGCGTCCGGATAAGTCCGCCGCCGGGCAGGCGTGGCTGCGCACTAACCTGGGCCGGGATGCCCTGCGTCGCCGTGAAATCCTCCGGGAAACCCGCCGCCGTCGTAAACGCCAGGCGCGCGATTGGCGGGATATCCCCATGCTGCCTGACGGCGCTGGGGGCTGGCGGCTGGCGCTGCCCCTGCTGGAAGCGGGTCATTTCGAAGCCAAGGCCTATTTTTTGCCCGCCGGCCGCGCAGAACCGCTGTGGCCGCCCGGGGCGAATGTATCCCTTAATGTCCACCCGGCGCAGGCGGTGGGCTCGAACCTGATTTACAATGCGTTTGTCCGCCAGTTTGGCCGGCCGCTCGACCCGGATGCGATCGTGCCGCGCCCGGAGCAGGCGCGGCTGGCGCAGGCCGGCTACGCCATTCTTCAGCCTTCGGGCACTTTTCGGGATTTGATCCGGGAGTTGGATTTCATCATCGGCCGGCTGGGTTCCCGCATCCTGATGCTGCTGCCGATCCACCCTGCGCCGACGGTGTATGGCCGCATGGGCATGTATGGCAGCCCGTATGCCGCTTTAGATTTTTTCGAAGTTGATCCGGCCCTGGCGGAATTCGATCATCGCCGGACGCCCATGGAACAATTTTTGGAGTTGGTGGACGCTGTCCACGCGCGCCACGCGCGGCTATGGCTGGATATTGCCGTCAATCATACGGGCTGGGCTTCGAAAATCCATACATTGCATCCCGAATGGCTGGCGCGCCGGGCGGACGGCAGCATCCGGTCGCCCGGCGCCTGGGGCACGGTCTGGGAAGACTTGACCGAACTGGACCACCGCCGCCGCGAGCTCTGGGATTACCTGGCGGAGGTTTTCCTGTATTGGTGCCGCCGCGGCGTGGATGGTTTCCGGTGCGATGCGGCCTACATGGTCCCGGTGCCCGCCTGGGAATACATGGTGGCGCGAGTGCGTCGGGAATTTCCCGAAACGTTTTTCCTGCTGGAAGGACTGGGCGGCCGCATCGAGACCACCGTCAAACTGATGCATGACGCCAATTTGAATGGCGCATATTCGGAATTGTTCCAGAATTACGATCGGGTGGCGGTAGAGCCCTACCTGGAGCTGGCCGCGCGCCTGGCGCGGGAAAACGGGTTAATAGTGCATTTCGCGGAAACGCACGACAATCTCCGGCTGGCCGCGCGATCGGCCGCCTATGCGCGGATGCGCACCGCGCTGGCGGCGCTCTGTTCGGTCAATGGCGCCTTCGCCTTCGCCAATGGTGTGGAATGGCTGGCCACGGAGCGGATTGACGTGCATGGCCGCGCCCCGCTGAATTGGGGCGCCCCGGAAAACCAGGTGGATTGGATCGCCCGGCTCCAGGCGTTGCTGCGGACACATCCGGCGTTCTTTCCGGGCGCCGCGCCGCGCTTGATTCATCAGGATAATGCCAACGGCATCGCCCTGCTGCGCCGTCCGCCCGAAGCTGACCGCGCGTTGCTGGCGCTGGTCAACCTGGATGACCGGCAACCCCAGACGCTGGTCTGGCCGGCGGCGGATTTTCCTCTGCAGGCCCGTCCCGCCGTGGACTTGCTGACCGGCCGGCCGGTTGACCGCGCCGTGGCCGACGGCGCCGTCCTACGGCTGGAATTGGCGCCGGCGGAAACGCTTTGCCTGGCCCGCGACCCGAACGAGTTGGAAAGGCTTACGGTGGCGGAGCATGCGCCGGCCGCCATCCCCGACCGGGTGGCGCATCAGCGTCTCCGGGCCAAGGCCCTGGAAATTTTCCAGGTCTTCCGCGGATTTGGCGACATGCATGACCGTGATCCCGACCGCATGGCCGGCGAGTTGGCGCGCGATCCCGCCGGTTTTTGCCGCGCGCTGGCGCCGGGCCAGGCCGATTGCCTTGTGCGCTGGCAGCCACCTTGCGATTGCCGGCGCGAAGTCATGATTCCGGCCGGCCATGGTGTGTTGATCGTCATGGAACATCCCTTCCGCGTACGCCTGACCGACGGGCCGCGCGTGCGTTTCCAGGCAGATGCCCTGCCGCTGGCCGCCGGCGGATTTTTCGCGCTGGCGCCACCGCGCGTCTGCGCCTGCGCCCGGCCCGGCCGGATGCAGGCGGATGTTTACGCGCCGGATGGCGTCCGCCATGAGGATGGACCGGTGCTCTTTTTGCCGGACGGCGCCCGGGTGATGGTCCCCGCCCGCCTGCGGCGCGGGCCTGAAGAGCGCCGCATTTTCCTGGCAACGAACGGACGCGGCGGCATGGCGCGTGCGGCAATTGACTGGGGGCAGGTTTACAGCCGTTACGATGCCTTGCTGGCCGCAAACCTGCATCCGCGGCATCCGGTGGATCGCTGGGTGATGTTCCGCCGCTGCCGGGCCTGGCTGGAGCATCACGGTTATTCCCGCGAACTCAGCGCGGACAGCCTGCGTGATTTCCAGCAGGCCGGCGCGGCCGGCTGCTGGCAGTTCCGGGTGTCTTTCGGCGATACCGGCCACGTTGAAGTTGTGCTGTCCCTGGCCATGCGCCCCAACGAGAATGCCGTGGAACTTGTGTTCCAGCGCCGGCCGGCGCCCCTGGTTAAAAACCCGTTGCCGGACAGTTTGCCCGTCAGCCTGGTATTGCGGCCCGACCTGGAAGACCGCAATTTCCATGAAGACACCCGGGCATATGCCGGCCCGGAAAAAACCTGGCCGGCGGCGGTCCAGCCGGCGGCGGACGGCTTTGTTTTCGCGCCGCACCCCGAGCGCCGATTGCATGTGCGGGCGGCCCCCGGCGCATTCCATGCCGAAGTTGAATGGCAATACATGGTGCATCATCCCGTGGAAGAAGAACGCGGCTTGCGGGCGCACACGGATTTGTTCAGTCCGGGATATTTCCGCGCGCCGCTGGCTGCCGATGTGCCGGTGCGGCTGGCGGCCTGGATGCCCGATCCGGCGGAGGATCAAGCCGTCGCGGCTTATCCGGAGGAACATGCGGCGTTGGCGCCGGCCGTTCCCGCCGCAGGCGGCTCCGGGTCTGCGTCCCGGCCTCTGGCGGATGTGTTGCGGCAGGCATTGCGGGCCTTCATCGTGCGCCGGGACGATTTGCAGACCGTGATTGCCGGCTATCCCTGGTTTCTGGACTGGGGCCGCGATACGTTGATCTGCGCCCGCGGCATGATTGCCGCCGGCATGCTGGATGAAGTCCGGCGCATTCTGCTCCAATTTGCCGCGTTCGAGCAAGACGGCGCCTTGCCCAACATGATCAACGGGGCCGATGCCGCCAACCGCGATACTTCAGACGCTCCGCTTTGGTTTATCGTCGCCTGCGCGGACTGGTGTCGGGCGTCAGGCGGCCAGGCGCTGCTGGCGGAGCGCGCGGGGAAACGCACCGTACGCGAGGTGATTTTATCAATTTTGAACAGCTATCGCCGCGGCACGGCCAACGGCATCCGCGTGGACCCGGCCAGCGGCCTGGTATTCAGTCCGGCGCATTTCACCTGGATGGATACCAATTTCCCCGCCGCCACTCCCCGTGCCGGGTACCCGGTGGAAATCCAGGCGCTGTGGTGGGCCGCACTGAATTTCATGGCGGGTACGGCGCACTCCGGCGACTGGCTCAAACTTGCGCGGCAAGTCCGGGAAAGCCTCATGGCGCTGTTCTGGGATCCGGCGCGGGGTTTCTTCTGCGATTGCCGCCATGCCGCGCCGGGCGCGCCGGCGGCCGACGCGGCGCCGGACGATGCGCTGCGTCCCAACCAGTTGCTGGCGTTGACCATGGGGCTGGCGGACGATCCGGCGGCAGCTTCCGCCGTGCTGGATGCCTGCATGGAATTACTGGTGCCGGGCGCCATCCGCAGCCTGGCTGACCGCCCGGTGCGCCATCCCCAGCCGGTGCATTTGGATGGGCGGCCGTTGAACGATCCGATTCATCCCTATTGGCCGCATTATGAGGGCGATGAAGACACGCGCCGCAAGCCCGCTTACCATAACGGCACCGCGTGGGGTTGGCTGTTTCCTTCGTTTTGCGAAGCGTGGTTCCGGCGTTACGGCGCCGCTGGACGTTCCGCCGCCTGGTCCTGGCTGGCCGGCGGCGTCGGCTGTCTGATCCAGCGCGGCTGCTTCGGCCACCTGCCGGAAATCGTGGATGGCGATTATCCGCATGCTTTGCGCGGATGCGATGCCCAGGCCTGGAGCGCCGCCGAGGCCTTTCGCGTCCTGCATTTGCTGGAGTCCGATGGTTGATGCCTTGTAATTGGACGGAGCGGGGCAAGGGTGCGCGCGCATGATAGCCAACGCGAAAATCTGGCGGTGGGCGGCGCCGGCGGCGGTTGCGCTGGTGCTGGCGGTTTACTGGCGCACCCTGGCGCCGACCGTAACGCTGGAAGATTCCGGCAGCTTTATTGCCGCCGCCTATACCCTGGGCGTGGCGCATCCGCCTGGTTATCCCTTGTGGTGCCTGTTGGCCCATGGGTTTACATGGCTGCCGCTGGGGACGGTGGCGTGGCGCGTTAATTTGTTTTCCGCCGTCTGTGCGGCGGCAGCGGCCTGGATGCTTTACCTGACGGCATGGCGGTTGACCCGGTCGCGGCCGGCCGCCTTGGCCGCGCTGCTGGCCCTGGCATTTTCGGGAATTTTCTGGTCACAAGCCTTGATTGCCGAGGTTTATACGCTGAATGCGCTGCTTTGCGGGTGCGCGCTATATTGCGCCGTGCGCTGGCGGCAGTCTGGCGGCCGGGGGTGGCTATATGGGCTGGCCCTGACGGCCGGGCTGGGCCTGGCCAACCATCCGACTTTCGGCTTGGCCGGCCTGGCGCCCGGGGTGTGGGCGGCCTGGCGGCATTGGCGCATGCTGCTACGGCCGCGCTTGCTGGCCGCATGCATGGCGCTGGGCCTGGCCGGCTTGTCGGTTTACGCATATTTGCCCTGGCGCGCGCGGGCGCAGCCGCCGGTCAACTGGGGCAATCCCGTCACCTGGCGCGCCGCCATGAACCATGCGCTGCGCCGGGCCTATTACACAGAACCCGAACGCATCCGCTACGCCGGTGCTTGGCGCGACACGGCGCAATACATGGCGGCCGGCATGAGCGCGGCGGGGGAGTCGGCCGCTTGGCCGGCAGCGATCATTGCGCTCGGCGGGTGGGCGGTCTGGACGCGCCGCCGGGGCGACCTGGCCGGGATGACCTTGGCGGCGGTGTTTTTGAATATAGTGGTCTTGAACCTTCTTTTGCGGGGCACCGCCGCGCCGGATGAGATTTATGCCCGGCGTGTGTTTTACATACCGGCGCAGATGATGCTCGCGCTCTGGCTGGCTCCGGCAGTCCGGCGTTGCCTGGCGGTGATCCGCAGGCGCCGGTTGGCGGCGCGGCGCTGGGCGGCGGCGGTTTGCGGATTGGCGCCGCTGCTGATCCTGGCGGCGCACTGGCCGGAAAATGACCGTTCGCAGGATACGCTGGCGCGCAATTTTGCCCTGGACATTATGGCCGCGGTTCCGGCGGACGCGGGATTATTTTTCGTCCATGACGAGTTTTTATTTCCATGCCTGTATTTGCAGACGGTGGAGAATGTTCGGCCGGACGTGCAATTCATCGCGGCGCCTTTCAGCGAAAACCGGGACAAGCCTGTCAACGCCATTCTTTGCGATCTTCCGCCGAACCCCGCACTGGTTGAATATTATCCTTTCCTGCGGGACGCGGCGGCGGCGCCCTGGGGGCTGGTGTATCGCCTGTTCAGGCCGGCGGACGACATGCCGGCCGGCCTGCTCTTGCAAGAGACGGCGCTGCATCCGCCTGCGCCGGGAGCCGCACGTGATCTCGATACGCGCCGCGTGCAGGCCGCCTATGCCTGCCATTATGCCCGGCTGGGGGCGGAACGGTTCCGGGGCGGCGATGTCGCCGCCGCCAACCGCGCCTGGGAAATCAGTGAAAAGTTAAAGGCCGACGACCCCTACGCCCATTACCTGCTGGCGGAGATGTACCGGCATTGCGAGGTCAATCCGGTGCGCCGGAGAATGCTGCTGCGGGAAGCCCTGGATTGGTACCGCGCGCGTTATTCGCCGTTTGCCTTCCGTTTTTATCCGTTGACGGAGGCGGACATACTCGCGGCCATTGCCGCGGAAGATCGCCGCCCGCCTTCGCAAGGCTACGGCGCGGCACGCCCGCCGGAGTGAGAGCATCACACCCCGCTTCGTCAGACTACGCAGGGCAAGCAGTGACGATGGTGCAGACCGAAAACCAGATTGCGTCACGCCGTGACGCTACTACAGTTCGGAATCCGGAGTGCGACACCCTGCCGGAACGAGGCTTGCCGGAGGATGCTGCAAAGCGGCGTCAAGCTTGCCCCATCCGAGCGGGGCCGCCGCAATCCAAAGGCACCGGCGAATGCCTGCCGCGAGATGGCGCCATCAACCAGCCGCCCTCGTTTTTCCTTTCAATCCGCTGGTGAACGCCTTTGTTGCCGGCATCGTCCGCCATGAAAATATCGTCAAAGGCGCAGCCACCGGCGCGGGCAATGCCGTTTACTACATCGGCAAGGATACCGGCCGGGACGGCGTGGGCGGAGCCAGCTTCGCTTCCAAGGAAATCACCGAGGACTCCGGGGCTGACAAAGGCGCCGTGGCGATCGGCGATCCGGAACTGGGCATGCGCCTGCGCGAAGCCTGCCTGGAATTGATCGAAAAACGGCTGATTGTCGGCATGCAGGACATGGGCGCCGCCGGGCTGACCTGCTCCACCTGCGAGACGGCATCCCGCAGCGGCGCCGGCATTGAGATTGACGTGGCGCTGGTGCCGCGCAGCGAAGAAGGCATGACGCCCTACGAGGTGCTGCTGTCCGAGTCCCAGGAGCGCATGCTGGCAATCATGAGCCGGGAAAACGAAGCCGCCGCTCTGGAGATTCTCCGCCGCTGGAAAGTCAATGCGGTGAAAATCGGCCGGGTGACCGACGATGGGCTGATGCGGGTGCTGGACCAGGGCCGGACGGTATGTGAAATCCCGCCCGCCGCCCTGACCGAACATGCCCCGCTGTACGATCGGGACGCCCGGGAGCCTGCCTACCTGCGGGAAGCGCAGCAGCTGGATCGCGCCGCCCTGCCTGAGCCCGGCGATTACAACCAGGCGCTGCTGCAACTGCTGGATTCGCCGACGATTGCCAGCAAGGAATCCGCCGCCCGGGCGTTTACCTTCCAGGACAGTGACCTGGTGGCGGCGGGGCCGGGCTCCGATGCGGCGGTGGTCAAGGTGCCGGGCGCCAAAATGGCCCTGGCGATCAGCGTGGACTGCAATGGCCGGTATTGCTACTTGAATCCCTGCCAGGGGGCAATGATGGCGGTGGCGGAAGCGGCGCGGAACATAGTGTGCAGCGGCGGCAAACCGTTGGCCATCACCGACGGGTTTAATTTTGGCAACCCGATGAAGCCGGAAAACTACTGGCAATTCGCCAAGTGCATCGAAGGCCTGGCGGAAGCCTGCCGGGCGCTGGACACGCCAGTGGTCAGCGGCAATGTGAGTTTCTACAACGAAAATCCCAAGGGCGCGATAGATCCCACGCCGCTGGTGGGCATGGTGGGGGTAATTGACGATGTCGCCAAGCATGTCACCCAGGAATTCAAACGCGAGGGGGATGCCATCGTCTTGCTGGGCGCATGCCGGCCCGACCTGTCGGGCAGCGAGTATTTATGGCTGGCGCACGGCCAGAAGCGGGGCAACCCCCAAATTGACCTGGCCGCGGAAAAGGCCGTGCAGCAAGCCGCGCTGGCGGCCATCACTGCCGGCCTGATTCATTCCGCCCACGATTGCTCTGAAGGCGGGCTGGCGGTGGCGCTTGCGGAATCCGCCATTTCGCGTTCCGGCCAGATGCTGGGCGCGGAAATCAGCCTGGACGATTTGCAGGCCGGCGGCATCCGGCTGGATGAAATCCTTTTTGGCGAAGCGCCTTCGCGGATTGTGGTATCGCTGGCGCAGGATAAGTTGCCGAAACTGGTCAAGCCGGCAAAGCAATTCAAGACGCCTTGCGTCAGGCTGGGGCAGGTCGGCGGGGACAAGTTCATCGTGCAGGTCGGCAGCCGGAAGATCATAGACCTGCCGCTGGCGCAGTTAAGCGCGGCCTGGCGGGATGCCATTCCCGGCCGCCTGAAAAACACTGCTGGTTAAAATCCGCGGTGCGCCGTCAAATTTACCGCGGTTGGTCCGCCAGTTCCTGGCCGAGCGAGAAGGCTTTGCCCAGGTTGTTGCCCATGCCGTAATAGCAGCGGCGCAGCGGATCAAAGATCACCATGCCCGGCAGGGCATCCTGGCTGGTGGTGCTTGCCTCTTCCGCCTTGACGTCCATGATTTCCCCGATGAACATGGTATGCATGCCTAATTCCACGTGTTTGATCACCTTGCATTCCACGGCCATGGGAAATTCTTTGAGATACGGGGCATCCACATGGTCTCCCTTGACGGGCGACAAACCGGCGACGGCCAGTTTGTCAGCATCCCGGCCGGAGGCGATGCCGAAATAATCGGTTTCCCTGATATATTGCCGGCCGGGAATATTGATCGTAAATGCTTTGCGCTCCATGATGTTATGATAACTGCAGGTTGCCTGACGGAGCGAAACCGTGACGCAGGGCGGCTGCGAACAGCAAATGCCGCACCAGGCGGCGGCCATCATGTCCGGCTTGCCGGCCTGGTCGTAAGATCCGATGACCCAGACCGGCGCCAGCAGGCTTATTTCAACTCCCCGCGATATTTTCTTGTCTTGCATGATTGAATCCTCCTTGTGCTTGCATTATACCTGGAATGAACGGGAATACAAGCGCCCCGATGTGTTTTCGGCAAGATCTCATGGAGGGCGCGGTTCCACCCGCGCCTCTCTGGAATAATATGATTTTGATCGCAGAATGCAATGGCCCATGCTACCATTTTCCTGAATCCGTGACGGGATTTTATGTTGTCAAGATAATGTGCGTACAAACAACAATTTATGGCATTTTAAAATATCACCAAAAACACACGGCGCTGTTTGGCGGAAAAGACCGCCCTGCGGGTGAGGCCATTATGCCGCATCTGCTTTGTTGCGAAGGATTCGCGGTATATTTATACAGCTTCATCCTTCGCGCCGCGCATCTGCGGTATACTGACCTCATCACGGATTCAGGATTTTGGGAATGAATGCATGTCCATTATGCGGCGCGGCGGATACGCGGGAATTCTATCAGGACGCGCGGGATGGCGCATATTTTGACTGCGGGATTTGCCGCCTGGTTTTTCTCGCCCCGGCCTGGCATCCCGAACCGCAACGCGAATGCGAGCGTTACCGTCTGCACCGGAATTCCATCGAGGATGCCGGTTATTGCCGGCATCTGAATCGCTTGCTGGACATCCTGGCGCCGTTGCTGCCTGCCGGGGCGGTTGGGTTGGATTACGGTTGCGGGCCGCAGCCGGTGCTGGCGCAATTGCTGGAACGGCGCGGTTTCCGCGCCGCCGGCTATGATCCATTCTTCCAGCCCGATCCGGCGCTGCTGAACCGCGTTTATGATTTTATCACTTGCACGGAAGTGGTCGAGCATTTCCGGCGGCCGGGCGAAGAATTCGCGCGCCTGGCAGGGATGCTGAAGCCGGGCGGTATGTTGGGCGTGCTGACCGAATGGCTGGAGGAAGGCTGTAATTTCCGCACCTGGTCCTACCGGCGCGATTTAACCCACCTTTGTTTTTACCGGCGGGCGACCATGGAGTGGATTGCCGGACAGCATGCCTGGAAGACGGTTTATCTGGCCGGCGGCGCGGCAATTTTCTCCAGGTAATGCCCCGGCAGGGGCCGGCCTTCAATTACCAGGGCCTCGGCGGCAGTCGGGGTGACGCGGATGACTTGCAGCCGGCCGGTGTCCGCGCCGGGATGATGTCCGATGATATCGCCGGTTTCCGGGTCCGCGATTGGCCGCCCGGCGGTGCGGGAGTGGAAAATATCGCCAATGTTCACGCCCATGTTGGCGCCGCCATTAATGATGGCCAACTCCGCCGTGGCGTCCGCGATGCGCGGCTGCCACGTGGGGATGGGGATTGCCTGGACGATTTCCACCACCGCCTTGTTGATTGCCTCCCGTGTCGCCACGCCGATGGGGGTCCGGAAGAAAGCCTCGCCGCCGAAAGCGACGCCGCGGTAATCGAACTTGGCCCACTGGCCGGAGGCGCGCGCCGTGCCGCCGGCGGAAATGGATTTCAGGATTTCACCGGTCTCGATGTCAATCAGGGTGATGCCGACCATCACCACGGCCCGGGAGCCGGTCAGGCCGCCGCTGACCTGCGGGGTGCGGAACCAGCCGGAAGCGCTGCCGGTCTGGGTGAAATCGGTGATCGCGCCGCGCACCAGGTAGCGGGCGTTTTTCAGCCGGCCGCGCGCGACTACATTTTCCTTGCGGAATAAGTCTTGACCCTGGCGCTTGATTTCGTTGACCACGGCGCTGATGTGCTGCCGGTCAACCACTTCCACGTAACCCGTGGCCAGCAGTTCCGCCACCAGCAGGTCGGGAATCCCGCGTCCCAGTTTCCATTGGCCGGCGAACCCGGTTTCGTTTTCGAACAGAGAGACCGCGACCACCGGCTTGATGGCATTGGGCGGCAGCGGCGGCAGGCGGACGGAAGGCGTGCGGCATCCGGCGAGCAGCAGGCAGGCCAGCGCCAGCCCCTGCCAGCGTCGTCCGGCACCAGTCTGGCCGGAATGTTTCATGGCATCATCGGCGCCGGCCGGTTCAGGCGGGTTTCTGCGGCGCGGCGGGCTTGGCGGCGTGTTTTTTGCGCTCAATCCAATTTTTTCGGCGTTGGCGTTTGACGCGCTTGCGGAGTTGCTGTCCCATAATGTTCCCGGTAACCAAAAGTTGAACTGCGGTTGAGCCGCGCCGGCGGCGGAGGGCCGTCTGGCGCAAGCGGCGCTTACCATAGGTTATTTATGCGGCATTTGTCAAGCGTTTGCTGCTCCAGTCCGGAATGCCGCATGTCGTCCGGCACTACAGCCGGAATAGACGAGGGAGATATTGGGCGGGCGTAAGACTTGACGGCAATGTTAGAATTTCAATGTTATTGCATCATGGCCATAGGCCAATACCAATATTCTTACAAATTCAGGAAATAACATGTCCCGGCCCCGTCATGGAAACGCCGCCTATCTTCCGGTTAAAATGAACCGCGATGCCTTTGTCTTTTCCGTGGAATTCGATCAGGGCGAGGCTTTGGGCGGGCAATACTCTTTCCCCTCGCCGACGGCCACGGGTATTGAATACACGAGCATAGAACAAACCCGGGCGGCCATCCCCTGCAACGGCGTGCGTGTCTGGACCAATCCCGATGAACGGCGGATGGCGCGGGCCGATACGGCCAGGCATCTGGCCATGGTGGATTTCTGGCTGTCGTCCGACCAGCAGAAAGCCGTTGCCAAGCTCTATCCCGAGGAAACCTATCAGGAATATCTCGACCGGCGGGTCGCCCTTTTGCGGGCTTATATGGAGCGGGATGGCGAGCGTGTCTGGTGGTGTATTTGCGGCGAACAGGATGGCGGGGTGATATGGCCGGCGCGGTTTTTCCGGAGCAAGCGGGAATCTTATGAATACTACCGGCAATGCTATTTTGAAAACGATCCCGGCCGGTATCCGAATACCAACCGGAAAATGGCCGACTTTGTAATGATGCGCGATCGTTACAAGGTTGACTTCCGGAAGGACAATATCGCCATCCATGTGTCACGGTGTTTTTCAACACATTATCCATACGAATGGGGCGCGCGGCTGGTTTGGTGCGAGCGCACCGGCACTCTGGGCAGCGGCCAGGTTGCCGCGGCATTCATGCGCGGCGCCGCCCGCCAATATGGCGCTTATTGGGGCATGGATATTTCCGGCTGGGGCGGATGCATAGATGGAGCGTGTTTCTATGACAGCGGCGGCCGGCAAATCAGCGGGCTCAGCGACAGCTTGGTGTTACGAGAAATCATAACTTACTTCTATGCCGGCGCAAATTATCTCCATCTGGAATCCACCGCGTCGAGTTGCTGGATTAAAGACCGCGCCGGCGGTTTTACTTTATCCGAGTTTGGACGCAAGGCCCGGCAATTCGGCCGGCATGCGTTGATCAATCATCCTGACCGGGGCGTGCCGGTAACGCCTTGCGCCATCATGCTGGAGCATGACCATGGCTGGGATCCGCGCGATCATCGCGTGTGGGGCGGTTGTGTTGAGTATGGTCCGGGCGACCTCATGCTGGACGACTTGTTCAACTTCCTGTATCCGGGGCAGGAGGATAATTGTTGCTTTGCCGGGGGGCTTGACGACCCGGAACATGTCCGGCGCCGCGCGGCGGCGGAAAATGCCGCGGCGCCGGGCGCGGATTGGCGTTCCCTGGAAAAAGGGGTGCTGGCAACCAGCCGGTTCGGCGATTGTTTCGACGTGGTTTTGGAAAACTGTCCCTTGGAAGCTCTGCTGCAATACAAAATCCTGATTGTTGCCGGCGCGTTGCAATTGACGGGGGATTTGCAGGAGAAACTGGCGCGTTATGCCGGTCAAGGGGGAGAGGTGGTTCTGAATATCAAGCATTATTCCCGCGCCTGTCCCGCATTTTCCGGCTTCGATCCCGCCGGACGGATGGCTTCTTATCCCAAATTCCACACGGCGTGGGGCAATGTCTGGGATGAAGGGCCAATGGTCGTGGAAATCGTCGCATTACGCGCCGGCGCCGAGGCTTGCATTGAGGCGCGCCGCGGCTACCAGCCGACCGTGCCGGCCGTGGTGCGGCATGCCCTGGGGAAGGGGGCGGTTTACACCACCATGGCGCCCTATGCGCGCAAGGGAATCGGCAAGCCGATGGCCGTGCATTGCCAGGATTTGATTGCGCACCTGGTCCGGCCGCATTTGCCTGTGGAAGTGTCCGGCGCTCCCATCCAGTTTCTGATGACCGCGCGCCCGCCGCGCCTGACAGTTATTCTGATCAACAACCAAGCGGCATCCTGGAGTGGCCGGATCAAGTCCCGCCATGCAACGCTGCATTTTGCAAGCTCAAAGGATATCTGGACGGAAACCAATCTGCCGTTAACCAACCCCATGAGCCTGGATATAAGTTGCGGCGCATTCGATTTCCGCGTGGTTGAATTTATCACCAGCGGCCAAATCTAGACCGGGGAGAGGTATAATAATTCCCCGGCGCCGCTGAAACATCAGCATGTTTCAGGTATCACTCGCCGGCAGCCTGCATCATTTCCGCAATTTCCACCGGACCGGCGGCAGCAGAGCGAATGACGACGCGTTCCAGGACGCCTGCAAAGGCGCCGCCGCCGCCCAACTGGCCGAGCATCACCGGCGCGGCATTGTCGCACAGCCGGCCTGATGCCGGCTGCTCGTTCACCAGCGCGCCGTCAACATACAGCTTGACGGATTGGCCGTCATACACGCCGGCCAGATGCCGCCGGCCGGGCGCCGGCGCGCGGTTGGCGCGCGCGGAGAATACACCGCGGTCGGTATTGATCGTGAACGTCGGCCCCGGGATGGCGCCGCACAGCCCGCCATTATGCCCGTAATCCATGTATTTCAGGACAAACGCGCCGTTGGCGCCGACGGTGTCATAACGCAGCACGCGGCCGTGTCCGATGATTTTTCCGGCTTTTTCGTAGGCTTCCCCATCGTGCCAGGGCGCAAAATACAGGTACCGGCCATCCGTGGCGCCGGCATTGTAGCCCACGGTGAACAGCCCGTCCGTCTGTCCGGCATCTTTCCATTGCCAGGCGGCCGGACTGTCGAACGCCGCGCGGGTATCGTAGCGGACTGCCTGGGCGTGGAATTTATGCGGCTTGTCCGGCAACCCGGTTTGCTGTTCGTAAAAAGGGGTCAGGTACAGGTACCGGCCGTCGAAAAATCCGCCATCGTAGCCGGCCCATTCCGCGCCGCATAACCGCTTGATATCCACGCATTGCCAGGCAGCCGGCGCCAGGAAGTCGGCCGCCGTGTCGTAGCGGACGACGTTATGCGTGTTATAACCGCCGAAATAGACATGCCGGCCATCAAATACCGGGCCGACGCACATTTTCAGTCCCTGCGGTTTGAACCAGGCCCAGGAACCCGGCTGGGTGAACGGCTGCCGGGTGTCAAAACGGACAACGAGCTCGCCGATCAGCGGCGCGTAATACATGTACCGGCCATCGAAACTGATGCCATCCAGGTCCACGCGGGTATTTTCCAGGCCCGGGTGGCTTGATAATTCGTAAACTTCATAACTGGCGCGGTCGGCAAAAGGTTTTTGCGTGTCATAGCGCAGCATCGGCGCCGGCCAGCCGCCGGCGCGTTGCTTGTCCTGGTTGGTGCCGGGCGCGAAATAGACATACCGGCCGTCGAACGCGCAGCCCTGGTAGGAATTATTCAGGCCGACATCGAAAGCCGACCAACTGGCGGCTTGCTTGAAGGGTAGGCGCGTGTCATAACGCAAGACCCGGGTATGGTAGGATTGTCCATCCGTGCGCGGAGTGAAGTAAACATAGGCGCCGTCGAACGCCGCGCCGTAGAATCCGCGGGTGGCCAGTCCGTCGGTCTGTTCGGCATCGTATGCCTGCCAGGCGCCCGGATCTTTGAACGGGGCATGGGTATCGTAGCGCAAAACCACGCCATGCCGGCGGACGGTGTTGTGCTGGGGCGCAAAATACAGATAGCGGCCGTCAAACACCGCGCCCAGGAACCCGGTGGTGTCCAGTCCGTCGGTCCGGCCGGCGTCGTAAGCGTCAAAGGCGTCAAAGGCCGATGGCGGCGCCCACTTCGACACCACCGTCCGCATGCGCTCGGCCAGGTTGTCCGCGGGGACAACCCAGGCGGCCACCGTCAAAGCTTCGCCCAACTGCATTTTGCCGGCCGCCGGCCAGGTCTGCCCTTTTGCTCCATCCAGCTTGATCGGTCCGATTGCGAGTTCCTGGATTCCACCCTTTTTTTGCATGTTTTCCTCATTTTCCGCCGCCTGGCCGGCGCACGCCGCAATTGATGCCGCGCAGATAGCCGCCGCCGTCCAGGCGGCCTGACGCATTTTGCCTTTAATATACATTTTGCTTTCTCCCGCTGATTGGCCGTGCCCGTGAATCGGTTTTAAAACGATATTCATGTTTGGAACGTTCCTGGAGGGCGAACCTGTGGTAAGCCTCCTGTTATTTACTCCATCCGCTCCGACTCCGGAATTTTCAGATACATGATCGAGCAATGCCCCCAGAAATCCACCCCGATATTGGGCGCCGGCTGGATGAACGCGCCATTCCAAACCATGAACAATCCCGCGCCGCGCTCATCCAGGGCGAACGAATACGAGCCGGTGGGAATGTAGCCGTATTTGGCGTAGTAATAAGGATAGAGGAAGGCCAGAACCTTGCGCGTATCGGTCCTGGTATCGTATTGAATCACAGGCGATCCGTCCTGGTAGGACATGATGTTGTAATACAGGTAGCGGCCTTGCGGGCTGCGCGCCATCGTGGTGGTGCTGCGGCGGGTGCCCGCCGGGCTGGACCAATTCAATCCGCGCGGGTTAATTTCCCGGCGGTCCGGATCGAATGTAAAGAGCGCGCCGGATTCCGTCGCCGCCCAGAACAATCCGTCCGGTCCGCGCTCGCGCGTATGCCCGCGCAGGCGGTCAAATGTGCCGGTTGCCGGATTGGACGGCATATGGCAATCGAGCAAAGTAAAGCGTTTGTCGGCGTCGTTATAACAGATCAGGCGGCGTTGCGGATCGCCCTGATCGTCGTTTGAGGTGAAGACGCAGCCGGAATTGGAATCCACCAGGATGGCGCGGTTATTCCAAAGCATGCCCTCGGGAAGGTATCCCGCCCATTCGGTGCGCTGCCGGCGGATATTCCAGGCCAGAAACTCATTGCGGAAACTGACGGCATACAACATGCCGCGGCGGGCATCCAGGTGATGGAAGGGCCAGGATGTGCGCGGCAAGGGCGCGCCGTAGTCCACCAACAGGTTGGCAGCCGGATCGTAGCTGGCGATATGCCCGCCATCGTAGCCGGTGGCGTAGTCGGCTGCGGACGGTTCGGGGAACTTGGCCCAATAGCTGCAGAACCAGATCTGCGGACGCGGCATCCCCGGCGCCTGGAAGAAATCCAGCCAGCCGTGAATGATGCCGTCGCCGAAATCGTCCCGGCCGCGTCCCAGCGAGCAGTTGAACTCGGCCCGGCACTGCACCTGCCGCGCCGCCGGATCATATTCCACCAGGTAGAGATGCGCATCGCGGGCGCCGTGATCGGCTACCGCCGAGTAGAATTTGCCGCTCGCCGGATCGTAAACCGGCTGGCAGTAATTGCCCCACCAGCCGGAACGATACTGGTTATGGTAAACGCGCGGCCAGCGCGGTTCGACCGGGATGACGGCAAAATCAATCTCCGGCGGCGTATGCGCCACGGTGAAATCGCGGCCCGCCGCCGCCGCCAGGTGTTCCGGAACCGCCAGCAGGCTGGGATCGCAGTCGCTCACCATCCGTCCGGAATACAGCAGGTTATGCGAATCCAGGCTTTCCGCCACCGCCTTGCGTGACAAGGCCTCCTGGCACGGCCGTTCCGGCGCGGCCGGCGGATTTTTGCAGGCATACACCGCGCCGAACGGTTCCAGGCGTCCGCCTGGACGCAGTCCGCCGTCACATTGATCGTTACCGCGCATAAGGCATCCTCCCGCCGCCGCAACCAAAAGCAATTCCAGCCATGCCAATATTTTACTCGTGCTCATCCGGCGCGCTGATTCCTGTTTTATGCTTTCCATTGGCGGCGAACATCCTAATCTTAGTGCGCACGCGCGGCAATCGCACAATCCGGCATAATGTGTGCACTATCCGGCATGGCCTAGGTATCGGCGCGGCGGCATTTTGTAGTGCTTTTTAAATACCCGGTAAAAATAATGCGCGCTGGCGAACCCGGTCATTTCCGCGATGGCGGATGTTTTATGGCCGGTTTTGCCCAGCAGCCACAGGGCCTTTTCCAGGCGGTAGCGCACCAGGTAAGCATTGGGCGCCAGCCCGGTTTCGCGCCGGAAATTATGGCTCAGAAAACTGGCGCTTACATGGATGGCGGCGGCGATGTCCTGCACGCTGATTTTGCGCATGTAATGCGCGTGAATGAAATCCACGGCCTGGCGGATTTTTTCCCGCGCGCGGTCCGCCGGCGCCGGCGCGCTGCATGCCGGATCGGCCGGCGCCAGCCCGCCGCGCCAGAGTTGCAGAAACAGACTCGCCAGGTGCAGCCGCAAATCCAAGGCGCGCCCGGGCCGTTCCGCCGCGAATTCGTCAATCAACCCCCGGAAAATCGCCCCGACCGCCTCGCGATCAGCCACGGGTACAACCGGCGGCCAGGGCGGGCAATCCGCCAGCCTGAAGGACACGCTGTAAACATCGAACACCGGCGCGGGCGCAGGCTCCCGGGAACCATGCCGGCGGCCGGCGCGCACGAATAAGGCCTGACCCGGCTGCAGGGAATAATTCCGGCCGGCCACGCGCGCCGTTGTCCGCCCCTGATCCAGCCAATCCAGGTGATGCAGGCCGGGGTGGGCATGGCCCGCGCCGAAAAAAGCGCCGGCGTAACGCATATGCTGCGCGCGCTCAATCCGCGCCGCCGCGGCAATTCTGGCGATCATGGCTGGGATTTGCATGATATTAATGTTCTCATAATAGAGCTAATTTCCAAACAGCAGCATCCCACAGGTAATAAAGAAAAAATACATCGTCGGGGTCGAAATCGCTATCGCTATCGGGATCGCTACCGATTTCGCTACCGGTTCCGACCCCGCATAAAACCGGAACTTAACCCCGTTTTGCCGGGAACGCAATAGCTGAATTTATTAGTAA
>CAYXEK010000067.1:0-17975 GCA_964463985.1 uncultured Verrucomicrobiota bacterium
GGGTTCAAGCCGGACTGGCAACGCCTGCCGCTGGTAACTTTGCAATTCGAATTTTAACCTGTATCCGTCATTTGAAATTCAGGAAACGAGATAAAATGTTTAGAACAAGAACATCAGGATTAAAAGACCCTGCGCCTATTGGATGCAAAAAAAGTTTCCTGAATTTCAAACCCGGAAGGGGTTGGCGATTTTGCCGCATCTGCTTTGTTGCGAAGGATTCGCGGTATGCTTATACAGCTTCATCCTTCGCGCCGCGCATCCGCGGCAAACTCGCCAACTGCCGGATATAGGTTTACCCGCCATGCGCAACCACCCCAAAATCCTGATCGGCTCCATCGTAACGCCGGCCATCTTGATCCTGGCCGCATGGGCCGGGCGCTATTTTTACCAAGCGCGCCAGGCGCTCGCCCGCCTGCCGCTGCCTGTGCCCATCCTGATGTACCATGACCTGAGCCCCGCCGGCGACCCCGCCACCGCCGCGGATGTCTGGACCGTGCAAATTGATAACTTTGAAAAACACCTGCAATCACTCAAAACCCAGGGCTACACCAGCGTGCTGCCCGCCGACCTGGCCGCAGCGGCGCGCGGACGGACAAGCCTGCCTCCCAAGCCGGTCGTAATCACCTTCGACGACGGCTTCCTCAGCAGTTTGACACTGGCCGAGCCGTTGCTGCGGCAATACGGATTCCAGGCCATGGTGTACCTGATCACCGCCACAATCGCGGACTCGCCGGAGCAGCGCCAGCAGTACCGCGGCGCGCCCTGCCTGACCTGGCCGGAAGTCCGCGCCGCCATGCGCCGCGGCATCCTGGCTTTCGGGGTCCACTCCCACACACACCCCAGGCACCCCGACGCCGTGGCCCTGGAAATCAACGTCAGCCGGGACTGGTTCCGCGCGCGCACCGGAACCCGCCCCGACTCGTTCTGCTATCCGCACGGCCAGGTCAATGCGGGACTGGAGCGCGCCGTGCGGGAAGCCGGCTACACCACCGCGATGATCTGCGAGGATGAAGTGGCCGTGCTGGACCGCGGCGCCAACCTCCTGGCGCTGCCGCGGGTGTCGGTCTTTGGCGGCGCGCAGCGTTTCGTGGTGGATGTTTTACCGCGCAACCAGACCGGACCGGATTGCGTGGGAGGGATGGTGCGCAACCTCGGCCGGCCGGTCAGGGTGGCGCCGCGCCTGTTGGGCACAGGCATGCCGGAAGCGCAAGCATGGCTGCCTGAAACCCGCCTGGGGCCCGACGCCCAGGACTGGCGCTGGCCGGCGGCCCCCGGCGCCGACTTGAAAAAAATGCGCCTGGAAATCTGGGACCGCAACCGCATCCTGTTGCTGTACGCCGCGCCCTGAAATCCGGTATTGGCGGGTTTTGAGCGTTTTTACAATGCTTTGAAAATCACATAAGGCGGGCATTGCCCGCCGCCCAAATCGAAATTGTTATTGGCGCCGCTGCCAATTCCGACAGCGATTGCGATTATATTTTGCTGCGCAAAACCTGAATCCAACAGACCATGCCAAACCCATCCAGTCCCCGATCCGTTCCCGGCAACCGGCCACTTTGGGCCAGGTGGCTGCTGGCCGGCATCGTGCTGGCCGCGGCATTCCTCCGCTATGGCGGCTTTGACCGGCCGGCGGAAATGCATCCCGATCAACCGCGTATCCTGAGTTGGATGGAACGCACGGAACAGGACGGTTACCTGAAAAACACCGTGTATCCCGGAGGTTTTTTCATCCTGTTCAACCAGTTCCGCCGGGTAGTTGTCCCGTTTTTAGACCTGCAACAGCAATGGCAGTACCGGTTGAACGAAATTGACCGGGTTGCCCCGCCGCGCAACCTTTACTTGTCCCTGGGAAGGCATTTCAATGTCTGGCTGGCCGCCGCCACCTGCGCGCTGATCTACCTGCTGGCAGCCGGTATCTCCGGATCGCCATGGGCCGGCCTGTATGCCGCGGCGCTTTTCTGCTGCCTGCCGGATCACATTATTCATGCGCATTATGTCCAAACCGATATCGCCATGGTTTTCATGCTGACGCTGGCCCTGTGGCTGTGGTCGCTTTTTGCCGGCCGCCGCGCGTTTTGGCTTTTTGCCGCCGCCGTCCTGGCATCCGGCTTCGCCGCCGGCACGAAGTATACCTTGATTTGCCTGGCGCCGCTGGGCTGGATTTTCAGCTTCTATACTCCTGCGCCTACAGGCCGATCAGGTGCGCCGGCTACCGGCGCCAGGCTCAGACCATGGCGGCGCATCATCGTCCGCATGATCCTGGCCACAATTATTTTCGCCGCCGGATTCAGCCTGGCCACGCCGGAAGTGCTTGATTGGCATGCCTTCCGTGAAGGACTGCGCTACCAGAATATGCGGGTATACGGCGAAGGCGCGACCATCCTGAGCCAGGCGCGGAGCGAGCCGTTGATTGCGCTGCGCAGTCATTGGCGGCAATTTTGCACCGCCGCGGTGGCGCTCGGCTGGGGCAGCCTGCTCTCCGCCGCCGCCGGCTTATGGCTCGGCGCCGCCGCTTACCGCCGGTACTGGCCGATCCTGATTGGTTTTCCATTATGTTACCTTTATTATTACCTGTTCCAGGCGCCCTGGGTCCGCGGCCAGGAATTCATGAATTTTTCTCCCGCCTGGTCCGTGCTGGCCGGCCTGCTGCCCCTGTATTTATGGCGGCAATGGCAACATTCCACCGGCCGGCGGCTGGGCCGGCTGGCTGCCGTTGTTTTGATCACGGCAACCTTTTGGCCGATCTTGCAAAACGGCCTGGCCGCTGCCTCCATGTTCAATTGGAAGGATACCCGCTGCCTCGCCAACCGCTGGCTGCAGCGCCATTTACCGGCAGATTACAAGCTGGGTTTGGAACGTTACACCGACCCGGCGCATACGGGAGCCGGAAAGGATGCGGAATTCATTCATAAAATTGAAACTGCCGGCCAGGCCTTGCTGGAAAAACGGAAGTATGACGCCATCCTCCGCAATCCCTCGTCCGATGGGCGCGGCTTGCGCCATCCAGTTACCGGGCGCCGCTTCCCGCAATACCAGGCCGCATTTGAGGCCTTCACCAACCGCGCCGTCTGCCTGCGCGCGTGGGGCGTCCTGCCGCCCAACCGTTTTGTCTCGCCATTTACATCGCCGGACCTTGAACTTTGGCTCTACCAGCCCGCTGCACCAACGCTGGAATTGCAATTGCCGCTGGCGCAGCCGGGTTATATCAGTTGCAACGGCCGGGAAACCTTTTTCCGCGCCGGCCATGATGCCGGCAGCGCGGATTTGCTGTTGATTGACCGGTATCCGCATGAGTGCGCCTTCGGCGGGCCGGCAGAACTCCCGCGACCGGTTTTCACAATTGTCAATACGCTTGAGCGTCCCGCAGAATTGCGCCTGCGCGGGTTTGGCCGCAGTTTCCAACAACGACTGATGCCTTATCAAGCCGCAGCTATCCCGCTTCAGCGCCCGTGGTGGCGGCCGCGCCTGGGCGGTTTCGAAAGGCTGACCGCCGCCACCCGGCCGGAACCGCACATTGAATATGTGCCTTGCCTGCTGCGGGCCGCATTCGACGCGCCGGCGGCCGCCGCCCTGCTCCAGCAAATCGGCCACGCCGATCAGGCGCTCGCCCTGCTGCGGGGTACGCCGGACTTGCCAGCATGCAGTCCCGCCCTGGTTTATCCCCTGGCAGCGGCCAATGCCCAGTGGGATTTGGCCGGCCAATGGGAATCGCGCGCGATGGAGCTGCGCGCGCTTCTCCTGAAGGCGCTGGCCTTGCCCCCGGAATCCGTCAGCATCAATGGGATCAACGGCCGGCATTACGATCAATGCGCGCGCATCCGCCTGGCCCCGGGCAATCTCTGCGGCAAATTGGAACTCGCGCCCGACCGGATCGGCAGTCCGGAAGCTTTGCCCGGCCTCCCGCCCGGCGCCACGCTGGATTTACCCGCGCGCCTGGCGCGCGGCGTTTACACCGTCGCCATGAACTTGCGCGCCATTCCGGAACTCCGCACGGGCAGTTTCGCCGTGTATGATTGCCAGGGGCGAAAACTCGCCGAAGGCCCCTGGCAAAATGTGCCGGACAAGGCAATCGCCGTTGAATTTGTTTTGGCAGTCGGCCGCGAATCCGCCGCCTGGCTGCATTTCACATCCACCATTCCCGCCGTCCTAGAGTACCGGGACCTGGAAATCCGCTGGAATATGCATGATCAGATCCGGGCGATTTACCATACCTTGACTGCCGCCCTGGCTCAAAGCCAACTGCGCTCAGGCAATGCCGGCCAGGCCCTGGCGTTGCTGGCGGAAGCCGCGCCGCCATGCTGGAATGAATTGGAATTCAAACGCCTGAAATTGGCGGCGCAGCAGACCGCCGCCGCCGCGCCGGAAAGCCTCGCTCAAACTGCGCGCCAAATCCTGGGCGCCGCCCCGGATTATTACCCGGCTTTGAATATCATCCATCCGGATGCCGCTGCGCGGTTGCCGGCCAACCTGCCGCAACCTGTCCTCTACCCGCCCTTCCTGGCGCTGGTTGGCGCGCGCATACTCACGCAGGCGGAAGGTGGAATCGAATTGATCTTTGAGGCCCGGGATGATGGCGTGCCGTCGCTGGCCGCCGTGTTACATCACCGCCGGGGCCGGTGCGGTTGGCGCAAAGATGCCTGCCGGCCCATCGGGCCGGAGCACCGCTGTCTTAACTTCGGCGAACGCGCGGCCGTCCGCTTCGAGCCGGAAAAACACCCGGCCGACGGCTTGAATCCGGCTGACCTCGGCCTCTCAATCCAGTCCAATGTGCGCTGGTCGCCGGGCACCCTCCCTCCGGCCGGCCGGTCTGAACCGATCATTGCCATCAACGAACTTATTCATCCCCTGCCGCCGTAATATATCAGGCGGAGGAAAGACTGCTCATGACTTACTGCCTGCCATTCGCTGAACGCAAAACGCCCTGGCGCGGCTGCCTGGACTTGGCCACCGGCTGCTATCCCGCCTTCCTGTTCGGCGGCCCGATTGGCCGCCACATGCTGCCGGTATTCCACTTCCATGACGTCACCCCGGAATACCTTGAGCCTTACCTGCGGTACCTGGCCGAAAATCAATACCGCACCGTGGTTTCCGACGATATTCACCGCCTGGCGGCTGGCGGCGTTCATCCCGGCCCGCGCACGGTAGCACTCTGTTTCGACGATGCCTGGGCCAGCGTCTGGACCGTGGTCTACCCCATGCTGCGGCAGTATAATCTGACCGCCATAACATACGTCATCCCCGCGCGCGTGCTGGATGCCGCCGCTCCCAGGCCGCTTCCGCCCGATTCTCCGGCGCCGGCCGGCGGGCCGCCGCATACCACCTGGCCGGAATTGCGGGCATTGCAGGCCTCCGGAGTGGTGGATGTGCAGGCCCATACCCTGGCGCATGCCATGATTTTCTGCAATGACCTGCCAACGGGGTTCGTAACCACGGCCTACTCGCCGCCGCCGCTGGCCGAACCGCTGTTGGAAGACGGCGATCCGCCCCGTTTTTTATCCCCTGCAGACCTGGGCGCACCGATTTACCCTTGCCGGTCGCGCTGTTCCGATGCCCGCAGATTTTTCCCTGACCCTGCCGGCGTGGCGGCCTGCCGGGCTCACGCGGCAGGCAATGGCGGACCGGCTTACTGCGGACAGCCGGGATGGGAGAAACCGTTGCAAGACATCATGCGGCGCGCGGGCGGAAGATGGGAAACCGCGGAAGAAGCCCGGCACGCCATCGCCTGCGAAGTGGGCGCCGCCCGGGAAATCCTGAATGCGCGCCTGAAGACGGATACGGTCCGCCACCTGTGTTTTCCCTGGGCCGTGGCCGGCCGGGCCGCCGAAACCGCCGCGCACCGGGCCGGTTACCTGACAGCCTTCGCCGACCGTTTATTCGGCAAGCGGGCGGTGCGCGCCGGCGACAATCCCTACCGCCTGATGCGCCTCAAACACCAGTATATTTACGCCCTGCCCGGCCGGTCCCGCCGGGTCGGGATAAAAGTGCGCTGCTTATGATGCCTATGGCGTCATCAATCATCCCGCGGGACAAGGGCCATGCCGCAGACAGGCAAGCGCCCCCGCCCCACAGTTCTTACAATTCATTGGGTTGAATTATTCCGTTGGCATTTCACCTGATGCGCCATCCCAGCGGAACCGCGGTAACGCGCCGGCCCAACCGCAGGCATTCCCGTCCGGCATACACCACCAAGCCATCGCCGGCTTCACAGCCGACCAAATCCTGAAAGATGGCAATGCCGCGGCCATCCGCCGGGCGGACTCGCGAGGATGCCTTGAACTCGATGGGAAACAAACGTCCGCCGTATTCAACCAGCATATCCACTTCCGCGCCGCCATGCCGGCGGAAATGATGGAAAGCCGGCGCCGTGTTCATCAATGCCGTCTGCTTGATCAACTCTGTCGCGGCAAAGCTTTCAAAGAGCGCCCCAAATGCAGGAGAACCGATTACGGATTCCGGGGATGGCAATCGCAGCAAATGGCAGGCAAGCCCGCTGTCGGCAAAATATCCCTTGGGCGAACGGCTGATCCGCTGGGTAAGATTTCTCGCATATGCCGGCAATTCAAACCATTGCCCACCGCTTTTTAAAACATCAATCCACTTGCGCGCCGTCGGCGCCGTGGCGCCAATCTCGCGGCCAAGTTGCCTCTGATTCACCTCTTGGGCAGTCAGAGCCGCGCATAGCGCCAGAAACCGTCCAAACTGTTCTTCATCCCGAATATCCTGCTGCAAGCGAACATCCCGCTGGACATATGTGGAAACATATCCCTGCATCCATCCCGGCACCACCGACAGAGTCAGGCCAGCCGGCTCGGGGAACCCCCCGCGCCAAATCGCCTCTGCCAGATTGTATTCCAGCGGCGAACCGGATTCAAGCAGTGACTGAGCTTGCCCGGCCCCATTTTCTCTACCAATTGCCGTTTCAAGCCATTTGGGAAACCAAGCCAAATTATGATCCATAAAACGCTCGGCAAGCGTAAATCCGCCCATTTCCAGGACGGCTGTCCGCCCCGCAAGCGATTCAGCAAGATTTCTCATGACTTGCCATTGGTGCGATCCCGTCAAAAGAAATTGACCAGGCTTGCGATGGGCATCCACCCAACGCTTGACCGCCGGCACCAACATGGCAGCATATTGAATTTCGTCCAGAATCAGCGGCGGCGGATTTGTCTGAAGAAATAAATCCGGGTCGTCCTTTTCGCCGTATAGGTTCTGCACCGGATCAAAGGTGAAAATTTTCATCTTTGATCCGAGGCAATGCTCCAGTATGGTGCTTTTCCCCGTTTGCCGGGCGCCAGTGAGGACTACACAAGGGAATGCATTGGCATAATCCAGCAATCTCTTTTCCAAAAGCCTTTTATGGTAATTCTTCTCATTCATACTTGATATTGTATATTGACGATTTACAAAATCAAGCATTTTTACAAATAATTATAATCTCTGGCCAGCGGGCGCCATCATTTCCCGCCGGCGCACCAGCGGATGGCGTTCAGCAGCAACCGTGCTTCGTCCGGAGTGGGCGGAGCTTCCTTCGAGCCCGATCCGAACTGGTCATGCTCCATGCCCAGCAGCAGGCCGCAGGCCACGTACCGGCCGCCGCCGAATTCACCGGCCACAGCCACCGGCTGGCCGGTCGTCTCGCCGCTGGCGACGACTGTTCCATTCGTCCCGGCTTGCAATTCCACCTGATCGTAATACCCGCGTGACAATGCCGTGTCAACCGGCAATCCCCAGTTCACGGGATGCGTTCCGCTGGTTTTCCATGATCCGGCGCGGGTGTGTTCCACGCCTCCGGCGCAGACCGGCTCGCATAATTTTGGCATGGCGCGATACCCGACAGCATCGTGCGTGGCAATCACGCCGCCACCCTGCCGGATGAATTCCTCCACTGCCTGCGTGAAGGCCGCGGATACCTCGAACAGCGGCTGCGGGATGATGAGGACGCGGCATTGCCGGGACTTGAAATTGCTCATGTTGACCGGCGCGGCATCAATCTTTTCGGCATCGCGCAGAAATTCCAGTATCCCATCGCCGCCCAGGCCGCCTGACAGAATCCCGACTTTCAAGCCCTTGCCGGAAAATCCGGTCTTCCGCACGACAGCCGCCGGATCGGGCTGAACCGCCACGACCAAAGTCTGCCAATCCAGCGGACGTTCCCGCTCGAAATAAACTTTGCCTTCGCAGCCAGCCTGGCCGGCCGCCTGGTCCCGCGGCCGTGCTCCACGCACCGTGGCGGCCAGGAAATATCGCGCCGGGGTATTGTAATTGGTCAATTCCAGTTGGTATTCGTTGTTGACCGGCACGGCGCCCGCCGTTCCTTCATGCTGATCCGCTGCCAACTCGACGCGCTGCCCGGTGTCAGTTCCGGTCATTTCAAGCAAGGCGGCGCGGGTGATGCGCAAGCCGCTCCGGCCGTCGGTGTAACGGAAAGTCGCCACGTAACTGCCCGGCCCGGTTATTTGCCGGGTCACTTCCATGGTCTTCCCTATTTCCGGCTGCTCGGCAAATTCCGCGGCGGTCCAGCCGCCGACTTCCGTGGGCGCGAACATGGCGGCGGCATCGCGCACGCCATGCCGCGATAACGCCCGCGCCACGGCGGCGACGGAGTCGTATGTGGCCTGCACACAATCCAGGAACCGCCGGCCTCCGACCCCAACCCGCACCGCGCGTTCCCAATCGCGCAAGGCGTCGGTATTCAGCATGCCGGCCAGCGCCAGCCGGTTCATGCGTTCCTGAAGCGCCAACCGTTCCGGCTCGCCAATCTCGTCATGCGCGGCCAGGAATCCGGCGCTGCCGGTTATTTCATCCAGCATCCGGTAATAAGTCAGGATTGCCCGGGACTCGGCCAGTATGCCCGGGGTGCCGATACGTTCGGCGATGTTCAGCGCCGCGCGGCAGGATTTCAGGTTGCGCTCCAAATGTTGGGCGTCCGGTATATACTCCAGCAGGCCCTTCCCGTAGGCCGGCGTCATGCCGGAGGAAATCATCCCGGCCAGGGTGGCCGGACGGAACAGGTAGAGTTGAATTAGGCGCGCGCCGTATAAATCCCACGCGACCTGGCCAAGCTGGACTGCCCAATCGGCCGCCAACTCCGCCTGATCGGCGCGCATGCCCTGGCGCATCGCCCAGGCCAACGCGAACTCGCGTTCGGACCGTCCGCGCGCGTTCCACCCCCATTCCGCCGCCGCCGTGACGTTGAAATCAAACAAGGCGTTGCCGCCGATCACATAGGCGGCAAACGACGTCAGCTTTTTATCCACGAATTCCGTCATCCGCGCCTTGACGAATTGCGGCGCGGTCCAGGGGCTGATAATCCGGTACGAAGGCGTGAGGATCGGATAGACGCCCAAGCGCCCGCCGCGCGCGGCATATTCCTCCAGCAATGGATAAATCATGGGGTTGGGCGATGGATCGTAGGTCTTGTAACCATCGTAATACGTGATGCCCACTTCCGGCGGGATTTCCGCCAGGACCTTGTCGTTGGATTTATAACTGCCCTGCGAGAGCAGGATGCGGATGCGCAAATCCGGGTAGTCTTTGACTGCCAGCCGCCAGGCTTGCACAAACGCGCGGGCTTCCAGCGCAAATTGCCCCATCTTGGCGCATTCCGGGCATTGGCATTGGCGGTCTATTTCGCCCAGCCAGCATGATATGTCGCGCACGCCATACTCCGCGTAGGACCGCATCCAGCCGGCCAGCACCTCATACAACTTGGAGTTGGATGCGCAGGGCGCGTATGTCTTTTCGATCTTGCTGACGCCCCAGGACCAGGCGCCATCGCCTTTTCCGCGCAGTTCGGGATAATGTTGGTATATCCCGGTTTCCCCCAATTGGTCCAGATGTCCGATGGTCGGCACCATCTTGACGGCATGCCGCCGGCCGCGCCGCAGGAATGTCCGGTTGATCCTGGTTTTGGGATGGCCTTGCGCGTCGAATTCCAGCGTGGAATGGAATTCGATCAGGTTCATCTTACGCGCGGCCAGCCATTCGATATCCTCCGGCTTGATCGTAATATCGCCTTTGCGGATAATTCCCCATTCGCCGCGTTCGGCCAAGTCCGGCCAATCGGTGATCACGGCCAACGGCAGTGTCACCGTTTCGCCGCCGAATTTCGGCTCCAGTAGTTGACATAAAGTCAATACGGCGTAAAACACGCCGCGTTCATCCAGCGCCGCCAATACCAGGCGGTTGTCGCCGACCGGCCGGATCAGATATGCCTGCTCCTTGTTCGGCAATTCCGCCAGCCGCGCGGCATCCGGCACGGTCAGATCGCCGATCTGGCCCTGCGCATCGCATACCCCCAGCATGATTTCAAACGCGCCATCCGGATTGCCGTCAACGCCCGCCTGCGCGCGGAACAAATCCTGGAGTTGACGCAAGGCGTTTTTCTCCAATTCCCCGGCGCCGGCGCGCGCGGTCAGCTTGATCGCCGCGGTTGGCACGGTAAGCGATTTGGGGATTTGGGCTTCCTGAGGCAGCGGGATCACCCAGCGCAGCCATGCCGATACGGCCTTGGCCGACACATCAGACGGCGCCGGCAGCGTATCGGGCGCCGCCCAGGCTCCGGCCGCGCATATCAACACAATCATGCTCAAACACAATTCCAATATGCCCCGATGCATGTATTTCCTCTCCAAGGCTAATCCGCCTGACCGGCGGGGTTTCCCCCCTCCAGCACCGTAATGGCGTTCACCCCGATCCAGCCCCAGTTATAATCCTGGATGATCCGGCCGGCGGCGCCGAAATTCATGTCGGCCACGCCCTCCTCCCGGTCCGGCGTGGTGTTGACGATGCGCACGACGTTCTTACCCGGCTTGAAAGCCGCGCCCGGCGCCTCAATCCGCTGCTCACCCCATTTCCCTTCGGGCATTGAGTTTGTGCCGGTAAATATAACCTGGTCGTTCACCAGCACTTGCATGGCCGCCCGGCCCGGCTTCTCATCGTCCATCCCCGTGATGACCACGACGGCGGCGGCCGGCAGCGGATTGGTAAGAATGAAGTTGGCGGTCATATCGGGCGCATCGGAGGAAGCCCGGCGGATGATGCGCGCCGGGCGCTTGCAGTATTCAATGGGGCCTTCGCCGCCCCAGAACAAGACGGCGTCAATCCGCCAGCCGCCCGGCACCGCCTGCTGGTCCACCCGTTCCCTGGCAATGTACGCGACGGGATCTTTTAAAAACTCGTCCAGCACCGGATCGTCATACCACTTGCCCTGAACGCCAAACTCAAACCGCGCCGCGCGCTGGAGGTAGACTTTGGGTGATTCCCGATAATAGACCGCGCCAGGCCGGGAAGCCTTGAGCCGTTTAACCAGTTCCGCCAGCCGCAATGCGAAATCCCGGCGGTCCTCCGGGGTTTCCAGCCCGCGCGTCAGGTTCAGCTCGTTTACGGCGGCGCGCAGGAACGCCTGGCGCTCCACCTCAATCCGGGCGATAAGTTTGGCGTCGCCTTCCGCGGCCGACAGCGCCTGCTCAAACAGCGTTTCACCCCGGCGCGCGTATTCCAGCGTGATGATTGTCCGGTCTTTATGTCCATAAAACGGCTCCGGCGCACAGGGTGTCTGGTGGTCGTCCGCGGCGGCGATGGCCTGGTTCATCATATCGTAGTAGGCGCGGACCGGCTTGGCCGCCGGCCCGTAATACGCCTGCATGAAGGCGTCAGTCTCCCGCTCCAGATCGAACTCGGGATCGCGGAACACCCGCGCGCAAAGATATGTGTTTAGCGGCTGGAACCGGCCCCGGAATCCGCAATGGAACACGCCGGCGGCGTTATGTTGCGCGAAATATTGCAGCCGGGCGATGTCGGCCGGCGCGGACCAGGGGTAATCGAAGATATGCACGCGGCCGGGCGCCAGGGCGCACCATTGCTCAAAATGCGCCATGCCTTCCCGGTTTTTTTCGCAGAATGCGTGATATTTGCATCCCCAGTCGGAACTCCAGACACAATACATGATGTCCACATTCGGCTCCGGCTTGACTTCCACTGGCGGAGCTTCCGTCAAGACCGTGTAAGCCAGCGCCAGAATCCGCTTATCCGGATATTTGGCGGCAATGCTCCGGGCGATGATGTTGACAAACCGTAAATAGCGATCGGTCTTGCTGACGGCGGCCGGGTCCGGGTCCCAGGCTTTACATGCCTCGCATTCGCAATAGCCGGTTCCATCGCCGGGCGTCACGGCAAAATATTTCCGTTCCGGCTGCTTCTTAATCCATTGCAGCACCCGGGCAATAGCAAGCTTTTGGACATCCGGATTGGACCAGCACAACTGAACATAGCCGAGCGATGGTTTTTGCAAGCGGCCGCGCTGGCCGCGGAACAGCGCGAAATATTCCGGGTGCTCCTTAAGATAGCGGCTATGCGGCGCCAGAAAATTCGCGGTGTGGACCCATGAGCCATACGCCGCCGTAAAGTCCAACTCGCGGCAATTGCCCCAGAATGCCGGTATATATGAATAACCCAGATTAATCGCCGCCTTATTCCACGGATCGCCGACATGCGCCATGGCATAGCGCATGCTGTAAGCGCTTTTCCAATCCATCCGCGGCAGGGTCAAATCCCCGTTTTTGGCCGGTAACTGGTATTCACCCAGATCGTAAAACCGGCAGCCAAGCTGTTCCAGCAGGGCGAATACCGCCTCCACGCAGCCCCAGTCGCCCGGCTTGCCGCATAGCCCCGCCACTTCATCGCCAATAACAACCATACTGCCGCCATCCTTAAGGCCGTCCAATGATTGCGAATCAATGACCTGCGCCGCCAATGCGGCGCGGCCGATGAAGAACGAGCCGGAGCGCTCCGCCCCGGCCGCGGCAACCACCGGCGCCACCGCGCCGGAGAGTTTGTACAAGTAGTTCTTCAGCAGGATTGCCGCCTGCCGCTCGCCATCCGCCGGCGCGGGTGGAACGACAATCCGCGCCAGGGCGGTCCGGCCGCCCAGCCGGACTTGCCCGGCAGACTGGGCCGGATAAACCGGCTCCAACCGGAAATTACGCAGGGAAAAGGGAGCGCCATCCACAACCGACAGATCAACGGCCAATGCCACCGCCCAAGCCGGCAAGTTCGTTTCACACAGGAAAGTTTGCCACTCCCCGTTGGATTGGAAGCCAACGTGATGCAATATTTTAGTCGGCGCCGGCGGACTTTCCCGGCAGGGCAGTACGCTGAACTTAAGGATCAATTTGCCTTCCGGCTTTACTTCCCCGGAAAAGCGCACCCGCTCGAAGCCCAAGGCGTTGACGTTCTGCCACATCGTGAATTTTTCATGCGCCGGCGCCGCGCGCGCGCCGCCATCGAAAAACTCGAAGGCGGCGATATTATTCGTCGAGAGGGCTGGTGCGTCATTGCGCCAGTCCATCGGCGAGTTGCTTGCCGTGCCGGGCATGAAATCGCCATTGCGCAGCAGATTTAAGTCGCAGGCGGTGTATGGCTGATCCGCCGCCGGCGTGGTGGTTTTTATCGGACATGAGTCCGGATCGGCACAGGCCGGGAGACTCAAGAGCGCGGCTGCGGCCAGGATTACAATATGCTTCATACTTCCAATTCATCATCGCAAATGGAAAAATGCGCCAACGGGTATATATTCGTAACAACCCATGTCCACCCGCCGGACAACCCGGTCAATCCGGGGATAACCATCAAAATCCACGGCATTCGGCTCCGACATCCACGGCAGATTCGTGCCGGCATGGATGCAGGGCGAATCGGGCCGGAGCCGGTAATTGCCGGACGTCGGATCAACAAACAACGGATCGGTTGCGATTAGATTGTTTGTGCCAACCACCGTGCCATACACGTTGAAAATGCAATTGTTTGTAAACCAGCTATAATTGGCGGTATACAGGTCCGCCCCCAGGTGCCCGGTCGTGTTGGATACGCTGATTGTGTTGTTAACATGCATCCTGCTGGTTTCCGCCGTTCCAGCCTGCACAAAAATCCCGCCCCCGCTGCTTTTTGAGTAATTGCTGACCACGGTGCAGGAATCCACTGTTCCGCGCACGGGCATGTAAACCCCACCGCCGTAATTGGATGAAATATTGCCATAGACCAGGCAGTTGACCGCCGTCCCGCCGCGATAACAATACAAGCCGCCGCCGCCAAGTGTGCCATAGGCCGTATTGGAACATATGGTGGAATTTCGGACCGTCACTTCCGGATTCACCGTCAGGAGTTCCACATGCAGATATGCGCCGCCGGCGGAAAAGGCGACATTGTCGGCAATGGTGGAATTCAGGACTTTGCCGCCGCTGTTTTCGACATACACCCCGCCGCCCGTATTGGTGGCGGTGTTGCCCAGCACCAGGCAATTGCTCATCACCGCGTTGTTAAACAGGGCCACCCCACCGCCGCGGTCGGCGGTATTGCCGGACACAATGCTGTTATTCAACCGACCTTTGGTTATCCGAACGCCGCCGCCGTAAAATCCAGTATTGGTGTCGCCGCAATTTGTAATGGTGAAATTTTCCACAACTGCGTCATAATGATTTACCTGAATGCCTCGATTGGTGGTGCTCGGGTAGTCGCCCTGAATAATCGTGTCGGCTCGATTCAAGCCCCGCAGGGTTATAGCTCGAGCAATATAGATATCCGCGGTTATGTCGTAAGTGCCGTTGGAAACCAGCACAACGCCTCCAGCCCAAAGCGCCTTGGCCACGCCATTGCTGATGGTCCGCACGGCATTGGTCCAACTGCCCGTGCCCGTGCGCGCGTCGTCGCCGGCGGGCGCCACGTAATACGTCGCCGCCGGCGAATTCCGGCGCAACATACGGATATCAAAACAATCCAACCGATTTTAATTCCGGCCATGTTGATCCTTGTCATTTTTGTCCCTCCCATTCATTCATTCTCTTGCTTGTGTGTCTTGTGCATTTTTGTGGCAACCATTCCCGCACTCCCTCTGCTCATCCGGCTCCATTGTAAAAATCCGTACCGTCTTTGTGTTCCTTGTGCTCTTTCGTGGTGAATTCCTGATTTAACTATTGCAACTGCCAGGTTCCCCAGGCCTGCACATCGGTCATCAGTTCCTGGCCTTCCCGGCCATGCCAGTAAACCCGGTGCTGCTCGCCGTAAGGCGTGTAGTCCGGCGGTATCCGCTCCCACCAATCACGGGCGGCGCGATTGGCGGCGGAATTGGCTGCCGCTACGGGCGTGGATGGCTGGATAACGCAAACGTTGAATTTGAACGCATCGCCCGGCCGCAGGCTTGAACGCGGATTATCAGCGCGGCGGAGCAGCATTGCCATCGGCAATGCCAGCATGATGTTATAGCCCCGGGCAGTCGGCCGCGCCGCATGCCGGAAAACCATCCCGGGCATTTTTGCTTCATTCGGCATCCAGACATTGCCGAGCGCATCCAGCGAGATTTCAAAACCCTCGCGATTGTAACCAATCCGGGATAAATTCATGTTGGCGGCAAACAGAAACCGCACGGCATCGCAATTCTGCATGGACATCAAGCCCTGCCAGCCCACCCGGGTATCGCTCTCCACTTCCGCCAGGACGTAAAGCAGGCCGCCCGCATGCATGGCGCGCAAGGTGTAGGCGCAATGCCCATGCCGGAATGCGGCGGGATAACGCTCGCGCGAGGCGTCAAAATGCGTGTCCTGCGAAATTTTTATCACCGGGATTTTTGCCCACGCGCCGGCAGTGGCATTGGCGTCAACCGTTACCGGCTCGCCTTGGCGGACAATGTAATCAATCTTTGGTTTGCTTGATTTTGCGCTGGTACTGGATTTTGCAGCCCCGGCGCCGGCAGAGCGCTTACGCAAGCTCGCGCCGTTTTTCCGCATCCACCGGCCGATGTCATGCAGGCGTTGGACTTCTTCCGGCCGCAGGCTGCCGTCCGGGCGCGGGCCGACATTCAGTAAAAAATTGCCGCCCAGTCCGGCGGTAGTCCGCAACATTTGGATCAGCTTGGCCGCCGGGCGGAAATCCGTCGTCAACTCGTGCCGGCAATAACCCCAGGATTGCCCGGTCATGGTATGGCAGGCTTCCCATGGGATAGGCCGGCCATCGAATGTCGGCGGTTCGGATGGAATCATCTGTTCCGGGGTGATAAAGTCCGGCGGATACCCGACCAGGCGGTTATTGATCAGCACATCTGGTTGAATCCGGTGGATTTCACGCCCGATGGACGCACCGTCAATGATCGGATCGCGCCCGTCAAACCACAAGAGATCAATTTTACCGTAATTGGACAAAAGCTCGCGCAGTTGGCCGAGCAAGTATGCCTCGTATTTCTTCCGGTCGGGCCGGCGGGCGCCGGGTTCCAGGCGCACCAGCGGGAAATCCGGCGGGAACGGATAATTTGGGTGATGCCAGTCCTTGATCGAATGATAGAGACCCACGCGCAGGCCTTCGGCGCGGCAGGCGTCAACATACTCCCGCACCAGATCGCGCCGCGCACCGGAATGCATGGAAGTGTAATTGGTGAGGCGCGAATCAAACAGGCAAAATCCGTCATGATGCTTGGTCGTCAACACCATGTAACGCATCCCGGCTTCGCGCGCCAGCCGCGCCCATTGCCGGGCCGCGCCCGGGCGCGGCTTGAACAAAGGCGCGAGTTTTTCATAATCGCGGATTTTGACGCGCTCTTGAAACATGATCCACTCGCCGCGCGCCGGGATGGCATACAGGCCGAAATGAATAAACATGCCGAATTGCGCTTCCTGCCACCACTTGATCCGCATCGCCATGTCAACGTTTTGGTTTTTGTTTTCCATGGATTCCTTTCCTGTTAATCCTGATTCGCTTTCAAAAGCCCGTTTTAAAAGCAATATGGGACAATAACGAGCAACAGACGGCTCACCACAGGTTCGCCTTCCGGGAATATTGCATCTATTTAAATGGAGGGCGAACCTGTGGCGAGCCATGCTTTTTTCGGCATCTGCCCGCCGGCCCGGTGGTATCGCGGACGATCAATTCGCATTCCAAAGTTACCGGCTGAACGGCACGGCTGTTTGGGTTTTTCATCAATTCCATCAGCATGTCCACCGCCACGCCGATGGCTGCGACCGGCTGGCGGACTGTGGTTAAGGCCGGGCGGACCATCCGGGCCGGCTCGATATCGTCAAATCCCAGCACGCTGATTTCTTCCGGCACGGCGATGCCGGCGTCATGCAGCGCCGCCAGCGCGCCCAGCGCGGCCAGATCATTGCCGCAGATCAGGGCCGTCGGCCGCTTCTTGTTTGCGGCCAGCAGACGCCGGACACAGGCATGCCCATCATCGCCGGTATTGGCCACCAGGGTTGTATCATACCCCATCTTTATGCCATGCTTCCGCAAGGCGCGTTGATAGAGGAACAGACGCTTGGCACGGGGCGGAAATTCCTTCTTCAGATCCCGGGAATTCAAAAAATACCAGACCGAGTGGTGCCCCAGCTCATGCAGATGCCGGGCCGTCTGCCGGATGCCGCTCGTCCGGTCAATTTTCACGTAATGCCGCGCGCCGGCCGGATGATCATCGTCCAGGTAAACGCTTGGCATTGGCACAGCACGCAAATCATTGAAAAGCGCTTGATGATAAGGGATCGGCAACGACACAATCAGGCCATCCACCCGGCGCGCCAGGAGATTTTGCAGGATGGCTTGCTCGTGGCCCGGCTCGTCAAAAGCCACGATTTGGCTGATATATCCGGCGCGGCGAACGGCGCGTTCCAGCACATCCAGTTTCAAGGCGTTGATTATATTGGCGCCGATGCCTTCGGTGAGGATGGCCACGGTCATGGTCTTGCCGCCGGCCAACGCCCGCGCCAGCGGATCAGGCCGGCAATTCAACTCCGCCGCCAGCGCTTCAACGCGGGCGCGGGTTTTTGGATTATAACCCCGCCGGCCGCTGAGAATCTGCGCCACGGAGCAATACGACAAGCCCGCGCGCCGGGCGACTTCCTTCAACCCGGCCGACCGCGGCGGATTCCGAGCAGAATCTTTCATAGCGCTATGAATACTACAAACCGATGAGCCGGTCAAGACTTTTTTAAACAGCT
>CAYXEK010000068.1:0-17843 GCA_964463985.1 uncultured Verrucomicrobiota bacterium
GAATATCGGGGGAAAGGCAGTAATATTTTCAAAATGCGGTGTTCAATATGCTGCTTGAGCCAATTGCAAAAGTCCTATCAAAAAGGTCGGGGTGTAACCCGACCCTCCAAAAATGGGGTGATTTGGATTTTGGAGGGACGACTTCCACGTCGTCCTAGACTTTTGAAACTGACTCCTTTGTATAATTACGCGCCAGCGAAAGCAAGGAATTTTCTTGTCGAACAGCATGATGGCGGATCGTGTTCGGCTGCTATGCATTCCGATTGTGAATATAGGATTAGATGATTTTGGGTGCATATCAGGATTCGGGAACATGCTGTAGTTTCAGCCATAATGCGTGCGATTCCTCAAGAAATGTCCCGGCGTTTATTATTATTTCTTCGGCTTGTTCGCGGGTTGGATCACAATCTTCACGATAATGATTAGGATTGGGTCGGACCGTGGCAACATGCTAACAACCAACGCGTTAAAGATATTTCAGGTCTTATAAAGTCCCTTAGCGCCGTTTTTTCATTGCCAAAACAAGCGTTAAGCATTCCCATGGCTGATGGGCTGCGGAGTGCCGCTGGGCGGAAGGTCGCCAAACTCGACTTCTGGCCAATTATTCGCCATAGCTGATGTCCCCTGGCCCACCTGCCTGCCGCTTCGGCGGCACAGGCCGGGATAATCTGGTCGAGTTTATCGGATCGCTCGGTCCGCGATTTCAACTCATCGCTTACAGCGTCCTCCCTTCTTCCGCATAGAAGGCTGATTTTTCGTCTGATCGGCCTTCAGAAATGTGACATATTCATCACGAACATCGAGGGCAAGGATCTTGCCGTCAGCGAGGCTGGCTAGATGCTCAGCGGAGAGTGAGATTGTGCCGCCATCCCACCGCTGTCCGAACGGCGTTTCGGCGCCGTCGGTGGCAAAAGGGGTTTCCACGATCCAGACGCGCCCTGCACTATAGCCAACAGGCATTTCCCGGACCGTGTCGCCGCGTCCGGGCGCGCGTTTGGCTTCCGCCCGCTTCGCCACCTCGCTCAGTTCGGCCTCGATCTCCTCGACGGAGGGGAGGCTGCCTTTGAGGTCGGCGGGCAGAGCTTCGGTAAGTTGCTTCTTCCAGTCGGCCACACCGATGGGGCGCGTGAAGCCGCTGAGGGCATATTCCGCGATGATTCGGTCCTTGCCCTTGCAGAGCAGCAGACCGATAGTCGGCTTGTCATCGGCATGGCGCAGAAGGTCGTCCACCGCGCCCATGTACATGTTCAGCTTGCCGACGAACTCCGGCTCGAACGGCACGGCTTTCAACTCCACCGTCACGTAGCAGCGGAGCTTGAGGTGGTAGAAGAGTAGGTCGAGGTAGTAGTCCTTGCTGGAAAACTCCAGATGCACCTGCCGTCCGACGAAAGCGAACCCCGCCCCGAGTTCCAGAAGGAACTTCTGCACATGGTCCACCAGCGCCTGCTCGACCTCGCGCTCGCGGCGGGGATCGGCGGTGCCGATGAAGTCGAAAAGATAGGGGTCTTTGAACACTTGCGCGGCCATGTCGGAGTCGGCGGGCGGCAGGGTCAAGGCGAAGTTGTTGACGGACTTGCCCTGACGGAGATGCGCTTGAGACGCGATCTGCAGGTCGAGGATGCTGCGCGACCATCCGTCGGCAACTGCGGCCCTGGCATACCAGATTCGCGCTTCAGGGTCTTTGACGCGCTGGATCAGATGCACGACATGGCCCCAGGGTAATTGTGAAACAAGCTGTTTCACTATTTCCGCGTCGGGATAGATATCGGCAAACGCTCGCATGAACAGGAGGTTGCGCGCGGATATTCCCTGCATGTCCGGGAATTCCTCCCGCAGGTCGGCGGAAAGCCGGTCAATCACCTTCGCGCCCCAGCCTTCGGCTTCCTGTCGCCCCAGAATGATCCGGCCAATTTCCCAATACATCATCACCATGGTGGCGTTGGCGGACATGGCCACACGTATGCGTTCGATGCGTATGCGTTCCTTGATCTCGGTGAGCGTTGCAACGTAGTCCGCCGGCATATCGGCATGAGACAGCGGCGCAGGGAAAGAAGCGCCGTCGCGCACACGCTCCCGGTAGGCGCGGGAGGTCACGGCTTCCCCGGTTGCGGTTGTAGGTGAGGTTCGCTTCTTACTCGCCATAGCCAATATCCCCCAGATTTGCCCAAATGAGTTTGCCCAGCCTGGCCGCCTGTTCGGTCTGCTCGAGCAGGTCGGCTGTCAGGCGGAGGCGTTTCCTGAGTTCCAGAACCAGCGGAGCCCAATCTGGCTGTTCGTTCACGCTGAAAATCTCCTTCCGCTTCTGGTTTCGACCTGGCGGTGTCATAAACGTTGATATAGCATAGCAGCCGAACATGATCCGTCAACATGCTTCTCGACAAGAAAAGTCCTTGCTTTCGCCGGCGCGTAATTATACAAACAGTCTGGCATTGTTGCTGGCATGCTTAAGCCCATCGCGCAGCATTTAACAAACATAAGGAGTCCTGGTTATGGCGACGATTACATTCAAGGGACAGCCGGCGCAGACGGCCGGCAATCTCCCGGCAGTGGGAACCACGGCGCCGGATTTCCGGCTGACTAACGCGGAATTACAGGATGTCGGCTTGAGCAGTTTCGGCGCCCGCCGCAAGCTGTTGAACATCGTGCCGAGCCTCGATACGCCTGTCTGCGCCAATTCCGCCCGCCGGTTCAATGAAGCCGTGGCGAAGCTGCCGGATACGGCGCTGATCAATATTTCCGCCGATTTGCCGTTTGCCCAGGGGCGGTTTTGCGAAAGCCAGAACTTGAAAAACATCACCACGCTTTCCACCATGCGCGCTCCCGATTTCGGACGCCAATACGGCGTGCAGATCGTGGATGGGCCGCTGGCCGGACTGATGAGCCGGGCGGTGCTGGTGCTGGACGGCAAAAACCGCGTGGTGTATGCCGAGCAGGTCCCGGAAATCGCGCAGGAGCCGGATTATGCCAAGGCCCTGGCGGCGCTGCAAGGGGCGGTGGGGGCGTGATTGCATCGGCGCGCAAGTTACTACCCGAATTTTGCACGAATATTGGTGTTGAAATGATTTTAAGCAATTATAGTGCGTGCAAATTGCTTTTTGCACAGTTATTTGCTATCGCCCATATTTTGACATGAATGTAGTTTCAAAAAAACGCCAATATTCGCCGGCAGCTGGCCGCGCGACCCGCCGTCGTCCGACTATGGCGGACAAGTTTTTGGCGCAGGGCTTTGTTGCTCGGGGATTTGCAGTATATTTATACAGCGGCACCCCTCGCGCCGCGCCCTGCACCAAACTTGCGCGGTGCAAAATTCGGTTAATGTCAGGTTTGGCGGCCGCGCTGCTGGGGCCGGCGCTGCAAGCAATGGGAGCGGAGTTTGGCAATATGAATCTTTTGAAGAATCCGGAGTTTGCGTTTCATGTTTTTGAAAATCACCGCTCCGGACGCCGGGAATCGTTTGCTTCCGGCAATATCGCCTTCTGGAACACGGACGCCTGGGGCGATATCCAGGTCATCCGCGCCGGGCATGCGGACGCCGCGGCGCGCCCGGACTTTGCCGTGGACAACCTTGTGGAAATCCGGCCGGGCAAGCGGCTGTTACAGTTTTTTACCCTGCCGGAAGCCGGCTTGGCGCATGGCGACCATGTCAGCCTGCTGGCGCATGGCTGCCAGACGGCGCCCAACACCCTGCAGGTCCGTCTCCGGCTGCTGAAACTCGACAGCGCCGAAGGCGAATGGCAGCCCAGGGATTTCGGCCTGGCGGATCAGCGGACTTTCCCCCGCCAGAGCCGCGGCGAACTGGTGACGGCGGCGCTTTACGAGACGGCCGTCTCCGTTACCGGCCATGTCGTGCTGCGGATTGAGGATGCAGTCATCCCCGGGAATTTTCAACCCGATGCCCGGCAAGGATCCAGTGTGGCGGTCAACACCGTCGGCATCCAGGTGGAATTCGCCAACATATCCACCGGCGACACGGTCTGGGTGTACGCCCCGGCGCTGGTCCGCGGCGCCGCGGCGCCGGCGCCGCGGCAGGTCTGGCCCGGCGCGCGCGCCATGCGTCCAATTTACCGCCATATCCCGCGCACCATGCAGAAACTATGGAAGGGCGAACCGCTGCATATCATTTTGATGGGATCCAGCATTGACCGCGGCAGCGCCAACCCGCCGCTGTATCCCTACAACGAAAACCCGGATGCGCCGGAATTCAAGCAGCCGCTGGCGGATAATCATGCGTTTGACCCGGACATGGTCGGCCGCCCGGACCTCGCCGGATACGTCGGCTGGTGGCAGCATTACTGGGGGTTCGCCGGACGGCTGCGCCTGGAATTGATGCGCAAGTTCAATCTGCCGGTGGAAAAATTGCTGCTGAATATCATGGCCTGCGACGGCTCATGCGTAGGCGAGGCGCATGCCGGGCTGGCGGACTACTGCCGCCTGGCCCTGCCGCCCGACCCGGGCATGAACGGTAATGGCGCCGGGCGGACCTGGGCGGAATTGTATCCGGATTTATGCGCGCGGCCGGAGGGGACGCGGCCCGACCTGGTGATTTTCGGCAGCGGCGCCAACGAAAAAACCGATACCCCGGAAGAAGTCGCGGTGTTTGAAGGCGCCATCCGCTGGATTCAAAGGAATTACCCGGAAACCGAATTCCTGTTCTGCATGTTCCAGAATTACGGTCAGTACACGCCCAATACCGGCGACCTGCAGGCGCTGGCGTTGCGCTACCAGATTCCGGTGCTGGACTATGGCCTGCTGGCCGACAACCTGATGCGCTGCTGCAACCGTTATGCGCTCGTGCCCGCGGACGGCCATCCCCAGGCCGCGGCGCATTTCCTCTGGTTCAAAACCCTGGAAAAGGCGTTTGAATGCTGGGATCCGACCGAAGCCGGGCAGGCGCAGTTGCAGTTGCCCGAACGCCTGCATCCCAACGCCTACGGCTGGGAAGGCGAACTGGCGACTTTTACCGCGCCGCATCCCCGCATCAAAGGCCCTCGCCTGATCATCGAGGATACGGTTTTCAATCTCTGGTGCCAGGCGGAGGAAAAGTTGCGGTTCAAGGTGGATGGTGTGTGGCGTTCCGGCAGCCGCGGCCGCTCCATGAAGCAGCGCGATCTGCGCAATTCCACCTTCGTTCACGGCAATCTGGCGCTGGGCGACCGCCATTTAGTGGAAGCCTTCGGCACGAATCCCGTGATCATCGCCGCCGATTGCAAAATCTGTCCCGACCGCCGGTTTATCGGCGCGGAGTCCGCCTTGTGGGAACGCGGCGGCTTGACGCCCGTCCCATTCGCGTCCGAATGGGGCGCGCCTTATGGCGCCATGCAGATTGTTTTGCCGCCGGGCGCCGCTTTGGAACTGGAGGCGGTCGGCACGGATATTTCGGTTGCGTATGTTGACCGGCCGGATGCCGGCATTCTGCTGGCGGCGGTGGACGGCGTGGAAAAACTGCGCCAGACGGCCAACCAGCCGTTTGAAGACTCGGATGGCGCAAAGATTTTCATCGAAAACCGCCGGGGCATCCGCGGGTTGCCGTTCGGCGTCCACCTTCTGCGCCTGGAGGCGATCGAGGCGCCAGTATCCATACTAGGAGCGTTTGTGTACGACTCCCGTTCCAACCGGCGCGCGGAGCGCCGGCTGGCCGGCCGCGCGGCGCCCGGCGATACGGTGGCGTTGACGCCGCCGTTTAAGGCGCGGCCGCTGGTGGTCTGCCAGGGCGGACTGGCCGCTGCGCCGGCGGATATTGCCGCCGGCAGCGTGACGTTCTCCGGGTCCGCATCCGGCGCTTACGAAATCATCGGGGAGTAGGCATGATCAGGACCGGCATAGGATTTGACGTGCATCCCTTCGCCGATGGCCGCCGGCTGGTGCTGGGCGGAGTGGAGATTGACAGTCCCCGCGGCCTGGCCGGCCACTCGGATGCGGATGTGTTGTGCCATGCGCTGGCGGACGCCCTGCTGGGCGCCGTGGCGGACGGCGATATCGGCGAGCACTTCCCGGACACCGACCCGCGGTGGAAGGGGGCCGACAGCCTGCAATTGCTGGCGCATTGCGCCCAGCGGGTGGCGGCGCGCGGCGCCCGGATCGTCAACGTGGATGCCACCGTACTGGCCGAATATCCGCGGCTGGCGCCGCATCGCGGCTTGATGCGCGAGCGGCTGGCGGCGGCGCTGCGATTGCCGGTGGACCGCGTCTCCCTCAAGGCGACCACCATGGAAAAACTCGGCAGTATCGGCCGCGGCGAAGGTATCGCCGCCATGGCCATTGCCACTGTCGAGCAAGTCGGATAGTCCCCGGCCAAAATGTCCGGTCTGCCGGACAAAATGACCGGTAACGCGCCAAAACGCCTTGCCGCAAATTGCGTTTCCAGCAGGTATTCCCACCTGGCACGCTTCCTGCTCTATTTGCAGTCAGTTGCAAAATGTTTTTGCTACACTGAACACCGTGTCCATGGATGCCAATCGTAAATTGCGCTGGGCGGTCATAATGCTATCGCTGGTCGTGGCGGTGGAGTCGGCCTTGCTGGCGGCGGCCGGCTGGCGGTTTGCCGGCCGGTTTTTTGCCGGCGAGCGCATGACGGCACTGGCGCAGCGCCTGTTCGGGCGCGGAACCGAGCCGGCGGCAGCGGCCGATCCCGCGCCGGTGGTTGCCCGGGAAAACGCGGACGATATCCAGGAAATACGCGCCAGGATAGAAAACCTTTTCGCCGAATTGACCGGCGGCGGCCAAGCGCAATTTTCCCCGGCGCCAACGCCCGGACCCGGGCTGGGCATGGCGGAGCACATGCTGCGGTTGCAGCGGGAAATTGACCGGATTTTCGCCCATGCCTTCAGCGACGGGCTCTGGCGGCAGACATGCCATCCGCTGGATTGGCATTGGGAGCGCGCATCCATTGCGCCGGCCTTGCAGATGACGGAAGACGACCAGGCTTACGAGATTACCGTGGCCTTGAAGGACGTGGACCGGCTGGGCATTGACGTGCAACTGGAGGGCGGGATTCTTTCCATCATGGCGCGCGGCATGCGCAACAATTACCTGACGCGCCTGAGGTTGCCGGAGGCGGTGGACCGGGAAAACATCCAGGCGCAGTATGAAGAAAATGTTTTGCGGGTGCGGGTGCCCAAGGTGCGGGCGCAGGAAACGCTTGCCACTCCGAGGCAAATCATATAGTTTACACGGATTGTTTTTGGATTTATACAACCACGGGCGCGGGCCCGCTTTGGCGAGGAGGAGATATGCTGAAAGTCAGCAAGTTGCACAAACGGTTCGGTTCGATACACGCGGTGCGCGGAGTGTCGTTTGAGGCGGACAAGGGCGCCGTCCTTGGTTTTCTCGGCCCGAACGGCGCCGGCAAGACCACCACGATGCGGATGATTACCGGGTTTCTGCATCCGACATCCGGCACGGCGGAGATTGAAGGATATGACATTATCACGCAGCCGGTGGCGGCCAAGCGGCAAATCGGTTACCTGCCTGAAAATTCGCCGGTTTACGCCGATATGACCGTCTGGAATTACCTGGATTTCATCGCGGAAGTCCGCGGTTTTTCCGGCCGCGAGCGCCAGGAAAAAGTGGGTGCGGCGGTGGAGCGCTGCTTCCTTGAGCCGGTGCGCTACCAGAGCATCGGCACGCTTTCCAAGGGCTACCGGCAGCGGGTCGGATTCGCCCAGGCGGTGCTGCACAATCCGCCCGTGCTGATCATGGATGAGCCGACGGACGGGCTGGATCCCAACCAGAAACAGGTGGTGCGGGCCATGATCCGCGACATGGCGGCGGACAAGGTGATCGTGCTTTCGACGCATATCCTGGAGGAAGTGGAGGCTGTCTGCGGGCGCGTGATCATCATCTGCCAGGGCGCCGTGGTGTTTGACGGCGCGCCCGGCGCATTGAAAGCCCGCAGCCCGCAGCATGGGGCCGTGGAGTTGAAGGTGGAATCCGGGGCCGACGAGTTGCGCGCCGGCCTGGAAGGACTGGGCGCCGCCGCGCGCGTGGAAGCCCGGCGCGACACCCTGCTGGTTTACCCGCGCGCCGCCGACGGCTTGATGGCGGAAGTTCTGGGCCTGATCCGCGCCAAGCCGGCCTGCCGCGTGGCGGGTGTGAAGGTTTTGGAGGGGCGGCTGGACGATGTGTTCCGGGAATTAACCATGCCGCAGCGCAAAGCTTCCTGAAAGGAACAGCCGGCCGGATTGTTTCAGGCCGGTGCGGGGCATGTTTGAATGATCAATATATAAAGGAGGCGGCAAGTGGAATTTATACGCAACACCAAGGCAATTACCCGTCGGGAACTGGTTTCTTATTTTGAATCGCCGGTGGCCTACGTTTTCACCATCGTGTTTCTGATGCTGATCAGTTTCCTGACTTTTTTCGTATCTAATTATTATGAGGCCGGCCAGGCGGACTTGCGGGCCTTTTTCTTCTGGCATCCCTGGATGTTCCTGATACTGGCGCCGGCGGCCGCCATGCGGCTCTGGTCGGAAGAGCGCCGCGCCGGCACCATGGAAACGCTTTTAACCCTGCCGATCACCATGCCCCAGGCCATGCTTGGCAAGTTCCTGGCGGCCTGGCTGTTTCTCGGCCTGGCGATCGTGCTGACTTTCCCGATCGTCCTGACCACGGCCTGGCTGGGCCGGCCGGACTATGGCGTGATTTTCGGCGGCTATGTCGGCAGTTTCATGCTGGCCGGCGCGTACCTGGCGGTGGGCGTCTTGACCTCCGCCCTGACGCGCAACCAGGTGATCAGTTTCGTGCTGGCCCTGGTCATCTGCCTGTTTTTGCTGATGGCCGGCTGGCCGCCGGTGACCAACATGCTTGTGCGCTGGGCGCCGGATTGGCTGGTGCGGGTGGTGGCGGCCTTCGGGTTCATGCCGCATTACGAGGCCTTCCAGAAGGGCGTGCTGGATGTCCGGGATTTTGCCTATTACATCAGCGTGATGGCATTCATGTTATGCGCGGCCAACCTCGCGCTGGAAAATCGCAAGTAAAATCAGACGGGAGCATATGACCACAATGACCAAGACCAAATCAAACAAGCACTGGATGCGTTTCTGGAAAATCGGCGGCAGCCTGGCGGGACTGCTGGCGCTGCTGGTGTTGTTGATCGCCGCCAACCTGATCATCGGCGCCGCCCGCCTGCGCAAGGACTTCACGCAAGAGCGGCTGTATACGCTGTCGGACAACACCCGCCGGATACTCCAGCAGCTGGAGCAGCCGGTGACCTTGAAATTCTTTTTCAATGCCGGCGCGCCGGAAATTCCCATGCCCTTGAAATACTTCGCGCAGCAGGTGGAAGACCTTCTGCGCGAGTACCAGTTGGCCGCCGGCGGCCGGGTTCTGCTGGAAAATTACAACCCGGAACCGGATTCCGACGCCGAGGAATGGGCGGAACGTTACGGCGTGGCGGCGCAGAACCTGGGCATGCTCGGTCCCCCGTTGTATCTCGGCCTCGCGGCGGTGAGCGGGGATGCCCACACGGTCATCCCGTTCATTGATCCGCGCGATGAAGCCATGCTGGAATACAACATCACCCGCATGATCGCCCGCGTCACCAATCCCGCCAAGCCGGTGCTGGGCCTGATCAGCAGCCTGCCGGTCATGGGCGTGCAATCCATGCCCTTCGCCATGGGCGGCCAGCCGCCGCCGCGCAATCAGCCGCCCTGGGCGGCTTTCAGCGGCCTGGCGGATGATTACGAAGTCCGGGAACTGACGGCGGAAGTCGAGGAAATTCCCGCGGATGTGGATGCGCTGCTGCTGGTGCATCCCAAAAACCTCTCCGACCAGGCGCAGTACGCCATTGACCAGTTTGTGCTGCGCGGCGGACGGCTGCTGGCTTTCGTGGATCCCCTCTCGCTGGCCGATGCCCGCAGCCAGGAACAGCCGCAGATGATGATGGGCATGCCGCCGCAGACTTCTTCCGACCTGGGACGCCTGCCGAAGGCCTGGGGCGTGGAATGGGATGCCGGCCAGGTGGTGGCGGATATCAACGCCAGCACCCGCGTGCGCCAGGGCGAAGGCGGGGTGGATGACAGTCCGCTGTTTCTCAGCCTGCGTCCGGTCAATTTCCAGCGGGATGACCTGCTGATGACCCGGCTCGATTCGCTGATCATGCCCATGGCCGGCGCATTCCGGGGCGAAGGCGCGGAAGGACTGAAACTCACGCCGTTGATTGTTTCTTCCGAACAGTCCAAAACCGTGCCCAGCATGATGGCCCAGATGGGCGGCGACATGATCCGGCGCGATTTCCAGCCGGGCCTGGAGCGCTTGCCGCTGGCCCTGCGTCTTCACGGCAACTTCAAGACCGCCTTCCCGGAAGGCAAGCCGGCCAAGGCGGATGCCGGCACCAACGCGCCGCCGGCCACGGCGGAGGAAAGCCTGCAGGAGAGCGCCAAGCCCACCACCGTCATCCTCGTGGGCGATGTGGACATGCTGTATGACCACTTCTGCGTGCAGGAAATAAACCTTTTCGGCTATCGCGGCTACCAGCCGATCAACGACAACCTGAACCTGTTTGCCAATGCTCTGGAACAATTGTCCGGCGCCGTGGAATTGGCGGAAATCCGCACCCGCGGCCGGATCGAGCGGCCGTTCGACCGGGTGCTGGCGCTGCAGCAGGAAGCCCAGCAGCGCTGGATGCTCCAGGAAAAGGCGCTGCAGGAAAAACTGGAAGCCACCCGCGAGCGCTTGAACGCCCTGCAGTCGCGCAAGGATCAAAACCAGCGCTACATCCTTTCGCCAGAGCAGGAACAGGAAGTCCAACGCTTCAAGGCGGAGCAATTGCGGACCCAGCGCGAACTCAAGCAGGTGCGCAAAAACCTGCGCGAAGGCATTGAACGCCTGGGCGTCAAGGTCAAGGCAATCAACATCCTGCTGGTACCCATCCTGGTGGGATTGGCCGGCATCCTGTTCGCCTGGCGGCGCCAGCGGCGCGCCGCCCTGGCTGCCGGCGGAAATGATTAATCAAACACGGAGGCATTGCGACTATCATGAAAATACGTAATCTTGCGGTATTGCTGGCGGCGGCGGTCTTGCTGGGGTTCTGGGCCTACCGGATCGTGGATACCGGACGCCAGGCGCGCCGGCCGGCCCGCGTGGGTCAGACGGTGTTCGAGAATTTGCCGGTGAATGACGTGGCCGGCATCTTCATCACCACGCCCGAGACGAATTTCGCCATCAAACGCGACGAGCAGCAGTGGAAGGTGCCCGCGCGTTTCAACTATCCCGCCAAGTTCGACAAGGTGGCGGACACCCTGGTCGCCTTGCGCGAGTTGAAAATCGGCCAGGTCGTGCCCGGCGGCAGCGAACGGGCCGCCGCCTTCAACCTGCAGCCGCCGGGATCGAATGCGGTTGCCGCCGCCACCCGCCTGGAGTTGCGCGACGCAGCCGATAAACTGCTGGGCGAACTGTTGATCGGCAAGCATTTCAACACCCAGCCGCGGGGCGGCAGCCAGCAGCAGATGATGTTCGGCGGCGGCGGATATCCGTCCGGCCACTACGTCATGCTACCGGATGGCATGGTCGCCGTGGTCGGCCGCACGCTGGACAACATGATCGAGCCGGCCAAATCATGGCTGGCCGACGATTTCATCAATGTCGCCGCCGCCGACATCGAGGAGATCAAAGTCACCGGTCCGGGGCGCGCCCCGGTCAAGGTGCTGCGCGACAAGGTCAGCAAGACTCTGTCGCTCGCCGGCCTGAAGCCGGAGGAAGGCACGGCGGACTCCGCCAAGCTCAGCCAACTGGCCGGCGCCTTGAGTTACCTGTCGTTTGATGATGTCGCCGATCCGGCACTGAAGCCCGCCGAGACGGGATTGGATCAGCCGGTGGTTTTCACCGCGCGCGCGAATGGCGGGCGCGTGTACACCCTGCGCATCGGCAAGCCGGTGTCGTCCAACAGCACCGACCGCTACGTGGCCGCCCGGGTGGAATATGTAGCGCCGCCCGAACCCGAAAAAAAGGCCGAATCGGACACCGCGGCCACCAACGCTCCGGCCGTGTTGCCTGAGCCCGCGGCTGAAGATGGCCAGAAAGACAAGGCCGACCCGAAGGAGGAAGCCCGCGGTCTGGATGCAAAAATTTCCCCCTGGATTTACATACTGCGGTCCTACCGGATGGACAACATGCTGTTGGAACGCGACAAGCTGATTACGCCGCCGCCCAAGCCCGAAGCCAAGGACGAGGAACCGGCTGCCGCGCCGGCTGGAGCGGAAGCAGCGCCGGCCGCGAAGCCGGCGGTGAAGCCGGCCGCCAAGCCGGCAGTCAAGCAGACGGATAAACCTGCGGTGAAGCCGGCCGCCAAACCGGCAGTCAAGCCGGCGGATAAACCGGCAGTCAAGCCGGCCGCCAACCCTGCGGATAAAGCGGCAACTAAACCTGCGGAAAAAACGGCAATTCAGCCGGCGGCGAAGCCGGCCGAACCGGCGGCGCCCGCGGCGGAAAAGCCCGCGGCGCCGTAGCGGCCGCGCCGGCGCGGCGCATCCGGATTTAGAGTGCGGCAGCTTGACGCCGCTTTCAAGCAGATCACAAAGCAGGTCAAGCCGCCGCAGTCCAAAAAGCCGATCAACTTGGATGTTTGTGACGCATCCGGGAACCGGACACCTGTCTGCCTGCCGGGTGCCGGGAAGTGAAATATCTGCAAACCGGAGGGAACTCAAATGGATCATGATGCAATTACGCAGATCACCGACCGCATCAGCCGCCAGTCCGAATTGCTGGACCGGCTGCGCCAGGAAGTGATGAAAGTCATCGTCGGCCAGGAGCGGCTGGTGGATCGGATGCTGATGGCCCTGATTACGGACGGGCACATTCTCCTGGAAGGCGTGCCCGGCCTGGCGAAGACCACGGTGGTTAAAACCATGGCGCAGACGCTGGGCTTGCGGTTTCACCGCATCAGCTTCACGCCGGACCTCCTGCCCGCGGATTTGATCGGCACGCTGATTTACGATCCGCGCAACGGCGGTTTCACCGTGAAGCAGGGTCCGATTTTCACCAACCTGCTGCTGGCCGACGAAATCAACCGCGCGCCGGCCAAGGTACAGTCGGCCCTGCTGGAAGCCATGCAGGAACGGCAGGTAACCATCGGCGACAAAACCTATCCGCTGCCGCAGCCGTTTCTGGTGATGGCCACGCAGAACCCGATCGAGCAGGAAGGAACTTATCCGCTGCCGGAAGCCCAGATTGACCGGTTCATGCTGAAGTGCCGGGTGGATTATCCCTCGCGCGACGATGAACGTCGCATCATGCAGCGCTTCACCCGCCGGGGAACCATTGCCGTGCAGCCCGTGCTGCAGCCGGAACAGATCGAATCCATGCGCGAATTGCTGGACCAGGTGTATTGCGATGACAAGGTGGGGGACTACATCCTCGACCTGGTCGGCGCCACGCGCCGGCCGTCGGCGCATAACATTCCGCTGGACCACCAGATCGAGTACGGCGCCTCGCCGCGCGCCACGCTTTGCCTGAACCTGGCCGCCCGCGCCAATGCGATGCTGCACGGCCGGGGCTACGCCACGCCGCAGGATGTCAAGGAAGTGGCGCACGATATCCTGCGCCACCGGTTGATCCTTACTTATGAGGCCGAGGCCGAAGAAGTGGACAGCGATGCTTTGATTGCGCGGCTGCTGAGCGATATTCCCGTGCCTTGATTTTTGACGGCGCGCGCTGCCGGCTGTTTGTCGGCCGCCGATGCGCCGGAAGCTTCCCGGCGGGGTCAAACTGCCGGCCGCGCATGGCCTGGCAACAATGGAACTCGGTATGGCTCTTGACACCAGAGAATTAATGCGGCAGGTCGGGCGCATCCGCATTTATACCAAGCGCCTGGTGGACGAGTTCGTCTCGGGAGAATACCACTCGGTCTTCAAGGGCCGCGGCATGGAATTTGACGAGGTGCGCGAGTATGTGCCCGGCGATGATATCCGCGCGATTGACTGGAATGTCACCGCCCGCATGGGCCATCCCTTCGTCAAGCGTTTCTGCGAGGAACGGGAACTGACGGTTATCTTCCTGGCCGACATATCCGGGTCCATGTGTTGCGGGTCGCGCCGGCGCTCGAAGGCTGAAGTGGCGGCGGAATTGACCGGGCTGCTGGCGCTGTCGGCCATCAAGAATCAGGACAAGATCGGGTTGGCGCTGTTCAGCGACCGGATCGAAAGATACATCCCGCCGCGCAAGGGGCGCACCGCCGCCATGCGGCTGGTGCGCGAGGTGCTGGCGGCCGAGGAAACCCGGCGTCCGACCGACATTGCCATGGCGCTGGAATTCCTCAACCGCGTGCAGAAACGCCGCGCGGTGGTCTTCCTGATTTCCGATTTCAACGCGCCGGATTATGAGAAGGCCCTGCGCGTGGCTGCCCGCCGGCATGACCTGATCGGATGCCCGGTGCGCGATCCCCTGGAACTGGCGCTGCCGGCCGCCGGACTCGTGGAAGCGGTCAATCCTGAAACCGGCGAACTTTTCGTGCTGGACACATCTTCCTCCGCCTGGCGCGCGCAATTCAGCGCCAATGCCGCCGCGGCAGCCGCGGATTTGGAGCGCCGGCTGCGCCGCCTCGATATAGACCTTTTGCCGCTGGCGACTGACCGGCCGTTTATGGAAGACCTGCGCCGACTGTTCCGCCTGCGCCAACTCCGCGCGGGGCGGGGATAGGGCGAGATTTGAGATTTCAAATTTGAGATTTGAGATGGGCGTTCCGCGTCCGCGCCGTCGCGAACGTTTAGCCAACAAGCCATGCGTATGCTAAAGAATATGTTCATGCTTTTCGCCGCCGGCGTAGCGCTGGCAATCTGCCGGCCGGCGGCTGCGACGGCGCCCGCCGCGCTGGCGGCGACCAACCAGCACGGCGCGGTGGAACTGGTCATGGTGGCCGAGCCGGCGCAGGTCCGGCTTGACCGCGACTTGCTGCTGACTTTCCGCGTGCGGTCGCCGGAACAAATTGCCGTGCGGCTGCCGGATATTGCGCCCCGGCTGACCGGGTTTGCGCTGGCCGGTCAGTTTTCGCGTCCGGCGTCGGTTGACGGCGGCCTGCGCATACAGGAGCATTGTTACCGGTTGACGCCCCTGGTCAATGATGAATACCGGCTCGGGCCGCTGGCCGTGGGCTGCGCGCCCGCAGGCGGCGACCCTGCCGCAAGCGAATGGATGATCACCCGGCCATTGACCATGATCCCGCCGGACCTCGCCGAATCCGGAGTGGCCGATATCCGCGGGCCGCGCCGGGTCATGCCGTCGTGGCGGATGATGCTCCGGCGGGCGGGCGCCTGGGTGATGCTGGCGGCCGGCGCCTGGCTGGCCTGGCGGCTGGTGCGGCGCCTGCGCCGGTTCTGGCGGCTGCGCCAGATGTCGCCGCGCCAGCGCGCCCTGTACGAACTGGAGCAATTGCTGTCATCCAGGCTGCGGACGGCGGGCCGGCAGAAGGAGTTTTTCGCCGCCTTGTCGCTGATTGTCCGGCGTTACATTGAGCGCGCCCACGCGATCCGGGCGCCGGAACAGACCACGGAGGAATTTTTAACGGCGGTTGCGGCCGACGCCCGGTTCGAACCGGCGGTGCTGGAAAAGCTGGCGGAGTTTTTAAGGAATGCCGACCTCGTGAAATTCGCCGCCTGGCAGCCGGACGACCCGGTGGCCGAACGCGCGGTGCAGACCGCGCGGGAATACATTGAGACGGATGGCGCGGCGATGCCGGCCGCGCCCAACGGAAACAATACAGTATGCTGAAATTCCTGCATCCAGCATGGTTGTTGTTGTTGCTGCCCTGGGCCGCGGCCGCCTGGGTTGTGTATTCCCGCCGCCTGCGCGATGGGTTGCTCTTTGCTCCGCCGGGCGCGTTGCCGTCGGCCGCGCGATCCTGGCGGCTCCGGTTGCGCGCTTTGCTGCCCGGGGTGTACCTGGGGGGAATGCTGCTGCTGATCGCGGCGCTGGCGCGGCCGCAGATGGTATTCGCGCGCGTTACGCGCACCAGCGATGCCGTGGCCATCCAGCTGGTCATGGATATCTCCGGCTCGATGGAGGCGCTGGATTTTTCTTCCGGCAACCAGCTCCGCAGCCGCCTGGAAGTTGTGAAGTCCACCATGGCGGATTTTGTCGCCCGGCGCCCGTCCGATCTGATCGGATTGGTTACCTTCGGCGGTTTTGCCGTCGGGCGCGTGCCGCTTACCCTCGACCATGGGGCCCTGGCGCATGTCTTGCAGGGGGTGCAGGTTCCCCGTCCGCAGTTCAACCGGGAAGGCCGGATCATCAACCAGGAAGAAATGCTGACCGCCATCGGCGATGCCCTGGCCGTGGCCAGCGCGCGGCTGGAACAGGCGCAGGTCAAGAGCCGGGTGGTGGTGCTGCTCAGCGACGGCGAGTCCAATACCGGCGCGATCCAGCCGGAAACCGCCATGCAGGCGGCCAAGGCGCTGGGGATTAAAATTTACACCATCGGCGTCGGTTCCACCGGCATGGCGCCATTCCGCGGCCGGGATATCTTCGGCCGGGAAGTGATCCAGCAGGCGCATGTCAGCATGGATGAGGATTTGCTGCGGCGGCTGGCGGAGAGCACCGGCGGGGTTTATTACAATGTGCGCAATCCCCGCGCCCTGGAAGAGGCGTTTGCGGCCATTGACCGGCTGGAACGTACGCCGGTGCAGAGCGAAGTTTACAGCCGGCATGACGAATTATACCATTGGTGCCTGTGGCCGGGATTGGCAATGCTGGGTCTGGCCTTGCTGGGCAATGTGATCCTGGGGCGGCATTTGATTTAAGGCGGGATTTATGCATTTTGGCGAACCATGGGTATTGTTTCTGCTTTGGGGCGCGCCGCTGTTTGCCGTCTTGCTCTGGGCGCTGCACCGGCGCGGCGCCCGGCGCCTGGCCGGGTTGGTGGACGAATCCCTGCGCGCCCGGATTCTGCCGGAGTCTGCTCCCTGGCGTTGCCGCGCCCAGTTCGCCGCCGTTGCATTGGGATTGCTGCTGGGGCTGCTGGCCGCCGCCGCGCCGCGCTGGGGATACCGCGACGAGCGCGTGCTGCAGCGCGGCCGCGACCTGGTGATTGCCCTGGACGTTTCCCGGTCCATGCTGGCGCGCGATGTCCAGCCCAGCCGGTTGGAACGCGCGCGCGCCGATGTGATGGATTTGCTGCGCGCGCTGCAGGGCGACCGGGTGGCCCTGCTGGCCTTCCGCGGCCGCGCGGTTTTGCTCTGTCCGCTCACCACTGATTACAGTTTCATGGAAGCGGCGCTGGCGGAGGTTACGGTTGATTCCGCTCCGCCCGGCGAGACCGACCTGGCCGATGCCATCCGCAAGGCCGGCGAGGCTTTCGGCGGGGAAGCCGGATCGCACCGGGCGATTATTCTGATTTCCGACGGCGAGGACCTTGCCGGCCGCGCGGCCGAAGCCGCGGCTGAAGCGGCGCGGGAGGGGATCGTCATCTTCACGGTTGGCTTGGGCGATACGGCGGGCGCGCCCATTCCCGACGGACGCGCGCCGGGGGGCCAGGTGTTGTACAAGGGCGAACAGGTGGCTACCCGCCTCGACCATGCGACTTTGAAAAACATCGCGGAAGCCACCGGCGGCGCATACGTGCCGGTGGGGTTGTCCAACGTCCGTCTGGATACGCTGTACCGCGATCACCTGCGCGCGATTTCCGCCCGCGACCTGGAGGAAACATCCCGGCGCGGCATGGTGGAACGATTCCAGTGGTTCCTGGCGCCCGCCCTGTTGGCGTTCCTGCTGGCGGCCGGGTTGAGCCGCGGCCGCCCGGCGGCGGCCGGGCGGCCGCGCCGGGGAACCGCCGCCCGCCGCCGCGCCGCCGCGGCGGCGCTCAGGGCGCTGCTCGCGGGATCGGCATTCGGCGCTGGTGCGGACACCAACCGCCCGCC
>CAYXEK010000069.1:0-14048 GCA_964463985.1 uncultured Verrucomicrobiota bacterium
AATTGACCCTTGAACAGCCGCACGTCAAACGGCCCGACAACCTCGAACTCACATCCCTTTTTTGCGGCCATAAATCCGAGCCTTATATGGTCCAGCACTCCCTGTTTGCTGCTGGTGGATGTGAAGTTCACCAAAAAACTGCCGCTTTCAACGCGCACTGTGTCCCCGATATCAAGCCGGACAAACTGGTTTTTATCGGACCCCATGGCCGCCGGTTTATCATTGATGTACACAGTGCCATCCTGGATTAACTGCAGGAAGATGGCCGGCCCGCCGATAATATTAAACCGGCCCGCCAGCGCCTTGACATCGCCGCCGGGCCCGCCATGCTTGATTTTCATGGCCACCCATTCATCAATAGCGCGGGCGGGAACCCAACGCAGGAAGAAATGTTCATCCTGATAGAGGGCCATGGTGCGCAAAAAATCGCCGAATGCCAGCGACGCGGGCAGTCCTGTGTACAGTGCGCGCAAGAAGGCGACCTGGACGCCCTCCACCTGAAATCCGCCATGGTGGCAAGCGGCGAGGGCTTTGTCGTCGGTATCGAATTGCGCCAGATAATCCCGTTCAAAGTAAACGCTCTTCCCGAATGTGTCGGCCTTGGTTTGCTCCAGGTGTTCATACATGCACCATGCAAAAAACTCGGCCGTGGCCTCGATGAAGGCTACCGCCTTGCGGCGCACCTTCCAACTCAGGCCGGGGGCGGCCATGGTCGGCATGGGCATGGAGACTGTCGGCGGCTCCCAGGTTGAGTGAGCGGCGGCGCCGTAAGTGAGTTTACGCACCCAGGCGATTCTTCCGAGTTTTTCGACGGCGAACTCATGCAGTGCATGCCCCATCTCGTGAAAGGCCAAGACATAAATCGCGCGATTGCCCCGGGCCAGGCGTCCGTAGGGTTCCTCCCCCCATAACTTGCGTTTATCGCCCGGCAAAACAATGGCGTTCCCGTTCCAACAGGGGCGGGAAGCCGTCTTGTCGTAGCTGAATTGCACGCCTTTCACCAAGGCGATTAAATCGCCCCGGGGGCCTTTCTTCAGCGGCATTTGATTAAGAAAGTCAATAGTCAATTCGCGGATACGGGACTCGTGTTCTTCGGGACTGAGCAGATCAATCTTGCCGGCGGCCCGCTCGAAAATCAAAAGATGCTTCTTGCCTGTCATTTCGGGCTTGTAACCGACCCGGCCGCAGGCCCGCAGCAGCAGCGGCGTTTTGCACAGGTCGCTCCACTGCAGCAGGATATCGTGGCTGTCGCCGCGTTCCGGGGCGCGGATCATGGTCCAGAAGTCGCCTTGCGCATTCACCTGTCCGAGCAGGTGGACATTGCGAATCCGGCCGGATTTGACGCGTTCCGGATAGGCCAGGTGCAGCGCCGTGATAGCCTCGGGCGCCAGCGGGGTATAGCGTTTCCGGTAGTCCGGCCCGATGGTTGATCCCATCATTATGAATGCGCCGAGCGGTACGGTGAATTTGGCCCGGGCAATGGGCGTATGCCATTTGGGCGGCTCGATGGATGCTTCAAATTCCGCAGCCATGGGCAGGTCGGCCAGGGAAAATGTTTCGCTTGGTTCCAGTTTGCGCACAGTCGCAGTCACGGACCATTTGCCCGCCGCATCCAAATTTCCGTCCCGGGCTTCAACGGCAACAAAAGGAAGCTGCCTGGCGTTCAGAAATTTTACCTTGCCCCGATGATCGGCGGGCTTATTTATGCCTTCCGCGGTGAACACAAGTTGCACCTTGCGCTCCGGCCCCTGCATGGGGAATGGCAGAAACGGGTGTAACACGCCGCCTTCCGTGACGTCCAGTTTGATGGGCGGCGATTTATCCAGCCGCACATCCAGGCGGACAACTGTGGGATTGGCGCCCACCTTGCCGAAGGGCGTGTTGTATCGTCCCTGGGAATCGGACTTGGTGATCGTGCTGCCGCCTTCCCAACGCAGGGCGGCATTCGCGATGCCGGCCCGCCCATCGGTGATAGCGCCGGTGACATTCCATCCGTTGCTGCCCGCAGGGAGTGTTACCTTGAAATCCGCCGGGCGGTAGCCTGCGGCTTGAACATGAAGCGTTTCGACCCGCTCTTTTTCCTCCAGGGCGCCCGGCGCCTCCGGCGGGACTGCGCCGCCGGCCAGTTTTTCAAGGGTCGGCAGGATTATGGATTTCCATTCCGGGGGATGCTTCTTGATCGCGCCGCCCGGGCCGAGCATGGCGAACCACTGGACTATGACCACGCAATCATGGAGGAGAAAGAAATCGTATTCCCGGTGGTCAACGGCCATGTTGGGACCGAGCGATTGCTTGATTCTTTTCTCGTAGACGAAGAATGTTTTCTCTTCGTTTTTTTTCTCGTCCTTTACCTTCTTTTCGCGCTCTGTAATGGTCGTTTCCCGGATAACTGATCCGCACAATGATTCCTGCACCAGTCGGCGCCGCTTCGAACCGTTTTCCAGAATCGAGACATTTATCCATGCATCGCCTTCCGGCATCGTATAGCACTCATCCTTGACCGGGCCCAGTTTGATGTCTTGCAGGCGGTTTGTGCTGGTTTGCAGGGGCTTGATCAGCGCGCCTGGCGGCGCGGCCTGCCAGTCCGGCCTTGATCATCGCTTCCCGCTCGGCCAAATCCTTCGGCTGCCCCAGGGCGTTGATGCGCTTGGCAAGTTTCGCGAGTTGTTCGCCCGACGACGGCCCCCTTGGTTTCCGGACGTGCTGTTCGTCAAACCCGTCCTTCCATGCCGTTTCCGCATCGGCTGACGTCGCAAACTCGTGAATCAACATGTGGAGCGAGGGCGTTGTTTCAAGCGGATAAGCCTCGTCGCCTTTGGGCGTCCAATCCAGTTTTAAATCAATTTTATACAGTTTGAACTTTGGCAGATTTGTCGGGTTGGACAAGGCATCGCCGACATCCAGCCAGGCGCCGCCCGCCAGCCCGTGGCCGGCGCCCCATTCGCTGATGAAATATTTCGGCTGGGGCAATGCCAGCATATTCCACAAACTATCGGCGGAAATAATCCTTGCAGTTTGCGAGCGGGAAGATTCAGGCGCCATGGCCGTCAAGACCAGGCTGAAAATCAGCGCTGGATGAATCATGCGGCGGAAACCGCGGCGCTTTGGTTTTAAAAGCGTGTTCGTAAAATCCGAGCCGACAGAGGCAATGCGGTTGCTTGCACATGGGGCGACATGCAAAACTTTACGGGAAAATATTTTATATCTGCCGCGTATGCGACTGCAGGTGTGCGTGTGGGCTTTCATGATGAGGATAATGTCCCTTTTTCAGAAATACGTCAAGCGGTCTAACAGGGACGGCAGGTCAGCGAGATCACGCCGCATTTCGCGGATTTTCAGCAGGCGCAGTGTTTCTGCGCCCATTTCAGCGCGTATTTCAAGACCGGCTGTTCACGCTGAATGCGGGATTTCAATGCCGCCGTTGCCTGCAAACAGGCGTCCAATGCGCGGCGGATGTCTTCGCCCATTTCTTTGCCTTCGAACAATTCCTTATCGCGATTGCCGAAATCCAGGTTGGCCTGGATGGCGCCCTGCGCGAGCGGGAATCCAACGTCGTAACCGGTTAACAGCAGCCGGCGCGCCGGATTGCCTTTGTCTCCGCACTGATCAATGTGCCAGGTTGCGGAGTGGCTCAAGGCGTCCAATTTCAGCAGGCGCAACAGGGTTTTTTCTTTGGCCAGCAAATCCGCGATATTTTCCAGGGGCACGTTAAAGGTCCGCAGGGCGATTACCCGCCGCAGAAAACAGACATGCGGTTTTGAATAACCGGCATCCTTGCATGGGCCGGGCAATCCCAGCGCCTTTTGCAAATTGCGGATATAAATTTGCGGTTTACCGCAGATGGCGCAACATTCCGCGGATGTAAGATTTGATTGCATTTCAGCTTTGTTGTGCATGGCGGGCGGCGATTTTTAATTCATTTGCCAGATGGCGAAATTGAGCATTGTGGCAAAGCCTGTCCAGAGGGCATATGGCGCCAGCAGCCAGCCGGCCGCCGGCATGATGCGCCGAAAGGCTATCAAGGTTGCCACGATGGCGGCCAGCAGCGTCACAATTGCGGCAAAAGCCAGGTCCGGACGGTGCAGGCCAAAGAACAGAGGAGTCCAGGCCGCATTCAGCATCCATTGCAGGAGATACAATCCCAGCGGAACGCGTTGCGCGCGCCAACCGCCGCGTTGCCAGATCAGCCATGCCGCCACTGCCATCATGCCGTACAGCAGGGTCCATACCGGCCCGAAAACCCAGTTGGGCGGATTCCATGACGGCTTGTTTAATGCCGCATACCAACCGTCAACCCGGACCAGCATCCCTGTCAGCGCCGCTGAATATGTCAGGAACAGCCAGCAGACCAGCGCCGCTGTCAGACGCGCCCGGCCACGTGTGTCTCCGCAATAAAATCCCGTCACGGATTCAGGACCAAATCTGCCCATATGGTTAATTCTGTAAGGTCGTCAGGGATGGGTTCTCTCTGCCCTTTATGGCGGATAAGGTGGCGATCTTGCCCCATCTGCCGCACGCCGCGGTTCGCCCTATTATGCTTTTGAATCCCACATGCGCGCGATCCGGACGACATCCGACCTGAGTCGGTCACGTATTTCTTCTTGAACGACGCCGGCGTCGAGGAACTCATCATAGACGGTTGCCGTGTGGCGGATTTTCGCCAGGATTCGATTCACAGGTGGAAATGAATACTTTCAGATCGTTTTGTAAAATGTCCGTTGTCTTTTTCATCTGGGCCGGGTTGCCATCGGTTTTTTCCCCCAATCACTCTGAGCGGGATATTAAGACACCGGGATTCGCTCGCGATTAAGTTGCAGCAGGTGTTCGAGAATCGCTTCGTCCGTGAGGTCAGCGGGCCAGCCGTAGGCCGCGGCGACCGCGGCGTCCAGACGGGCGTGGCAGTCGGCGAGCCAAGGCGGGCGTTCGTTGTAGAGCTTGGTCATGGTGCGTGCCTTCAGCCGGACGGCGCAATCGGCATCACGTGCGACCAGGCGGGGATAGCGCACGGTGCCGACCTTGAACGCGCCCCGGTCCGTCACCGTCGCCGGGTCAATGTAGCGGTGCCAAGGGCCGCCGACCGTGCCGGGGAACTCCAAGACTTCCGGGCGCGTCCAGTCCGGCGGGTTCAGCCAGTTCGCGCGCAATTCGTTCAGTTGCTTGGCGGCGGCGGCAATCGCCGCGTCGCGTACGGCGTGGGCCTCTGGGAAAGGGAATGTCTCAAAACAGGTGGTCGGCGTGTAGCGGAAGCCGCTTTCCTTTTCCCGAAGTTGCGTCCCTTGGGCAAGAGTCCAGACTCGATGAAAGCGGGAGTGAAGCACGCCGAAGAAGTAGTCGTCGGAGCGGGCAAACACGATGAGGGCGCTATCTGGCAAAGAGTGGCCGGGCAGCCAGACGAAGAGGCGATGTTTCGCAACGCGGGTTGTAGCGGCGTAGCGAGGCAGGCCAGCGAGCGCGGCGCGCATAGCGTCGCCGGTTTCGCCATGTTGCCACCAACGCAGCCGCCGGCCTTCGCGTCTTCCTTTGTCGCGGAGCGGCTTCACAAACTTGGTGACGTGGGCAAAGGGCTTCTGGTAGAAGGCGGCGTCTTCGGCGGAGCGCTTGAAGAAATCCACGGCGAAGGCTTCGCGCGGCCGGCCGGTGATGTCCTGCCCGTTCACGAGGGGGAAGAGAACATCGGAGTTCGGTTTACCGTGGGCGTTCGCTTCGGCAAGCATCTGCCGGGCGGTCGCAAGGGATACGTCGAACTTGCCGACCTTGACCGGGCCTTGGAAGGAAAGATCGGTGTTCGTGGGAATGCGCCCAGCGGCGGTCGTGTCGGCGGCGGCGGTCAAGTTGGCGTTGATTGTGGGGACCGGTTTGCCGTCAAGCATTCGCGTCTTCTCTTCGCCGTCGTCAAAGCCGACCATGCTGACGTGAACGTTTGCACCGTCCAGAATCCAAGGGCGGTCACTCTCCGCCCAGAAGATGCCGCCGGATTCCTTGATGCGCTTGAGGACTTCGCGGTTTGCGCCGCCGCGGATTCCCTGGGTGGAGAGTAGTCCGGCGCGTTTGCACTTGCCGGCGGCGATTTGGGCGCGGGCTTTCTCAAACCAGTAGCAGCAAAGATCAGACTGGCCGGGGATGCGGTCGGCGTAGAGAGCGCGGAGCCGGTTAACGTAGGCGTCGCCCAGTTCACGGCGCATGAGCTTGTCGCCAAGGAACGGCGGGTTGCCGATGATGAAGTCAACCTTCGGCCAGTCCGGTTCGACAGGCTCATGGCTGGCGGGTTTGGTGTCGTCGGGGGCGGATTCGGCAGGCTCACCGCAGGCAAGGATCGCATCCATGTGGCGGATGTTGTCGGTAAGTGGTTTTAAAATCGGATCGGCGGGGTAGCCGAAACCGTTGGCGCGAATCCATTGCAGCCAGCCGATCCAGACGGTCATCTGGGCAAGGTCGTGGGCGTAGGCATTGGTTTCGATGCCGTAGAGTTGCAAAGGGCTGACGCCGGGCAAGTAGGACTGCAAGCCGTGTTCGCTGGGAAAGGTTACGGCGGCCTCTTTCTCCAGGTCTTTCAGGCGGAGCAAGGCGACATAGAGGAAGTTCCCGGAGCCGCACGCCGGATCTAGAATCCTGACGGCGCGAAGCCGGGCAAGGAACTGGTGCAGGATGCTGTCGGCCTCGCCGCGCGCCTTACGCATGGCGGCGGCGCCCAGGGGCTTAGATGGGGCCTTGGTGGCGTCCGCGGCCGTCTTGCGGCCGGTCGTCAACAGGCGTTCGATTATGGTCTTTGTCTCCGCCCAGTCTCTATGCAGCGGGGCCATGACTACGGCGTCAACGACGAGTTCGATGTCTGCCCGGCTGGTGAAGTGCGCACCGAGTTGGGCGCGGGTGTTGGGGTCAAGGCCGCGTTCAAACAGGGTGCCGAAGATGGAAGGATCAACGGCGCTCCAATCGAGGGTTGCGGCGGCGGTGATGCGCTTCACATCGTCGGCGGTCAGGTCAAGGACGGTGCGATCGTCGAACAGGTTGCCGTTAAAATGGCGGATCGGTTCAAGGCCGAAGTCGCCGCCGGTCGCCATGGTTTCGAAGAGTTGACCGAGGATCTTGCAGAAGCGGGTCGGGTCGCCGGCCGCTTGCTGCACGATGCGGCTGAACACCATATCGGGCAAGAGGCGAATGTCTTCGGCGAAGAGGCAGAAGACCAGGCGGTCAAGGAAGTGGGCGACGGCGGCGGGGTCGATCCCACGCTTACGCATGGCGGCGGCGATTTCGGCGAAATGCCGGGCGGCATCCTGTGTGACGGCTGTACTTGTGCGGCCCGGGCGGAGGGCGTCCGGATCGTGGAAGACCGCCCGCATGATTTCAATATTGCGGGGTTCGGCCAGGGCTTCGAGGGGGATGTCGTAGGTCGCCGAAACGGTGCCGGTGAAATTGGTATGAATGACGATGCGGTCAAGATCGCAGCAAAGAAGCAGCGGTGGGCTTTCCAGGGCGTCGCGGTAGCGCAGCAACTGATCGTAGGCATCGGCCAAGTCTTTATGCTTGCCCTTGTACTCCCAGCCCCAGCAAGACCGTTTCCAGACGTCTGCGAAACCTTGGGCGGGCGGGACGCCCGCACTCCCAGCTTTTACCGCGCCCTTCTCGAAGCAATAGCTTTCGCCGGTAGGATCGGCGGCGGCCGGCGTCGGGTGGTCAAAGACGCGGCAGAGATCAAGGAAGTGCTCTTGCGCGGCGGACCGTTCCTTTAAGTCCACTTTGCGCCACTTCGCGATGAACTGTTGGATTGTCATGTTCACGTCAAAACAGCATGGCCGGGGCGGATAAAAAGCAATCCCGTGATAGCGCAACCGGCAACGGGTTGTCAGCGGTACACCTCCCGGCGATGGCCTATGCGAATGACGATCACGACAAGTTCGCGGTCGCGAATTGCATAGACAATGCGCCAGTCACCCACTCGGACTCGATAAAGATTTTCCACACCGGCCAATTTCTCGACGCCCGCCGGTCGGGGATTGTCTTCGAGCGCCTGGAGTTTGCGAACAATGCGGATGTGTGTGTCGCTGGGCAGCCGGGCAAGCGCCTTGCGCGTGCGCGAATCCATGCGGACAGAGTATTTCACCGCGGGGCCTTTCGTTCCCGCAGGTACTCAACCAGGGGCTTGAATACGGATGGGTTGCGGTCGTATTCCTTCAACACTTTCCGGGCGGCGCGGATGTCTTCCGCGTCTTCCATCCTTTGCAGCAAGGCCAGGTCTTCCGGCGATACCAAGGCGGCAACAGGCTTCCCGCGGCGGGCAAAAACAACGCGCTCGCCCCCATAGGATACGCGATTAATCGCATCGGCCAGTCCATTACGTGCCTCAGCTATGTTCAAGGTCATCATGGCATCGCTTCTCCTTTAATGTCCATAATGTACAAAATAGCGTCTGGCGGGTCAAGTTCCGTTTATGCTAATGAGATTGAACTGCCCCTGCTTCGTCAAGACTTCGCAGGGCCATGCATGGCGCCAAGGGTGTCAGGGGGAAGCTCGCATTATTAAAACAGGCGCAGAACAACTTGACATTGCCGCGGGCGTGTGTATAGTTGTGTTTAAATAACAGTAACAGTATTTAACAGCAGATTGCAAAACTCAACACTGAGGCGGGCATGATGCGTCCGCGCGCTAACGATGATCATTTGCCGGTGTATGTGCGTGTCCGGCAGAATGTGTTGAGCCAGGCGGAACGCATGGCCGGACCGGGCGCCAAAATTCCTTCGATCCGCGAATTGGCGCGCATTTGCGGGGCTAGTGTGCCCACGGTGCTGAAAGCCGTGCGCCTGTTGGCGGCGGATGGCCTGCTGATTACCAGGCACGGAGTGGGCACCTTTATGGCCGCGCGGACCACTTCCACCGCCGCATTTCATGGTTCCATGGGATTAATATTCGGCAATGGCATGATCGTCCATGCCGACCGCGTCTATATGCAAATCATGGCGGGTATCTGCGCCAGGCTGGCCGATTCCAAGTACATGCTGCAATTCATCAATACCGGCGTGTGTGAACAAACACTGGCGGACGAAATCCGCCGGGCCCGTCTCTCCGGTGTCATCTGGGTCGCTCCCGCGCAACGCGCGGCCGGCGCCATCAGGCAACTGGAGAGCGCCGGGGTCAGGATTGTCAGCCTGGATTTATCAGCCAGGGGAATCGCGGCTTGTTCCCTTGCATCGGATTTGCATGACGAAGGCTATGCCATGGCCAGTGAATTATTGCGCCGCGGGCATCGAAAAATTATCCTGGGCGCCGGGGCGGCGGCAGATTCAGATGCCGTAAGATTGTTTCAGACGGGCTTTGAAGAGGCGTTCCGCGGGCGCGGGATGAAGATGGATCAACGGCTAAACCTGCCGCGCGACAATTTTGCCGCGCGTCTGGAAACCTTGATTGACATGCGTGTCCCTTTTAGCGCCCTGGCGGTCGCCGGTTCCTTGTTTCGCACCGCCTTGACTGTCCTGCGTCAGAAAAAGCTTCATGTCCCCCGTGATGTGGCCGTTATAACCGAGGATGACCACCTGACATTCGATCTGGCCGATCCTGTGCCGACCAGGATTGCCCGGCCCTTGCGCCAACTAGGGGAGACGGCTGTGCAGAAACTGCTCAATTGGGCAACCGGCGGCGTAATGCCCCGGTCTGAGGTTTTGGCTTGGGAATTGATCGAAGGCGAAACACTTTCAGTGAAAGGAACGGCGCATGCGCAATGAAATTCGAAGGTTGGCTGGGATTTTGCGGGGTGCTGGTTGCCTGGCGGCGGCGTGGGTGTCCGGAGCGGAGCCGGCCTTGCACGAATGTTTCCCGGCCCGGCAACTCCAATTGCCGCAGTTTCAGGTTGAAAAAACATTTGCGCCTGCGTCGAACCGGGCAAATTTCACATTTTTCCAGGGAATCACCAACATCCATGTTGATGGCGACAGTCTGCGTTTCACTTTGGCTGCCGGGCGGGCCGTGCTGGGGTGGGGCAATTACCAGGGTAAGCAGCCCGCGCTGGAAGTCGCCGGTTTATGGGAACAGCGCAATGACGTCCAACTGCGCGTCCGGCAATCCGGGACCAACAGCGCCTGGGCCATGATCCCCTGGGCGGACGGCGCCCGGATGCGGCGCCCACAAACCCTGGCAGCCACCCTCACGCGGGTTTTGACCGGCACCAACTGGAGCGATTTGTTGTTCAAAGACAATGCCGTCCAGTTTCCCACCCCGGACGGATTCGAGTTCATCATTACCGGCCGGCGCGGCGATGTATTTGAAATTGAGCAGGTCCGGATTAGCCAGCCGGTGGCGGCCGGCGTCTGCCGGCGGGAATTCACGCTGCCGACCAACAAGGTCTGGCGCGCCGTGGCCATGGCGGCGGCCGGCATGCCGGACGGCATCCATTATCAAAACGCCCGGATGCGTTCCCTGCTGTTCGTCAACGGACGGGAAGTGCCGCGCCGCGGTCCGGTTTACTGGCAGCACGCCGGGGCGTTGGACCTGGCGCCATATCTCAAGCCCGGCACGAATTGCGTCGGATTCGAATATTATGGCGTTCTCCCCCATGCGCCCACCGTTTACCTGCAAATGAATGTCATTCTGGAGTCCGGGGAAACCATCGGTTTTCGGACCGATGCTTCCTGGAAGGCTTTTAACGGCGTCCCCCCGCCGGCCGGGTGGAACAAGCCGGGATTCGACGATTCCCGGTGGGAGAAGGTCCGGACCCAGGACTATGTTTTCCGGCCGCGGTCTTATTTTGACGGCAGTGTGCTCGTGCCTGAGCATGACGGCCTGATCGTGATTTCAAATCCGTTGCGGGATCAATTGTATTACACGGACCAGGAAGAAATACAATTTGACATCGTTCTGCCGCCCGGACTGGCCGGCAAGCAGCCGGCATTGGAATATGAAATCGGCCGCGCCGGAGCGGATGGGCTCAGTTCCGCGGAAATCACCGGGATGCAGTCCGTATTCGCAGCGCGCCCGGAAGGTCTGGCGGGAAGGATTGCCGCCGGCCGGCTGACCGGCGGAGTTTACACCGTCGCCTTGACGCTCAAAGCCGGCGGTGAAATCATCGAGCAGCGCCCGCGCGAGCCGTTCATGGTGATCCGCAAGCTTGACCAGAAAATCGTGTCCGGTGCGGATTATACCGAAGGTCTGGACCTGGAGTTGGAAGACGCGATTGATTTCGCCAAGCCCGGCGATTCCCGCCCGTGGATCGAATGGATTGCCAGATACGGCAGGGAAGCGCAGGGCGTTGAGCAGCCCCGCATCATCCGCCGGAACGGATTGGCTTACCGCGAGGGCGAGGACGGCCTGGGCAGCGGGTTCAGCTTCCGGCTGAATCCATTCCGGCATCCCGGCGATTTTTACCTGATGGAACTGGAATATCCGGACGACGCCGAACGCGACTTTGTCGCCGTGGTGGTCTCCAAGTTCGGCGTGGGCGCCGATGCCCAGACGGGCGTGGGCGTGGGTACGGGCGGAAAATACCGGCTGACGCATCGTCCGCAAAAACTTTGCTGGCTGCACGTGGCCGACAGCGGCGTGCATTCGATTGACCTGGTTAACTGCTCCGATCGGGTACTGCGCCCGGCGGCTGCCTGCTCGTTGAAAATTTACCATGTCAGGGGCGATTTGCCGTCAGTCGCATCCGGAACCAGCCGGATGTTCGGCACGCTGAACGAGCGTTGCTATTACGATTCCGGGCACGGTCTGAATTTCGGCGTGGATACGCCGCGCACCCTGGCCGCGGAACAGGAGAAGGACAAAAACTGGCCGCCTTTGCGCCGCTTTATCCAGGACCTGGTCTGGATGCAGGCTACGGCGGACAAGTACACCCAGTATCTGAAGTTCGCCGGCCAGAATGCGCACATGATCGGCGTCTGGCAATATAACCGGATGAATACCGGGATGGTGCGCGACTTCGATCTGCCGACGTCGCGGATTGTGCCATGCCTGAAACGGGTCATGGCGCGGACCTTCGACGCGAACGGCATCCAATTCGGCGCTTCGGTGCAGTTGATGAAATTTGACGATATCGCCACCCTCGCCAATAACGCCCAGGTGGCGCAGGGCGCCGACACTGTCTGGGCCGTCAATTCCAGGGGCGAACAACTCCCGCCGATGGGTCCCCAGCGCGAATGCATAAACTGGATGCATCCGCTGGTGCAAACAAAGTTTTACAGCCTGATCGGCGAACTGGCCGATATCTTCGACATGCCGAATTTCAACGGGGTGCACCTGATGATCGGGACGCCCGACCTGCTTTATCCTTACAAGGGCGGCAACGCTTTTACGGAAGCCTTGAACGTTTACGACGATTACTCCTTCGCCGCGTTCGTGCGCGATGCCGGCATTAAACTGCCGTTCGACGACACCGGCCCCGGCCGGTTCGCGCGGCGCGCGGCCTACCTGGCCGATCCGGGCAACAAGGCCGCCTTCCGCGCCTGGCGCTGCCGGGCCGCGTTCGAGTTTGTGGATGGCGCGCGCAAAGTCCTGCAAGAGCGCCGCGGCGACCTGGGCGTGATGTGCGGCATCATGGGCGTCAATCCGGTCTCCATGGAATACTGGGACGGCACGGACTTGTCGTTCCATGAATTCATGCGGGGCTTCAGCATTGATCCGGCCTTGTTCGACCGCTCCTCCGACATCTGGCTGGGACAGGCGCTGATGAGCTGGTCGCTTTACGGCACAAGTTACGGCGGACGCAGCAGCCACCGCAACGCGGACATCTGGCGCAAGGCCGCGGACCCCGCCGTTTACCATGCATTCAACCAAGGCGATGCCCGTTATGCGTTTATCATGGTCAACCAGGCGGAAATTTCCGTGTCGGCCCCGGGCCATAAGGCCAAGGGCACTTCCGGCGGCGAACTGGTTATGGGCGACTGGGTGCTGGAGCGCTACAAAATCCGCGCCAACGGCCAGCCGTCCGGCGAGAGCGCCCGGGAAGTCTTCATCCAAGCTCTGCTTACCGCTGAACCCGACCGGCTGCTTTACGGATTCTCCGACATCAACCTGCCAATCGGCCACGAGCAGGAGTTGCGTGAATTCTCCCGCGTCTTCACCGCACTGCCGCGCGGGCGGTTTACCCCGGTACTGGATACCGGCTTGCAGAGCAACCTGGCCATCCGAATCCTGCGCCAGGCGGAATCAACCTGTTTTTACGCGGTCAATCCCACGCCCCTGCGGTTGAATGCCACCCTGGAAATCAATTCCGATCAGCCGGTGCTGCCCCTGGCCGGCGGCGCGGACCTGCAAGTCTCAAAAGGCAGCGGCTTGCATAAAATCATGGCCCTGGAATTGCCGCCGTTTGGACTGGCGGCCGGCAAATCCGCCAGCCCGAATCTCGAAATCGTCTCGTATAAAATCGAAACTCATTCGGCAGCGGAACTGGCGTATTTCAGGGATATCCGGAAGGAAATAGGGGAGTTGCTGTCCGACCGGAATCTGGCCGGCATGCTGGCTCATGCCGACAGGGAATTTTTTGATGCCCGGCTGGCCGAACTGGACCAGGCGCTGGCCGGTCATGAATACGGCAAAGCCTATGCGATTTTAACCCAGCACCGGTTCTGGCGGATATACCGCGAGGATTTGCATAACCGCAATCTGCCGACCGAGACGGGGATGTTTCTGATTGACGGGTGGCAGGTATCAAAAATCATCGAACACAAGGGCTCGGTCAGCAATGCGCCCTGCGTCGGGCTGGAACAGGATGCCGGCTGGCGCCCCATCCCGGCCGACGATCCGGTTTCCGGCCGGATCGGCGTGCATGCGGTTTATCCGTCCGGCCATGGCGATGGTATTATTTACCTGGCAAACCGCGTTAAGGTGCATCTCCCGGGGAAGTATTCTTTACGGCTGGGCCATGACGGCGGCGCGCGAATTTTCATGGACGGCCGCCCGGTGGCCTGCGATCCGAAATCACGCCCGCCCATAACGCCCGATCGGACCCAGGCAGACCTGGATCTGGCGGAAGGCGAGCATGAAATCATCATAGCTTTCGATTTGAACAACGGCAATGCCTGGGGCATCCGGTGCCGGTTTGCCAAGGCCGACAACCAGCCGATCCG
>CAYXEK010000069.1:14148-17541 GCA_964463985.1 uncultured Verrucomicrobiota bacterium
GGAAGTGTGGGGGTATGCGAGTGTGTGCGAAGCAAGTTGTTACGCATTACCGAATAACCCACATACTCTCATACATTAACAGGTGGCAGGATTAACACAGCAGGAGGAGATCATCTATGAAGACGAAGTGTTTTTTGATTTGCTGTCTGATGGCTGCCGCGGCTATGGGCCAGGTCAGCCATGTCGTGCCGCCGGGTACGGCGGGCGTGAATCCATCCAGCCCGTTTAATTCATGGGAGACCGCCGCCACCAACATTCAGGAGGCGGTCAACGCCGCCGCCGGGCAGGAGTGGACCAATGTCTGGGTGTCCAACGGCACATATACCCTGACCGGCCAGGTGGAAATTGCCGCGGCCATGACCGTCCGCAGTTGGCATGACGGCGCGTTGGACCGCGCGGGCACGATTGTCAATGGCGGAAATCTCGCCGGTAACCCGACCTCCAACCGCTGTTTTTATATCAACCATTCCAATGCCGTGGTGGAGGGGATTACCATCACCAATGGCTGGGCCTATGGCGCTGGATTGACCTCCGGTCAGGCCGGCGGCGGCGTATATGTCAACAGAGGGATGTTGATTGATTGTACGGTGATTGGGTGTGAAGCGCAGTATCTCGGCGGCGGCGTGATGGTCCAGGCTGCCGGCGTGGTGCGTAATTGCCTGATTAACGGCAATACCTCGCTGGTTGCCGGCGGCGGCGCGCGGGTGTGGGGCGGGATACTGGACAATTGCGACATCGTATCCAATTACGCCGCCAGTACGGGCGGCGGCATCTCGCTCTCGCATGCCGGCATTGTGACCAATACTCGCGTCAAATCCAATTATTCCGTCAGCACCGGCGGCGGCGTGAGCGGGGCGGCAACCGGCGGTTTGTTGACGCATTCGGAGATTTCCGCCAACTCCAATAATTCCCATGGCGCGGGCATGTTTGTCGAAGGCGCGCTGTTTACGGCGGAGTATTGCACAGTTAACGGCAACATTTCATATTTTACCGGCGGCTCCATCGGCGGCGGGCTGTACCTGCGTTATGGCCCTGTTGCCGAGCATTGCACTGTGGCGAGCAACGTTGCCGGCTATGGCGGCGGCTTGTATTTAGATAATGCGACTTGCAGATATTCGGATATTGCCGGCAACCTGGGCCATGGCCTTGGCCATAACCGCGGCGGCGGCGGCCTGTATATCAACTACACCGGCCTGGTGGAAAATTGCCGGATCACGGACAACGTTTCCACCATGGCTGCCGGAGTCATGCTTTGGCTGGGCAAAGACATCAGCTTGCGTAATTGCCTTATCGCCGGCAATGTGACCACGGGGGCTTATGCCGGAGGCGTGTATGTTTATCAAGGCACCGGGAATGTTTTCCAGAATTCCACAATCGTCAGCAACTATGCCCCGAATTATGGCGGCGGCGTGTATGTCGGTATTCCTGCGACAACGGTGGTGGAGAATTGCGTGATGTATTTCAACGAAAATGGTTTGGGCGGCGGTTATTCCAATTTTTATCGAGGCACATCCTACCTGATCTGCAACAATTCCTGCATTGCGCCTTCGATGGACCCTTATGGTGTCCACAATACGGTAGATGACCCGCAGTTTGTCGCATTCGCCCCCGACATGGATGCCGGCGCCTGGGATTTCCGGTTGCGCGCCGATTCGCCCTGCGTCAATACCGGAACCAACCTGGAATGGATGGCCGTGGCCGTGGATTTGGACGGGCATGCCCGCCTGGACCGGTTCACCCGCCGCGTGGATATGGGCTGTTATGAATATTATTCTTCCGGCTCATTATTCCTGGTGAAGTAAGTTTGCCGATCCTGGATTGGCAGCAGCCTGTTTCACGCCAACCCCATCTGCGCGGGAATGCTGGCATGCAGCCGGCGGTAGCGGCGCGGCGTCATCCCATAGCGGCGGCGGAATACCCGGTAAAAATACGATAGGCTGTTGAACCCGCAGTCCAGGGCAATGGTTTGAATTTTGGCCCCGGCATAATTTAACTGGGCGGCGGCGTGTTCCATCCGGGCCTGGTTAACCAAGTCCGAAGGCGTCAGGCCGGTATGTTTTTTCAGCATTCGCGCAACGTGTGCCGGCGAACGGCGGCAAAGATTGAACAAGGCCGGTAGGCCGGCCGCCAGGTTCGCGGGCTGCCGCATCTCGCGCGCGGCTTCCTGCAGCCAGGGCGGGCAGGCGCGCCATGGATCGGCCTGGCTTCGCCGGATGGAGTTAGTCAGCCCCAGCAGAAAACAATCCAGCCGCATCCGGTCTTGAGCGGCCTGCAGCAATTCGGCGCCGGCGCCGTCCATCCACTGCAGTTCGGCTTCCGTCAGGCGTATCACCGTCGGTTGCGCTTTGGCTGGGCGCCATAATCCGTTCAAGGCTGGGTAGCGCCGGCATAAATCGCGCAAAATGGCATCGGGGAAGGCCACGTTGAATAATTTCAACATGCCGTGCGGCATCCGCAAGGAATGGGTGTCGCGCCGCGGCCGGATCAGGCACAGTTCCCCGGCGTGCATGACCTGTTCCGTGCCGTTGATGCAATGCGCACAACTGCCCTGGCTGACCCAGAAAACCTCCGCGAAATCGTGCGCATGCAGCGGGGACGCATGGCTGGGCGGGGCGGCCTGCTGCCGGATTTCATGGACGTTATATAACCGGCCGGTCGGGACGCATTCCCGCCAGCGAGCCAGTTGAGCCGTGGTTTGCAGCGTTTGCATTAGAGGAGAATATAGTGCAAAAATATTATAAAATAAAGCAAGATTATTTCCCTGCTTTATGTAATGATATGCTGCAAATCAAGGAACAAGCTGGGTGAACGTCCAGTTTGTCCGCGTGGGTGATAGTGCAAATAATGATCATTGAACCCCCCCGGGGAACGACATGCAAACAGGATTTTATCAGACCGACATCACGCCGCCAATTGGCATGGAACGCGCTGGCTGTTACACCAAGATGACGCTCGCATCGCTGCATGATCGTTTATTTGCGCGCGCGGCAGTTTTTGACGACGGCCAAAACCGCACAGCTCTGGTGGGGGTGGACTTATGTGCGCTCCCCTCCGATCCATTTATCCGGCGCGTGCGCGCGGAAGTGGAGCAGCGTTGCGGCATTCCCGGCGCCGCCGTTTTGGTAGCCGCATCGCATACCCATAACGGCCCCTGCACCTTGGGGCAGATGCCGGCGACATTTGCGCGCGCGCCGGCGTTCATTAAACGGCTGGCGCTGGACCTGTCGCCGGAGATTAACGGATTATATGTCGAATGGCTGGCCTGCCAGGTAGTTACCGCCATTGTGGAAGCCGACCGCCGCAAGCAGGAGGCGGTTCTCTCCGCCGGCCTTGGCCGGGAGGACCAGGTGGCCTTCAACCGCCGGTTCCGCATGCGCCAGGGCCGCGTGTACA
>CAYXEK010000070.1:0-3588 GCA_964463985.1 uncultured Verrucomicrobiota bacterium
GGTGTTCGGCCGGTGGGGCGAACCCTCCGGGTGAGCCGGGCTGTTTCTGTGTTTGAACGCTCCATGTTGTAACTGGTCGCAGATGCGCCCTTGGATGGGCGCGGTGTCCGCGGGCTGCGATGATGCCGGACGCTCATGCCGGGTTATCTCCGCGGCTGCTTGTGGTTCTGCAGGCGCCAGACGCCCCATGCCCGGACATCGGACATCAGTTCATGCCAGCCGGCGCGGGTTGCGCTTGCCGCCTCCGCCAGGATATGAAGCAATCCGCCGGCATGCATCGCCCGCAGTTTGCAGGCGCGAATCAAACAGGCAGCAACCATCGTTATGCTTGGTGGTCAGCGCCATCTAACGCATCCCGGCCTTGCGTGCCAGGCTTCCCGCCACCACTTGCTCCGTCCCATTTCGGCGTGATGCTGGTCTGGGTTTTTCATGATTTTACTTTCAGTCATCAGCGCCGCGCCTCGTCCTGGCGGCGGCGGCATGGCGTGACAACCTGATGATCAGCAGTTCCATAATCAAGGCGGGAGGGGTGCGGCTCGAAACAATCAGTTGGCGGGTTGCCAGAATATCCCGGCGCGCGCGCAGCAGCGCGGCGGAACTGAACCTGGCAGCTTGTTGCGCCAGGATATTGCGCGTGTATGGGTTTGCCATCCGCCGGTCGCCCTCAAACACTTTCGAAAGTTGAGGCGGCAGGGCGGCGCCGCCGGCAACTTTGCCCGGCCGGGGGCTGATCCAGCCTTGCCGCACGGCTTCCTCGAGAATTAAAAGGTACCGGAACCGCGTTTCCAGGGTGTTGACCAGGCGGATCGGGTCTTCCCTTTGAAACAGCAGACGCCGCAGGATGGCCAGGGCTTTGGCCAAATTTCCCTGGGCGGCGGCATCCTCCAGGTCCCACACGAAATAGTCGCGGGTGGCGGAAATAATTTCGCCGATATCGCCCGGCTCCACCTGCCTGCGAGTTCCGAGGTAGATGGCCAGCTTGAGGATTTCCTGGTGAAGCCGGCGCGGATCCCCGCCGGCGCGGTCCACCAGTTTCGCCACGGTTGCGGGACTGGCGGCAAGCCCGGCCTGCTGGAGTTCCCGGGCGGCATGGGCAAGCGATTCTTCCTGGCGGCGCCAGGGCTTGGCGGCTTCCTGGCGGAGCAGGGCGCCGTGCCTGTCAAAGGCATTCGCCAATGCCGATTTGGCCTGGACGCCGGAGGATGTGATAATCAGGTATTGGTCCGGCGGCAACCCGGCGGCAATCAATTCCGCCAGGGCGTCGACCAGGGGAACAACTTCCTTGCCGCGGCTGATGATTTTATCGTCAAGGAAGGCGGCGTTCCGCGCCCAAACCAGGCGCCGCTTGGCGAACATGGCCGGGGTGCGCAGGGTTTCCAGGATGCGGCGCAAAACCGCCGCGGCTTCGCTCACCGTGCCGGCCGCGGCATCGAAGGTTTCCAGGCCGAACGCTTGTTCCGCCGGCGGCAGCAACTGGTCAACCTGGCGGTGCGCCAGGTTGTCAAGTTGAAAGTCGTCGGGGCCGATCATCAGCCAGGCTTGGCATGATTGGCCGGTCGGGGGCGGGGCAGCCGGGGCGGCGGCGTTCCGGGAGCGTTTGGTGGCCATGCTGTAAATATCCCTTGCCGTGATTGGCGATTAGTGGTAAAAGTAAACGGCAGTCTACCAAAAAACAAGGCAATTGCAAGTTGATAACGGCATGCAACGCATCTGGGCGCCCTGGCGCATGGAATACATTTTAAAATCAAACCAGCCGGGTTGTTTCCTGTGCGATATTCTGGGGAGCAAGGCCGACCGGGAAAATCTCGTTTTGCGCCGCGGCCGCCACTGCGCTGTATTGATGAACCGCTACCCATACAACAACGGGCACCTGATGGTTACCCCTTACCGCCACGTGGACGGAGTGGAAAGCATGCAACCGGAAGAACACCTGGAAATGCTGGGGCTGGCGGGCCGGGCTTGCGTCTGGCTGAGGAAGGTGATGCGTCCCGACGGGTTCAACATCGGGATCAACCAGGGCGCGGCCGCCGGTGCCGGGTTAAAGGAGCATATCCATCTGCACATTGTACCGCGTTGGAACGGGGATACGAATTTCATGCCGGTGCTGGCGGAAGTAAAGGTCATTCCGCAGGCTTTGGGCGAATTATGGGAACGCTTGCTGTCCGCTGCCCGGGCGATGGAGGACGCCGTATAAATGCGCGCGCCCATCCATAATCCAAAGGCCGGTCTGATAAGGTACGGCATCCGCGAAATAGTCGAGCTTTCTTGCGTGCTCGATCGGCTTGATCCGGGAAAGAAATTTTCCTGGGAAAACATCGGCGATCCTGTCGCCAAGGGCTGGCATGTGCCGGAGTTCGTCAGAGCCGTTCTTTGTGATTTGATCAATCAGGATGCCGATCCGTCTTTCGGCTATACGCATTCGCGCGGCAATCTTGCGACCAGGCATTGGGTGGCGGAACAATCACGGCAACTGGCGCCTGCCAGCGGCTTGGATGCCGAACACGTGATTTTCACCAACGGCCTGGGGGCGGGCATCGGCATTTTTTACCGCATGCTGGCCGCCGGCGCCCGGATCATTCAGCCGAATCCCGGTTATCCGGCGCATATTTCCAGCGAGCGCTTTCACGCCGGCAGCGAATCTATCGGCTACCGCCTGGATCCTCAGCGGGGCTGGCAACCGGACCTGGACCATCTTGAGTCGCAAATCAAGCGGCACCCGGAAGTGGTCGGCATTTTGTTGATCAATCCCAACAATCCCACCGGCGCGGTATACTGCGCGGAAATGCTGCAGGCAATTGTGGCCCTGGCGGAACGGTACCGCCTGTTATTGATTTCCGACGAAGTATATTTCCGCATGGTATTCCCGCCGGGCCGCTATGTGCATGTGACGGAATTAGCCGGCCGGCGCGTGCCGCTGGTGGTCATGCGCGGCCTGTCCAAGGATGTGCCATGGCCTGGAGCGCGGTGCGGATGGATGGAGTTCCACAATACGGATCTGAATCAATCATATGCGGCATTTTTTGAAAGCTTCAAACAGGCCATGATGGTGGAAGTATGCGCCACCACCTTGCCGCAGATGGCCTTGCCGCGGATTTATTCCCACTCCCTGTATTCCGCATGGCTGGGAGAATATATCGCCGGCTTGAAGGAGACCAGCGATCAGATTTACGATATTTTGTCTGCCCGGCCGGGCTTGCGGGTCAGCCGTATCCAGGGCGCTTTTTACATGACCGCCCTGTTCGAAAATGACGCGCTTAATCCGCGCCAGACGCTGCCCATAGCCAATGCGGCCGTGCGCCGGCATATCGAGCATTTAGTCGCCGCCCCGGGGCTGCCCTTGGATAAACGCTTTGCCTTTTACCTGCTGGCATCCACCGGGATTTGCGTTGTGCCTGCCACCGATTTTGATTCGCCCTGGCCGGGATTCCGCGTCACCACTCTCGACCGCGCACCTGCCCGCCGGACGGAAATTTACAGCGCGCTGTCGCGCGCGGCCGCCCAATACCTGGCATCCGCCTGAGCCGCACTTTCGGTGTTCAGTGTTGGTTGTTATGACGTAAAACCGTAAAACCAGATTCAGCTTTTGAA
>CAYXEK010000070.1:3688-17401 GCA_964463985.1 uncultured Verrucomicrobiota bacterium
ATGAGAACATTAATCCCTTCATGACCTGGCAATGGATCAACCGGTTGGCCAAGAAAACACGCCGGCGGCGGCCTTCGCCGCCGCGCGGCGCCGAACCGCCAGGCGCGCGGTTATGGGAGCGTTCCGGTTTCGGCCTGTTTGTATGGTGGCTGATCTGGTTGACGGTGATGGCCTTGCGGGCGGTGGATTTTCCCGAGTTGCCCGCGGAGATCATGCCGGGGACTGCGGCGGAAGCAACGATCCGGGCGGTTATTGATTTTGACGGGCCTTCCGCTGCGCCCGGCGCCGGCCGGATCGCGGCCGGGCAATTGCTAACCGCGCGCGGTGAGATCCTGACGATGGAAGCCGCGGCGGTTTTGCGGTCATACCAATGCGCCCTGCAAACCCGCGCCGGCCGCGTGCAATGGCTGGTGCGCCGCTCCGGCGACGGCGTGATCCTGTTGTTTGCCGTGATGGCCGCGGCTTTTTTCCTGCGCCTGGCGGCGCCTTTGCCGGAAGCCGAGGGCAACCGGCGGACATTGTTGCTGTGGGTATTGTCGCTGTTTACGCTGGTCCCGTCGCTCTGGCTGCTGGTTGCCGGACGCAGTGCGCCCTGGCTGGCCCAGGGCGCGGTGGCATTCATGTTGCCACTGGCATTGACGCCCATGCTCTCCGCTATTTTGCTGGGATCATTGCCGGCGGCGGTTGCAGCCGTTTGGACCGCGATGGCGGCGGCGATTTTGGCCGATTACAGTTTGCCGGTATTCATCACCGGCGCGTTCCAGGGGCTACTGGTCGTGGGATGCGCCCGCCGCGCAAGGACGCGGTTGGCGATTTTCCGCCTGGGCCTGCTGGCGGGACTGGCCGGCATGGCTTGCGCCCTGGGATTCGGGCTGGCCGCCCACCAGTTGGGCGAAATATTGCTGCGAAACTGCCTGTTCAGCCTGGTCGGCGGATTGCTGGCCGCGCTGGCGACACTGCTGCTGCTGCCGTTGCTGGAACTGGTGTTCAACATCTCCACCGATATCTCCCTGCTGGAACTGGCGGACATGGAACATCCGCTTTTGAAACGCCTGGCCATTGAAGCGCCCGGAACATATCAGCACAGCCTGATGGTGGCGAATCTCGCCCAGGCCGGCGCGCTGGCGGTGGGCGGCAATGCCCTGCGCGCCCGCATTGCCGCCTACTTTCACGATATCGGCAAACTGGTGAAGCCGGATTTCTTTGCTGAAAACATCCAGTTTCGCGGCAATCCCCATGACGACTTGACGCCCCGCATGAGTTGCCTGGTAATAATTTCCCACGTCAAGGAAGGCGTCAACCTGGCCTTGCGCCATAAATTGCCGCAGCCGGTGCTGGACGGCATTGAGCAGCACCATGGCACGGGCATGGTTTCTTTTTTCTATCACAAGGCCGCCAGCAACGCTCCGGATGCCGGGCAGGCGCTGCCGGAACCGGACGATTTCCGCTATCCCGGTCCCAAGCCCCGGGCGCTTGAGACGGCGGTGCTCTGCCTGGCCGATTCCATTGAAGCCGCGTCGCGTTCTCTGGCTAAAATCACACCGTCAAGCATTGAGGGGCTGGTGCGCGACATCATGGAAGAGCGGCTGCGCGACGGCCAGTTGGATGCGTGCGATTTGACTATGGCGGAATTGAAGCAATTGCAGCGCGCCTTCGTTTTCACCCTGACCAATATGCTGCACGGGCGCATTTCGTATCCCACTGATGAAAATCGCAATAAACCAGACTCAAACCGCGCAGCGGACCAGTCCAAGCCGGTTGCGGCTGTTGATGCAGCGCCTGATGGTTCAAACCGCGCTTCTTAATCCGCGCCGGGCATGGCTGGGCGTATCCGTTGTGCTGTTGGACGACGAGGGTATTGCCCGGATCAACCGCCTGTATCTTGATCACGAACACGCGACGGATGTCATCAGTTTCGCGGCGCCTGCGGGGCCGTCGGGCGGGAAATGGCAGGGCGAGATATTCGTCAATGTCCAGCGCGCTTGCGAGATCGGGGAAGGGCGCCGCGGCGGCGCCGACGCCGAGTTGGCTTTGTATCTCGCCCATGGAGCCGACCATCTGGCCGGCAGCGGCGATTATACCGATGCCGACCGGCGGCGCATGCGGCGCCGGGAGTTGCGCTGGCTGGCCGCCGCGCGCGCGGAAGGTCTGCTGGCGCATTTATTGAAGTGAGTCTGTGAACAATAATTATGCATTTTTAATTGACGGGCGCCGGCGGGTTGTGATATTTAATAACGCATTTCCGCCATGCACCCGTGGTGAAATTGGCATACACGCAAGGTTCAGGTCCTTGTGGCCGCAAGGCCGTGGAGGTTCAACTCCTCTCGGGTGCACCATTTCCAGGCCGCAGCTTCAAGTCCGCTTGAGGCTGCGGCTTTTTTGCCGGGTATGATGCCACGCCGGATGCGCGCGTCAGACATACGTTCGGCGCAATAATTCCGCGGCGCCGGCGTCCAGGCGGTCGGCGCGGCGCAAGGCCTGGAACTTTTCCAGCAGGTGTTCCACGCGCAGGCGCCGCTTGTCGGCGCCGGCCGCCTCGAAAACTATCCGGCCGCGATGCATCATCACCACCCGGGAGCCGAGGTTGACGGCTTGCTGCATGGAGTGGGTCACCATCAGCGCTGTCAATTGGCCGCGTTGCACGATTTGATCGGTCAGGCGCGCGATGTGATCGGCGGTCTTGGGGTCCAGCGCGGCGGTGTGTTCGTCCAGCAGCAATAGTTGAGGTTTGCGCCAGGCGGCCATCAAGAGCGTCAAGGCCTGGCGTTGGCCGCCGGAAAGCACGCCGATTTCGGCGGCAAGCCGGTCTTCCAACCCCATATTCAAAGCGCAAACGCGCGTGCGGCATTCTTCGATCAGTTTGCGGGTCAGGTTCCAGCCCAGTCCGCGCGAGAGGCCGCGCCGGGAGGCCAGGGCCAGGTTTTCGGCAATGGTGAGATTGGGGGATGTGCCGCTGAAGGGGTTTTGGAATACCCGGCCAATCAAGCGCGCCCGGCGGTGTTCCGGCCAGCGCGTGATGTCGCGTCCGTCCAGCCTGATGCGGCCGGCATCTGGCACGAAAACCCCTGCCACGGCATTCAGCAGGGTGGATTTGCCCGAACCATTGGTGCCGATGACAACCACGAATTCACCGGCCTGGATGGACAATCCGACGCCGTCCAGCGCGCGGACAGCGTCGGGGGTGCCGGGATTGAAGGTTTTGATGATGGATTCGATTTGCAGCATATATTGGTTTGGCGGCAGCGGCGCCGGCCGCCGGCGGAGCGGAGCGGGAGGTTCCCCGCCGGCCGGAACACGCCGATCAGGTTTTTAATTTCAACGCGCGCATATTGCCCGATTTCAATTTGGGGAGGATCAGGGCCGCCAGCACGAAAATCGCCGTGATCAATTTCAAATCATTGGGATTCAGCCCCCACCGCAGCGCAATGGCCACCAGCAGGCGGAACAGGAGCGACCCCATGACCGCGCCGATTATTGCCGGCGCCACCCGGCGCGACTGCATCAGCGATTCGCCGATGATAACGCTGGCCAGCCCCCAAACCAGCATTCCCAAGCCCATCTGCACATCGGCAAATCCTTGGTATTGCGCCAGCAGCGCCCCGGACAGCGCGATGACGCCGTTGGACAGGGCCAGTCCGATAATCATCAGCCGGTCGGTATTGCCGCCCAGCGCCCGGATCATTTGAGGGTTGTCGCCCGTAGCCCGCATGGCGCTGCCCATCCGCGTGCGGAAAAACCACAGGAGCAGTCCGGCCATCAGCGCGGTGACGGCCGCGGATGCAATGAACGCGGCCAGGTCCTGCCGCGCCACCGGCCAGCCGCCGAGATTGAATTCAACGCGGCCGCCGCTGGCAGCCTCCGCCAGCGCATCCACGTCCGTCATCATCGTGCGGACTGACAGGAGCGGCAGATTGCTGCGGCCCATGATGTGCAGGTTGACGGAATACAGCGCCGTCATCACCAGGATGCCGGCCAGCAGTCCGTTGATTTTAAAGCGGGTATGCAGTATTCCCGTGGCCAGGCCCGCCAGGATGCCGGCCGAAGCTCCCAGCAGCGTGGCGGGCAGGGGAGGCATGCCCGCCGTCAGCAGCCGGGCGGCGACAGCGGCGCCGATCACAATCGAGCCATCGGCGGTCATGTCCGGGAAGGAAAAAATGCGGAAGGAAATATAAACACCCCAGGCCAGCAGGCTGAGGATCAATCCGATAGTCAAGGAGCCAAGCAAGAGGTTCATTGCATTTCATCAAATAAGCGGCCCGCACCAGACCATGCCATGCCGGAACCGGCTGTCGCCCAGGCCGGCGGCCGGGCGGCGGTCATGGATCAGGTGGAGCACGGCGCGCACTTGCGATTTTTCCAGCAATTCCCGGAAGACCGCGGCGAAGTCCGGCGCGCCGGCCGGCAGCGCCCGATAAGCGAACACGGCGGCGTGGATATGCGCGAAAAAATTGTCCGCTCCGTCAGGCCGCACAAAGGGCTGCCAAGCGCCGGACGGCGCATCCCGGAAGGCCACCCCGACCGCCACGGCCAGGTCGCGGCCGTACTCCGGCTCGGCGGTGTACTCCAGGCGTTCGCGCAGGGCCGGGAAATCGAAAAAATCGCCGCCCGAACCCGCGGCGGACGGCGCGCGGATGATGGCTGCGCCGACCAGCCCGCTGATTTCGGCGACGATGGCAAAGCCCATGGCGGGCCAGGAATTGGCGGAGAGCAAGGTTTGCAGCAGGGCGGCGAGGGGCGCATCCGCGGCATCCGCGTCAGGGCGGAACCGGGCCAGCGCTGCAAACCTTCCCTGGAAACCGGCGGCATATAACACGTGAATTTCCGGCGCCAGGCGCGGTTGGCTGATCATGTAATCGGGGACTTTACAGTCGGCGGCCCTGGTAACCGCCGTGCCGGCGGCGCAGATCAACTCGCCGATCCGGCTCCGGCATTCGTCCGGCGGCCCGAAGGCGCCCAGGCCGACGCCGTAAAAGTCCTCGGCCAGCGTTAAACGCGTCAGCGGAGCGTTGTCCGCAGACGGCCGGGCCGGCAATTCCGGGCGGCCGATGCGAACCCCGGTCAACTTCCCCGCGTCCAGCGTTTCAATTTCTAAATTCAATTGATTGGCGTGCGCCCGGCGGGGCGCGGCGGGGGTTGCCGAAGCCGACGCCGCGGGGGGTAAAGATGCATCCATCAGGGACGCCAGTCCGCTCAAATCGAGGGTCGCGCGGCTCATGGCGCTGGCTTCGGCAACAGCCAGGCTGCCGCCCAATTGCTCCAGTTGGCGGCGATAGATCAGCAAGGCGCGGATGCCGGCCGAACTGAGGAAGGCGGTTGCCCGGAGCGAAATCCGGATACGGTAACGTCCGGCGCGGATGGCTTCATCCAGTTGATGCGACAGGGTTTCAGCTCCCGCGCCATCCAGGCGGCCGGGCGCGGCGATGTCCGTCAGCGTATACATTGCGGGTGAGTATAGCATGCGGGGAGATGGGCCTGCAAATATTTTTATGGTTCCCACGGAGATTGCCCGCCCCCCGCGCGTCCGGCGGGGATTTACGGTGGCGGTGGCGATACGGCGACGATGATCCGGGCGGCCTGGTCCATGATTTCCCGCGGGGGCCGCCACTGATCCGGGGCGCGCAGGCGGGCCAGGATATTGGTGTTGATCCACAGCAGCGGCGGCACTACGTTTTCGACGGGGATGGTTGACGGCAACCGGCCTTCCAGAACATCCGCCGCCAGGCCGCCGACGGTGCGGCCGACCTGGTAATAATCCGCCCCCAGCGCCAGCAGGGCTCCGTGCTCCGCATGGTCGGGCGCGTTGGCGAACACCGGCACGCCCGCCTGCAAAGCCAGTTCAATGACATTTGGAGCGGCGAGTTCAACAATGTTGTCGCCGCCGATCCAGATGGCTTCGACGCCGCAGGTTAGCAGGGCGCGGACGGCATCGGAGATTTCGGTGGAGGAACTTACCGGCATTTCCACAAGCTTTATTCCAAGTTCGCCGGCCGCTTCCCGCGCCAGGGCCGTGCAGGCCGCCGAACAGGTTTCCGCGGTGCACCAGACTGCGCCCACGGTTGCCAGGCGCGGGTTGGTTTTTTTCGCCAGGCGCCAGACTTCCTTGACTGGCTGAAACGTGCCGATGCCCGCCAGGTGCGGCGGCCTTTGTTCAGGATGGGCGCGCGACAGTCCGACTCCCGCCAGATAGGGATCGGTTACCGTGCCGAAAAGGTGGACTACCTTGCCGGCCTGGTTGGCGCCGGCCATGACCTGCAAGGCAGGCGTGCTGAAAGTAATGGCCAGGCGGCAGCCGTCTTCGAGGATGGCGCGGGCGATGGCATTGGCCGTAGGGAGGTCCGACTCGGCATTGTAAATCCTTGCGCGCAAAGTCCGGCGGTGGCGGTAACCGCGGTCAGACAGGCCGTCCAGGCAGCCGCGGACGCTTTCATCCAGGACGTTGCGGCTGGAAAATTTAAAAATCGAAACCGCGGGTATCATGGAGGCAGGCTGCGCCCGGCGGCGCCAATCTGAAACCAGCAGGATGCCGCTGCAAACCGCCAGCAGGAAAAGTCCGCAAGCCATGCCCTTTAAAGTGCGCATGCCGGCTAATTTATCAAAGGCTGAATGCCGCGGCAATAATTTTGATTCTTGCAAACCAACGCTGAAAGGATACAATATTGCGATTTCCGTCGGTCTGGCGGAGCCGCCGGGTCGGCATCCGGCAGCCGCTCCGGCGGGAAGGCCGACGATGCAAAGCAGCGGGCGTTTATGCGGGAGGAATGAAATTATCATGCATTTTGTAGTTTGTATCAAACAGGTGCCGGATACGGCGGACGTAAAGATTGATCCGAAGACCAATACCTTGATCCGCGAAGGCGTGGCTTCGATCATCAATCCGTTCGATATGTATGCCATTGAAGAGGCGGTGCGTCTGAAAGAAAAAACCGGCGGCAAAGTGACTGCCCTGACCATGGGGCCGCCGCAGGCCGAGAGCGCGCTGCGCGAGGCGATTTCCATGGGCGTGGACCAGGGCATCCTGGTGTCGGACCGCGCCTTTGCCGGCAGCGATACCTGGGCCACGAGTTATACCCTGGCCATGGCCTTGCGCAAGATCGGCGATTTCAACGCGATACTTTGCGGGAAGCAGGCGGCGGACGGGGATACGGCGCAGGTAGGGCCGGGCATCGCTGCCCACCTGGACTTGCCGCAAATCACTTACGTTCGCCGGATCGAGGAAATCGGCGCCGACCGCATTGTGGCGGAACGCCTCCTGGAAGAGGGGTTTGAAGTGATTGAAAGCCCGCTGCCCTGTGTGCTGACCGTGGTCAAGGAAATCAACGAGCCGCGGCTGCCGTCGCTCAAGGGGAAACTGGCCGCCAGGAAAGCGGTGATTGCCCACTGGAAGGCGGCCGACATGGCCTGCGACCCCGAACGCCTGGGATTGAACGGATCGCCCACGAAAGTGGTGAAAATTTTCAACCCTCCGCCGCGCGGCGGCGGCGAAGTGTTTGCGGGCGAGCCGGCGGAAATGGCCGCCAAGCTGGCCGAAAAGCTCAAAGACGCCGTGATCGCGGCCGCGTCATAAAAATTTAACCGGCAAAGGATTTTACCTCATGGACCCGATAGTTGTCATTGCTGAAAAATGTGTCGGCTGCGGCTTGTGCGTCAAGGCTTGCCCTTTTGGCGCCATCCAGTTGCGGGAGCGTCTGGCGGTGATTGATTTGAGCAAATGCACTTTGTGCGGCGCCTGCGTTGAGGCCTGCAAACGGTTTCAAGCCATCGAAATCCGCAAGGAAGAAGCGCCGCAGCGGGACTTGAGCGGCTACCGCGATGTGTGGGTGTTTGCCGAGCAGAAAGACGGCGTGATCCAGTCCATCACCTACGAGTTGCTGGGCGAGGGGCGCAAACTGGCCGATGCGCTGAACATGTCGCTCTGCGCCGTCCTGCTGGGCCACAACGTGCAGGCGCAGGCGGCGAAACTGACGCAGCGCGGCGCGGACAAGGTGTACCTGGCGGACCGGCCGGAATTGGCGTATTTCCAGGACGAACCGTATGCTGCCGTGCTGGTGGACATGATCCGGCGGCACAAACCGGCGATCATGCTATGCGGCGCCACCACCATCGGCCGGAGTCTTGTCTCACGCGTGGCCGTGCCGGTCAATGCCGGCTTGACGGCGGATTGCACGGGCCTGGCGATTGATCCGGAAACCGGCAACCTGCTGCAAACCCGCCCGGCTTTCGGCGGCAACATCATGGCGACGATCATCAGCCCGAACCACCGGCCCCAGATGGCGACCGTCCGGCACAAGGTCATGAAGGAAGCCGTGCCGACCCCGGGCCGCGCCGGGGAAACGATCGTGGAACAGATTGCCGCCGAACTGCTGCGTTCCCGGACGCGCCGGCTGCGTTTCGAGGCTGAGCGGGAGACGACGATGAATATCGCCGAGGCAAACATCATCGTTTCCGGCGGACGCGGCCTGCAGGCGCCGGAAAATTTTGCCCTGGTGCGCGAGTTGGCGGAAGTGCTTGGCGCCGGCGTTGGCTCGTCCCGCGCGGCAGTGGATGCCGGCTGGATTCCTTATTCCCACCAGGTCGGCCAGACCGGCAAGACGGTTTGTCCGAAAATTTACATCGCCTGCGGCATCAGCGGTCAGATTCAACACCTGGCCGGCATGTCCTCCGCCGATATCATAGTGGCCATCAACAAAGACAAGGATGCGCCGATCTTCAACGTGGCGACTTATGGGTTGGTCGGGGACTTGTTCAAGATCCTTCCGCTGCTGACGCGCGAGTTCAAAAAAATCCTGAAAAAATAATGACTGGCCCGGCCGACGAGTTTCCGCGGGTGGCTTTGGCGCATGACTGGCTCACCGGCATGCGCGGGGGCGAGCGCGTGCTGGAAACCCTGTGCCGCATGTTTCCCGCCGCCCCGATTTACACCCTGGTCTATGCGCCGGATGCGGTATCGGAACGGATCCGCAGCCATTCCGTGCACGTATCGCCCTTGCAGCGCATTCCCGGCATCACCCGGCGGTACCGCTGGTTTTTGCCCGCCTTCCCCGCCGCGGTGGAGAGGTTGCAGATTGATCCGGTGGACCTGGTAATCAGCACGAGCCATTGCGTGGCCAAGGGAGTCATTCCTCCGGCCGGCGCGCGCCATCTGTGTTATTGCTTTACGCCGATGCGCTATGCCTGGGTGTTTTACGAGGAATATTTCGGCGCCAATCCCCTGAAACGGATGTTGCTGCGGCCGTTGCTGGCGGGCTTGCGCCGGTGGGATTTGCGCGCCGGGGCGCGTGTGGACCGGTTCGTCACGCTCAGCCGCCACGTGCGCGCGCGGATTAAGCAGTTCTACGGCCGCGACGCCGACGTGGTTTATCCGCCGGTCAATACAGGATATTGGACCCCGGACCCGGATGGCGCCGGCGGACGCGGCGGGTATGACCTGGCGGTTTCCGCGCTGGTGCCGTACAAGCGTTTGGACCTGGCGGTGCGCGCCTATGCCCGCTCCGGCGCGCCTTTGAAGATCGCCGGCGCCGGCACGGAATACCGCGCCCTGCGGGATTTGGCCGGCGCCTGCCGCAATATTGAGTTCCTGGGCCGCGTGCCGGACGCAGGCTTGCTGGAATTATACCGCGGCTGCCGCGTTTTGATATTCCCCGGGGAAGAAGATTTCGGTTTGGTGCCGGTGGAAGCCCAGGCTTGCGGCAGGCCGGTGGTGGCCTTCGGCAAAGGCGGCGCAGCGGAAACGGTGGCCGACGGTCTGACCGGCGTTTTTTTCCGCGAACAAACGCCCGAATCGCTGCAGGAGGCCGTGGAAAAATGCTCCAAAATCCAGTGGGATGCAAACGCCATCCGCCGCCATGCCGGGCAATTCGGTGAAGCGCAATTTATCGCCGGAATGCGCCGCAGCATTCAGTCAGTCCTTGCCCAGCCTCCCGCCCGCCGTTGATTTTTCGGCATCCGGAATGCGCCGCGCCGTGGCGCTGCTATAGCGGAATCCGGTTTTCTGTCGTAGCCGAACGGTGTTCAGTTCATCCCAATGCCTGTAAGATCAAGTCTATATCAGGTATGGCATTATAATATGTTTTTGGCGAAATTGTTTGTGTGGTAAGTATTTGTAAGCAAATGAATAAGAATGGCGATGATGTTTGTAAATTTTGTGGTTGACAGATTCATAATATTGGTTATGGTTTTAACAGACATTTGCAGGTTGAATTATGGCCGAGAGCTTAAAAAGAAAATCAGGTTTGCCGCTTTACATGCAGATTGCGGATATGTTGAAGCGGCAGATTGCGGAAAATTACTACGGCCAATCCGGCAAATTGCCGAACGAGCGTGATATTGCCGGGCAATATGATGTCAGCCGCGAAGTGGTACGCCGGGCCCTGGCGGAATTGGCGGGAATGGGTTTGTTGTTGCGCATTCGAGGTCGGGGTAATTTCGTCAGGCAGCATGCCGCGGGTATGCTGGCCCGGAATGCGCCGGCGGTGGGCCTGGTATATCTTGGCTACACGCCTTCGCCATTCGAGCGGTCCGGCAGCAATGCGGAAATTCTGCAAGGTGTTTCCCGGGAGGCGCAAGCTGCCGGCGCGACGGTCATGACTGTTTGCGTGGATGAACGGCGCGAGGCATTTGACGATCCGCTGGCGGCTTTCGGAAATCACCCGCCATCCAAGCTGATCGTGGCGGGGGATATATACTCTTTTCACGCGCAGGTGGCGGAGGCCGCTCGCAAAATACCGATGGCGATAATCGGCGGGCCGCTTACGGATGTTCCGGGCGCCACGATTATTCCGGACAACATTCGGGGCATGCGTCTGCTGGTGCGGCATTTGCACGGCATGGGTCATACAAGAATATCGTTCCTGGGAGGGCCGACCTCCAATGCCGGCCGTTTTGAACGCGCGCAGGGATACCGTCTGGCGATGCTGGAACTGGGGCTGCCGATACATCCGGGATGCCTGGCTTTGTATGACGGCGGCGAGGGCAAAAATGCCGCCATTGAAAGTTTGCTTTCCAGTTCGCCGCGTCCCACGGCGATTCTATGCGTCAATGACGGCACGGCCGCCGAGTTTCTTAGCCGGGCCCGGCAGGCGGGACTGCGCGTTCCGGAAGATATATCCGTGGCCGGATTTGACAATCGCCAGGAATTGGCGCCATTCCTGGCGCCGCGGCTGACGACCATTGCCTTTGACCGGATGGAATCGGGCCGGCTGGCGTACCGTGTGTTGGACATGCTGGCGCCGGGCAAGGGGGTTGAGTTGCGGCTGCCGGTTGCGCTGGTGGAAGGCGATTCCTGCGCGCCGCCGCCGAAATGACACATCCGCCTGGCAGGTTGAAATCACGGCCGGGTCGGCCCGGCCGGCGGAATACTTGAGGGATGTTTTGACTGCTGCCTTCAATATGATTCAAGCCGTTATCCGCCTTGCACTGGTTGGCGCGGCGCTGATCGCCGGCGCGCAGTTGCTCTCCGCCGCACCGCAACCGCCGGCTTCCGTCCCGCTGCCGGCGATCGCTGTTAACCTGCATCCCGTACCGGCTTGCATCAAGGCGCAGGCGGCGGGCCTGGCCGTCGCTTTTTACCAGGCCGTGCCATTTCCCCGGGGCAAATTGGTGCTGCCGCCGGAAGGCTTGAACGCGGCGGTGGGCGGTCGGGCGATTCCGGCCGCCGTGGCGCCGGTCGCGCATTGGCCGGATGGGAGCGTGCAATGGGCGTCCCTGAGCGGCGTCTGGCCGGCGGATATTCCGCTGGCGGACACCGCCACCGTGCAGTTGCAACCCGCCGCGGACAATCCCGCGCCGGCGCCAGCGTTCGAGATCAAGGCGGATGACGCCGGGATGGTGATTCTGGATCAGACCGGCCAAAGCCTGGCCCGGCTGAGGCCGGCGGCATCACTCTTGCGCATCACGCAACCGCGTCCGCCGGATTCCCGCCGCCCCGAAGACCTTGACAAGGTTGTACAATATGCCTGGGCGGCGGAATGCGCCAATCTGCATCCCGAAGGCGCGCCGGTCAGGCTGGCCCCGCGCCTGGCGGAGTTGGTTGTGGAATCTGAAACGCCATCAGCGATTGTGTATCGGGCGCGCGGCGATGGCGGAGCCTCGGCGCCGGGGTGCGACCTGGAATGGCAGTTGCGCGCGCAGGTCTTCCGGGCAACGCCGGTGATCCGGTTCCAGGCCACCTGGTTCTGCCATTGGAATCCGGACGAATTCGCCCTGGCATCCGCGGAATGGGCAGCGGAGTTCGACCGGACTTTCACAACGGCGCACATTGCGGGGCGCGCTTTTGAATTGGCAACCGGGCCGGTGTCGGTGGCAACCCTGCCGGACGGACAAAGCCGGCTGGCCGGCCCGGCCGGCGAGGTTGTGAACCATGCCTGGCCCGCCGCGGATTTGCATTATTGTTCGCTGGAGAGCGGGGCCGGGGCCATCGGTTTGGCCTTCCCGGATTTCACCCGCCTGGGGCCAAATCGTCTGCGGCTGGATGCCGCGAGTCTGGCATGGTCCGCCTGGGATGGTAGTTCCGGGCTGGCCTTGGATTTGCGCAATGGGCTGACATCCAATGATTTCAGCGTGATTGATTGCGACTTCTCCTCCCGTGCGGAAGGGGTGGCGCGGACCGTCGAAATGGTTTGGGTGTTGCATCCCCAACCCGACACCGCGGCACAGTTGGCCCGGCTGGAGGCGGCGCGCGACTGGCTGTGGTTTCCTTCGCGCTCCGATCTGATCCGCAGCCAGGCGCTGGGCGCCTGGCGGGAAGCTGCCTTTGCCCATAACCGCGCTTACCTCGAAGGGATGAGCGCCGATTTCCATTGGCTGATGGCATCGCGCGATTACTGGCGTTGGAACGGATTTATCAATTTCGGCGATATCCGCACTAATTTCGGCGGCTCGGATGGCACGCGCGACAAGGCGCAAAATTTGCTGCGCGTCTTCCCGATGATGTGGGGCATGGACGGCCGCTACGGCTGGCGGCATGGTTCGGCCGAGCCATACCGCGGATTCCTGACCTTCGGGCTCTGGATGGAAGACCGCGATTTATTGTTTTTTGCCCTGGATTATGCCCGCCATGTCGCGGATGTGGACGTCGTGCATGGCCGGTTTAACGGCCCGCCGCCAGATAATGCCGGCGGGATGCATCGGCGCAATAAATACCACTGGAGCGGCGCCGTGCAGATGCAATACACGCCCAGCCACGGATTGTACCTGGCCAAGCGGCTGTCCGGATCGGCGCGGTTTGACGAAACCCTTGCCGAAATCCGCGGCTTTGCCCGGCGGCATCCAGATTCGGTTTATGCCGCGTCCGCCTGGCTTAATCGGTATGTTGAAACGGGCGCCCAGGCCGACCTGGCCCAGGCGGAGGCATTGCTCGGTCGCGCGGTGGAACATTGGGAACGGATCAACCAGCGCCGGGAAGAGTTGCGCGGGTTGCGGGGCTTGGCGGCCTTGCATGCCGGCAATTTCCGGTTGCCGCTGGATTGGTGGCCGGTGCAAGTGGAATTCCACCGCGCTACCGGCCGGGCGGTCTATGCGGACATCCTGACCGAGACGGCCTCCACGCAAGCGCGGGGTATTTCCGATTTCAGCGGTCTTTATCCCCTGGCTTACCTGTTGAGCCAGGGGTATGCCCGGGAAAGGCTGGGAGGCGAACGGGTGGAACGGATGCGCCGCCAGTTGGAAAAATACCTGGCCAGGCAATATGCGCAGGCGCCCTCCCGCGCTGAATGGAAT
>CAYXEK010000071.1:0-17320 GCA_964463985.1 uncultured Verrucomicrobiota bacterium
TGATCGAGCCATCAGCCAGGCCTGTCGTCAAGTCTTGGAAATATTATAAATTCAGCAGCATCCCATGGAAAATTGGAATGATGGAACGATGGAATAATGGGGACGGGGTTGCGGCGCACAATCAAGCGAGCAAAATACCGGAACCACGTTTAATAAAAAAAGCGCGGCCATATTTTGCAACTCTTTGATTTTCAACATTCCATTATTCCACTATTCCAGCATTCCCGTCCCTGTGGGACGGTAATGTTATAAATTTAGACGTGACCCAAATTCTGCAATTCCTTCCCAATTGATTCCTTTCATTCTGCTAGAAACAGCCAAGCTTTGCTTGACGCACCAAAGGTAACAAATCCACAAGAGTAACAATGGCAGTTCCACAAGGGCATAATGCGCGCGAAGAACTGCAGCATATCCGCTCAAGAACGGCGGTCGGCGGCGGCGTTGTAGACCGCGCTCTTGGCGGGATCGTTCCCGGCATTAGGGTTTTTGAAACCATGGGCCGCCTCTCCGTGCATGGTGAGTTTCCAGTTGTTGCCGCAACCGTTCATCTCCCGGCGAAAGGCGTCCACGCTTTCCGCGGAAACGTGGGGATTGGCGGCACCGTGACACACCAGAATGGCCGCGTTCGGATTCTGCGTGGCTTCCGGATGTGGTGTTCCAGATTGCCGTGAAAACTGACGACACCTCCCAGTTCAGCGCCGCTCGCGCAAGCTCCAGGATCCAGCCTCCGCCGAAACAATAACCGATCACCGCAATCCGCGTCGGATCAACGCGGGGATTGGCCTTGAGCGTCGCGAGGGCCGCGGCCGCGCGGCGGCGCATTAACGGCCGGCCCGTTTGCGCCTGCCCTGCCAGCTTCGCGGCCTCCTCCTGGCTAGAAACTACCACGCCGTTGCCATACATGTCGGCTGCAAACGCCACGTATTCCAGTTGTGCCATCTGACGGGCGCGACGCTTTGCATAGTCGTTCAAACACCACGACTCGTGGATCACCAAAATACCGGGGCAGGGAGCCGCGCCTGTACATGCTTTGGAACACCGCTTTGGCAGGCATGGCTCTCCCCGATGGATGCTAACCAACGAGCTATTGCAACACGCAGACCGATGTCGGCTCCGCTAAACGCAGGACTGCGGTTTCAGACAACGTAAATTCGTACTCCCTTCCCGAAGTTCCAACGAACGCCGTAGCCAGGTCCTGCCCAATTACAATAGAGGCCAATTCCTTTACCGCCGTTACGAGAACGCCGCCGCAAGCGATTGCAGCCGCTTTGACAATGCCGTCGGTGATGGCCAATCGGAGATGCTCGATCTCAGTTTGGTTACCCTGCGGGTAGCGCCTGAACAGTGTGTTGAACAGCCCCGGAGCAAGCGCCAGCGCATATGGTCCCTGGAAGCCCGCCGCATCAAGCTTGGTGACGCATTGCATGATGTTATCAAATGCGCTGCCAGCTTCTTTCCATTCCAGCAGTTTGCAGGACTGTATCCCCTTGGCGTTTAGAAGCCCCTCGATATCTATCGCCCTTGCCCCGTTGAACACAACGGTGTCTTCCTGATCGGCACAGACTGCTGCCGCCCTGGCTGCGGGACCCAGGTCGAGCAATTGCCCCGTGCTCTCGAATGCCGCTATGTCTCTGACTGCCAGGCGGAATGGACATTCAATCGAAATCAGCGGGGTCATCGCCGGCGTCCGCGCCGCTGCCCCATGTGTGTTCGTCCCGACCGTTTGCCTGCCGGCACTGCCTATCGCCTGAAGCTGGAGTCCATGGGGGCCGTCAACGTGAAACAGCCGGCGTCCGGCCAGCCGCGCTTTAGCGACTCCGATCACCGTTTCGTCTATCTTCTCCCACACTGCGGCGCCGAAGGGGGCGTCTTCCCGCTGCAAATATTTGTCGCTCATGGGTGCTTCCTTTCTGGTTTTCAGTCACAGGTCATGCGTCATTGGATATGGGCCTGATTGCCGTGATCTCCAGGCGGCCCTGGAAGGCCGCGGCTGCCTTCCATCCATTGCCGATGGCAAGTGGCCATTGGCGTTCTACTTCAAACCGCCGACGGACAGAACGGCGTCACCGGCAACCTTCTTGCGCATCACATCCACCTCGCCGGCGCCCTCGTTCAATTTGCCGTCTTCATCATCTAGCAGCAGACTCTGCAAACGCAAAAACTCTCCGGCGTGTACGCGCTCCTCGTTGGCTACTTCCTGGAGAACCGATTTCGCCAGTGTATGTTCCGTAGCATCCGCAAGCGCCTCATACAGGTGAACCGCCTCTTCTTCTGCAGAAAGCGCCAGACGGATGGCGCGAGACAATTCCCTGTCGGTCAACTTCCGGTCCGGCGCGAGCCCAGAATATGGGTCCAGGAACGCTGTCATGTCTTTGCCTCCTCCCGGTCGGTTATGGCCCACGGACGGCTTCAACCGTCATTGGCATGCAACACCCGGCGACCGCCGCCTGATTGCCAATAACCAATTCAGATATTGATTACACTATTGAGCGATCCGTGACCGTTCGGGGTCCGTTCGGGGCAGTTGGGGTCCAAGCGCCACTCGCCGTTCACCACGAACTTGTACTCGTGGCGGCCCGGCGGAAGCCGAAGCGCCGTCTTGTAATGTCCGGCTTTCGGTTTGCCCTTCAAAGGGTTCGCTCCGGCATCCCAACCGTTGAACGTTCCATCCACGAAAATATCATTCCCCGGCTCCGCAGCCAGCAGAAACTCGACCTTCTTGCCTTTCCTTCCTTCCGCCTTGTGCATTGTTTCTCCTTCTGGCCAATGGCCAATGACAAATCACTGCTGACATTCCTGCTCCTCTATCGAGATCGCCTCGACCGGACAGCCTTCCGCCGCTTCCTTGCATGACGCCTCGGCCGCGGCCGGAACGACATCCACCTTCGCCTTCGCCGTATCCCCATCCATCTTGAACACATCCGGGCAAGTGTCGGCGCACAACCCGCATCCGGTGCATGTATCCTGATCCACGATTGCCTTCATCTGCATCCTCCTTTTCAATGTCCCGCCAAGTCAGTCAAGCCAAAGATTCTGCTTCGCTTTAATCTGCCAAGCCAATGAATGACGGCCAACGACTCATATTCTTGCCACGCTGTTCATGGACCCGAATTCATTGGCCGCCTGGGCTTCCGCCGCGGGGTCCGTCATCCATTGGCCATCCACTACGTACTTGTAGTGGTGATCCCCCGGCTCCAGCTCAACGCGCTTGACGAACATCCCGGCCCGCTTGATCATGGGGAGCGCCGCCGGATCCCATTGGTTGAAGTCTCCAGTCAGGAACACCTGTTTCACGCCGGGGTCTGCCTTGAACGTGAAGAGTTTGGCTGCGTTCTTCTTCACTTGCACCGGTGTCGGTGACCGCTTCTGGCTTCTCATAATATTGCCTCCTTTTTCTTCCTTTCGCTCCGCCGTCATGAATATGCCAGCCTTCGTAGTCGTTGCCTGCTTTTCTTCCACCGGCGCGGCAACATCCCGATTGCCGTGCGCAGACGCCACTTGCTCCAGCCGCCTTTTCTCGAGTTCGGCGTAACTGCCGAAGAGCAGCCTGACGGGATCCATCCGCGCCGTCTCCGCCATACGCTCCAAGTACGCGAGTATGGACGCATCTCGCGTCGCAATCGCCATCGTCCGGGTAACTTCAGTCATGGCCGTCTTCGTCTTTCTATGCGACTCTCAGCACCCTCGATGACTGCCATACACCGTGGATGTTGCAGTACGCCAGCGCATGCAGCGTCCCGGAACTGCCGGTCTTGACGGCAACGCTAACCTCGTGGTGAGTGAACACAGATCCCTTGTTCGGACCTTCGACGGACTCGCCATGAGCCGTAAACTCAAAGTTGCCGATCTGGAACGGAACCTTCGCCCCTTCCGGCTGGAAGTAAAGCTGGATCCAACGGATGTGATGCTCGGTCGTGTTAGGGTGGGCGACGGCCTTCCCCAGCGTAACCTTGACCGTGAAGAACTCGCCGCCCTTCACCGTTTCCGGACACTCTATCACCGGCACGTGCTTTTCCGACTTCCAGTCCGCGTCCTGAATCGCTTCGCTCAGCTTCCTCATCGTCGCTCCTCCTTTTTGATTTGCGGGTTGCATCATTACATCTAACAGTTCTCGTCTTGAACAAGGCGCATCATTGCAAAAGAGGCGAACAGCGCCTATCGGGGCAAAGATTAGACATTGCTTCGAAATACCTCATGGGCATACCGGGTTGCGGTTCGGCGGAAGCCAGCGCTATAATCAGAAACGCCGCGACCCTCAATCCCGGCAAGCTTCTCCTCTCCCCCCAGACTGCTTAACACCGGCGGAATTGCGCAGATGTCTGAATTCTGCACGAATATTTGCGTTAAATTGATTGGATGGACCATAGCGCGCGCATAATTTCTCCCATTCGACAAGTTCAGGGCTGTCGGAACAGCCGGCCGCCGGCCGCGCGGTGCAAGGCTCAGACATTACCCTGAGCATCATCCGCAGATGCTGTTCCTCCCCGGCGGCAATACGTTTGATCCCGGCGATCATGCGGAAAGTTTGCCATCGCTCCATGTTCCGGCCGGTAAGCAATTTTCACGGGATCTGATCGTTCCGCCTTCGGCTGCGACCGCCAGACCCGGCGTTCCCCGGGGTTACTCGCCCTGCTGCCTGCGGCGTGCGCTTGTGGCCGGCAGCCATCCCCTTTTTGAGTTCCGCCACAGAGCCGGATATCAATTCGAGGAGGATGCGTATTCCTCATACATGGCGGTCATCGCATTTTCCGTCCGCCCCGTCAACATGCGGCGTTGCGCCGACGACGTTTCCATCCGGGAGAAAGTTTAACTGACGGCCGATTTGAAAAAGCCTCGGTCGGATAACCAGATAAGTTGCACCGCCACTTTCGAACCGGATAACGAACGCACCGAAATCGCGTGCAGCGCAGGAGCCCGGCGATGACGGACGGTTTGCTAGCACCCGGAGCAATCGGCCCCGCGCAATTGCTTCGGGAGGCTCGCTATGAACTCCTTTGCCAGGTGTTCGTACGCTTGAGTCTCGATTATCAATTCGGCCGGGCTGCCGCAGCCTATCTGAACCAAGAGATGGCCGGGATCATCCTTTTGTGCAGCATGCAGGTGCAGAAGAAGGTAGACTGGTCTCAGGCCATATTCATTTTGCGCGCGGCTGACAAGGTCTGCGAAAACGGTGCGGGAATCGTATGTCTCGTCTCCGATGAACCTCCCCCCGGTGACCGAGATTTCCACGGCTCCTTCCTGGCCATGCAAGTGTTTCACACGTTCGATAAGAACAAGGCCCTGCCGGTCCACAAAATACGCATATGCCCGATCGGCGATTTCTTCTGGCGGCAAGCCGGTTGTGGTGGAAAGATTAATCATTGTCCATCCTTTCTGCGCTCGTTTGATATCGTAACGCGCCGAGGGTCCGAACGGCCCGGGCGTTCACTTGTTGCCAGACTGCGCCCGCGAAATCTCCCTTGCGGGTTGCATGCCATGTCTGCTTGTTGCCCCGAGATTTAGCCTGGGTGCTCATTGTCCTTTCTGTCCCGTTTCTCGAATTCCCTGTCGGCCTTTGCCGCCAATATGAAGTCGTTCTCCGTCAACCCGTCAATCTTGCGGGTCCATATCCGCATTGTCACTGCGCCCCATCTCAGTGTGATCTCGGGATGATGCCTTTCCTGTTCAGCGATGGCTCCTAGAGCGTTGGTGAAGTCGAGGGCCTGGCGGAAGTTCTTGAATCTGTAAACCTTCTCCAGATGGTGTTCGGCAATGACATTCCACCCGGCTCCGATCTCGCGCCTGAGACTCTCCATTGCGCCGCCTTTCAGCGGGGGAACGCCTCCCCGGCACGGTGCGCAACGCTTGTCGGCCAGTTCCTTTGCCATGCCTGTTCTCCTTTCCTTTACACTGCGGGCCAGTTCTGCACTATTTCATCAGGGTTCATCAGCAGGCGCGCATACTGCGCATGCGTGTAGGCCCAGGGGGCGCTGGCGTGACGGCGGCTGAGCTTGCCGCGGAATTCTGCGGGCGAGTTGTACCCCTTGGAGATCATCCACCGCTCCAGCTCGCGAACCATCGTCTGAATGTGGGCCGGACCTTCGCGGAACAGGGCGCTTACTGTCTGAACGACCTGAGCTCCGGCGAGAATCATCTTCGCGACGGTTGCGCCATAGAAGATGCCCGTGCTGCAACAGATGTCAGCCTTTATCATGCCTTCCAAAAGACCGGCAAAGCGGAGCGCCAACCGGTAATCCGTTGTATGGCTGAGATTGAATGGGTTTATGCTTTTTTCTTCCTTCAAGTCAATGTCCGGCTCAAGCAGGCGGTTGAAGAGAACGAAACCGGAAGCTCCGGCATGGTCCATCCGACGAATCACGCTCAGGGGATTAGTGTAGAAAAAGCTCAGCTTAACGGCGACGGGGATATGAACCGCCCCCTTTAACCGGGCCAGCAGTTCAACCTGTTCGTTCTCAATCTCCACGCTCGTCCGATCCGGCTTTTGCGGGGACGCGAAGAAGTTGCATTCCAGGGCGTCGGCGCCGGTGTCTTCAAGCTTCCGCGCGTATTCCAGCCATGTCTCCGGGTTGACGGCGTTCAGGCTGGCGATGACTGGAATGCCCACCGCTTTCTTGGTTTCGCGGACCCACATGAGATGCGCCGCCGGACCGGCATATTCGAGGTGCGGCCGCACTGTGATCATCTCGGCATTCCGGTAGTTTCCCTTTTCCTGGTCCTCGTCGAACTTGAAGCGTTCAAGTTGAATCTGCTCTTCGAACAACGATTTCGTGACGATAGCTCCCGCGCCGGATTCCTCAAGCTTCCTGATTGATGCCATGTTCGCCGTCAGCGCGGATGCGCCGGCAATGATCGGGTTCTTCAGTTCCAGCCCCATATACGTTGTGCGCAAGTCAGCCATATCTGTCTCCTCCCTGTTCTGTTGTCGGACTCCGCCGCATCGCCTGCCTCCTCCGGCAACCGGCACGCTGGAGCCGAAGACCTATAATCCACGGGCAATGATCCGGATCAGGGACGAAGCAATCCGCGACCGGCTTCGCTCCATACCCCCCTCCGCCCGCGAAACAAGTTCCGGTCGCCTGCGGCCCAGACCTTGCCGGCCTTGTCGAAGACGATCTGGATCGTTTTTTGTGTCCCGTTGTGTTGATGACGGCCAAATATCCCGGACATGCTCCCGGGTCCGACCGGCATCCCCGGTTCGATAGAGCTGGCCGCGCGCATCCTCGCAGCGCGGCCCGTTGCCCGCAACGGCCAGAATCATGCCGGGGCCGCGATGGTGGACAGCGATGGCGCGTCCACAGCGCTCCAGAATATCCGCGGCGCGGGGCGCCCGTGTTGCGCCGCGACCGCCGCCGTAATCCGAGGCTGCAGACGCCGGTTGTCCCCCTTCGGCGACCAGCAGCATCCCATCGCCCTGGCGCCCTGCGCTCGGCCAAGCGCCGCCGGCTTCATTGATGGCATTGAGTTTTGATCCTTCCGGGAAGCGCATGCAATCCACCTCTGCTTTATAGCCCCAAACATAGCCGAACAGTCAACCATCTGCATATCCGGCGCAACCCTATATCAGACTTCGAAAAACCTTGCCTGGCGGCAATCGTATTCAACGCCCGCCCCGGATAAATATTCCCTTGGCCCCGGCCCGCCATCAGGAATTCCCACCTGTAAAATCAGGGCATCCCTTATTGGCGGTTTCAGCTGCCTGATATAGCATGTCCCCCGCAAAGAAATTAATGCGACAAAACTTAATGGGGGATCGTTATGGCCGTTACACCATCAACAATGCCGCCGCTGGGAACCAAAGCTCCGGATTTTTCCCTGCCAGAGGTCTTCACTGGAAAGACGATTTCCCTGGGGGATTTTGTCAACCTGAAGGCTATGCTGGTGATGTTCATCTGCAGGCACTGCCCGTACGTTAAGCATGTGCAGGATGAACTCGCAAGGATCGGACGGGACTATGCTAGAAAGAATATTGGGATTGTGGCCGTCAGTTCCAATGACATTTACGCTTATCCAGATGACCGCCCGGACTTGCTCAAAGAAATGGCTGCCTCTCTCGGTTTCAGGTTTCCGTTCTGCTATGACGAGACGCAGGAGACGGCAAGAGCTTACGCAGCGGCTTGCACCCCGGATTTCTTCCTTTTCGACAAGGAGAGGAAGTTGGTATACCGGGGCCAACTGGATGACAGCCGTCCCGGCAACGACATCCCCGTAACGGGCAAGGACCTGCGGGCAGCTATTGATGCAGTGCTGCATCATCTGCCGGTCAACCAGGAGCAGAAGCCGAGTATGGGCTGCGGCATCAAATGGAAGCACGGCAACAAGCCGAATTATGCCGCGAGCCAGGCTGGGTGTCTTTGAGTGGCGCTGGCGGAACTTCCACGACAGGCTGGAAGCAGAAGCAGCGATAACCGATAAAATACATTGCTCTTCAGGCAGGCCGGCAGACTGAAGAAACCAGCCTGAATGACGGACAGGATATGGAGATCAAACACTTGCCGGTGATAACGACCCCGGACAAGACCAAGAACGAAGCATGCTTCGACGCGACGTCGGAGATTCTGCGCGGCGCCCTGGAAGGGAAGCGGAAGATACGCGGCGGGTGCCGTACAATGCTCCCCAAGAAAGACGGCAGTAACGATGACCTCCATTGACAATCACAACCCAGAAAACAGACGGCCGGAGTCTGACGATATCGAGCGGCAGGAATGGCTTGAATCTCTGGATTATGTCATTGCCCATGACAACCCGGAACGGGTACGCACGTTGCTGGAAATCCTCCAGGACCGCGCCCGAACTGCCGGCGTCCTGATTCCGCGCTGCGCCAACACCCCGTATATCAATACGATTCCGGTTGAGGACCAGCCTCTGTATCCGGGAAATCGCGAGATCGAGCGGCGTATTAAGAGCATCGTTCGATGGAACGCTATGGCGATGGTTGTCCGGGCCAATCGGGCGGAGGCCGGAATCGGGGGACATATTTCCACTTTTGCCTCCGCGGCAACGCTCTATGAAGTCGGCTTCAACCATTTCTTCAGTGCCGGCGGAGAACAAGGCGACGGCGACCACATCTACTTCCAGGGCCATGCATCTCCCGGAAACTATGCGCGGGCTTTTCTCGAAGGCCGTATTTCGGCAGAGGAACTCAAGAACTTCCGCCATGAATGCCACAACGCCCCCGGCCTGCCGTCATACCCGCACCCTTGGTTGAAACCCGGCTTCTGGCAGTTCCCCACCGTTTCCATGGGTCTGGGGCCGATCCAGGCCATATACCACGCCCGGTTCGAGCGCTATCTGACGGACCGCGGGCTGCATGACACATCCGCGCACCGTGTCTGGTGCTTTGTGGGGGACGGCGAAACCGATGAGCCGGAAACGTTGGGCGCCATAAGCCTTGCGGGACGGGAGAAGCTCGACAACCTGATCTTCGTGGTCAACTGCAATCTGCAGCGTCTCGATGGACCGGTCCGGGGAAACGGGAATATCATCCAGGAACTGGAAACGGTGTTCCGCGGCGCAGCATGGAATGTCATCAAGGTCATCTGGGGTTCCGACATGGATCCGATTCTGGCCGGGGACAAGGATGGCCTCCTGGTCAGGACGCTCGGCGAAATAGTTGACGGAGAACACCAGAACTACACGGTGAAAGGCGGAACTTACATGCGAGCGCATCTCTTCGGACGGGATCCGCGGCTCCTGAAGATGGTCGAACACATCTCCGACGAAGAACTGGGCCGGCTGCGCCTGGGCGGCCACGACCCCGAGAAAGTCTACACGGCTTATAAAGCCGCGGTGGAGCACCGGGGGTCACCCACGGTCATCCTCGCCCGGACCATCAAGGGCTACGGACTCGGCGAGGCGGGAGAGGGCCGCAACATCTCACACCAGCAAAAGAAACTCAACGAGCAGGAACTCCGGGAGTTCCGGTCGCGGTTTGCCGTTCCCGTGTCTGACGCGGATATTGACGACGTTCCTTTCTATTGCCCTCCTGACGACAGCCCGGAAATGCGGTATTTACACGAAAGACGCAAGGCTTTGGGCGGCTATCTGCCGCAGCGGCGTCGCCAATGCGAACCGTTGAACACTCCAGCCGATTCGGTCTTCGCGGAGTTCTACAAGGGCAGCGGAACACACGAAGTAGCCACGACCATGGCATTCGTCCGCATGCTGGCCAGGCTCTTGAAAGACGAAGAGATCGGCCGCTTGATTGTGCCGATCATCCCCGACGAGGCGCGCACGTTCGGGATGGATGCTTTGTTCCGGCAGGTCGGGATTTACTCGCACGTTGGGCAGTTTTACGAACCCGTAGACAAAGAGAATCTCCTCTACTACAGGGAAGCTCAAGACGGACAGATCCTGGAAGAAGGCATCACGGAAGCAGGCTCTCTCGCTTCTTTTCTCGCCGCAGGCACTTCCTATTCCACGCACAACATCAACACGATTCCGATCTTCATGTTTTATTCCATGTTCGGCTTTCAGCGGACAGGAGACCTGATCTGGGCCGCCGGCGACATCCGCGCCCGGGGCTTCCTCGTCGGCGGCACCTCGGGCCGCACCACGTTGGCCGGGGAGGGGCTGCAGCATTGCGACGGCAACAGCCATGTGCTAGCCTATCCGCATCCGAACTTGAAGGCGTACGACCCGGCTTATGCCTACGAAATTGCAGCCATAGTACAGGAAGGTATCCGTCGCATGTTCCATGACCAGGTCGACGAGATGTTCTACCTCACCGTCATGAATGAGGCTTACCGGCAACCAGCCATGCCGGAAGGTGTGAAAGAGGGAATCCTGAAGGGCATATACAGGCTTGCACCGGCCTTGCAGGCCGGGGCGAAGCCGCGCGTGCACCTGTTCGGCAGCGGGGCGATCCTGAACGAGGCTGTCAAGGCTCAGGCTATCCTAGAAGAGCAATTCGGTACGGCGGCCGACGTTTGGAGCGTAACGAGCTATAAGGAGCTTTATCGCGATGCGCTGCAGGTCGGGCGCTGGAATCGGCTGCACCCCATGGAAACACCCGGCATTCCTTATCTCAACCAGGCTCTTCAGGATGCGGATGGCCTGTTTGTTGCCGCCACCGACTACCTTAAGGTCCTGCCCGAGTCCATTGCCGCCTGGCTCCCGGGACGTTTGATCGCACTCGGGACCGACGGGTTTGGAAGGAGCGACGGACGCGAGCACCTGCGGACATTCTTCGAGGTGGACGCCAGGCATATTGTCCTGGCAGCGCTGCATGGGCTTGCGTTGAACGGCGAGTTCGGCAGGGAGCAGGTCGCGAGGGCCATTAAGCAACTCGGGATAGATCCGGAAAAGCCGGATCCTAGTACGGCATAGTTTTGCCCCCGTTGGTTATTGGATAAAGCCATGTCAAAGGAATTCACAGTCCCGGAACTCGGCGAGAACGTGGAATCCGCCGCGGTGGCCAAGGTGCTGATATCCAGGGGCGGCACGATCAAGCGGGATCAGGCCGTTATGGAACTCGAGACCGACAAGGCCGTTCTGGAGTTGCCGGCTGATTTGGACGGCACGGTGGATGAGATTATGGTTAAGGAAGGCGATGTGGTGAAGGTGGGGCAAACGCTTTTCACTGTGCGGGCAGATGCGGAACCGGCCACGGCGCAGAATATTTCGCTTGCCGAAGTCGGAATGGAATCCGCAGGGCGTGAGAAAAACGATCCGGTGAAGAAGGCTGCGGCGGCAACAGAAAATCGAATGGCCGCACAGACCGGCGTGAACTTGCCCCCGGAAACGCAACAAAAGGGCATAGCGCCAGCGGTTGAAGCGATGGTTGCGGACCGCGCAGCCATGACGGCGCAATGCGCGGGACCGATCCCGGCGGCTCCCTCCGTCCGCCGGTTCGCCCGTGAGGCAGGAGTTGATATCCGCGCCGTGGCTGGCGCCGGACCGAACGGAAGGATCAGCATCGAAGACGTCAGGTCCCATGCCCGGCGGCAGTCCGCGGAAGGGCGTACGGCCGGCGCGGCGGGGCGAAGCTTTCTGCAAAGACCTCTTCCAGATTTCTCGCAATGGGGCGCGACGGAAAGGGAACCTATGACCAAGGTCAGACGCCTGACAGCGGAACGGATATCCTACTCTTGGTCCGTCATTCCGCAGGTCACTCAGTTCGGCAAAGCCGACGTCACCGAGATGGAGCGGCTCCGCCAGCTTTATAAAAGCGACGCGGCGAGAGTCGGCGGGCGCCTTTCGCTGATGGCCATCCTGATCAAGACCGTGGCCGGCGCGCTGAAGGCGTTCCCGCGGTTTAATGCAAGTGTGGACCCGGAACGATACGAGCTGGTGATACGGAAGTACTGCAACATCGGGATTGCCGTGGATACGGTCCGCGGACTGGTCGTTCCAGTGATTCGCGATGTGGCAAGGAAAAACGTGATCGAGTTATCTGTTGATCTGCGCCGAATCACTGACAAGGCCCGCGCCGGCAAGCTTGACGTGGAGGACATGCGTGGCGGTTGTATCACGATCTCCAACGCCGGCGCCATGGGAGGCGACCTGTTCACGCCGATCGTCAACTGGCCTGAGGTGGCGATCCTCGGGATGGCCCGGACACGGACCGAGGCCGTCCATCGGGATGGGGTTTTCGTGCCCCGGCTGCTGCTGCCCTTGTGCTTGTCTTATGATCATCGCGTCATTGACGGAGCCGACGGCGTTCGCTTCATGCGCTGGCTCATCGAAGCCATTGAGGAACCGCTGAAGTTGTTGTGGCGGGGATAATCCCGCTTTGTCGAGTTGCGTTATACAACCGGTTGGGATATCATCTTATGGACAGCAGCGGCAAGATGGACATGGTCGTGATCGGCGCGGGGCCAGGGGGATACCCGGCGGCTTTCCGCGCGGCGGACCTGGGAATGAAAGTCGCCCTGGTCGATCCCCGCGCCAATCCGGGCGGAGTGTGTCTGTACTGCGGGTGCGTGCCGTCCAAGGCGCTCCTGCACGCAGCGGGATTCCTGCATCAAGCCGAACTGGCGCCTCAATGGGGAATATCAGTTGGCACACCCCGTGTCGACATCGGGAAACTTTGCCGGTGGAAGCGATCCGTCGTCGAAAACCTGACAAAGGGGCTCGGTCAACTCACCCGGCAGAGAGGCATTGAGTACATCCGGGGCAAGGCACGCTTGGGAAATGCCCACCGAGCCGTGGTTACGACGACAGCGGGGAAAGAAATAGCCATAGACTTCGAATACGCCGTCGTTGCCACCGGATCGGTTCCCGCAACGATCCCGGGCGCTCCGCCATCGGCGCGCATCATGAACTCGCAACAGGCCCTCGAACTCCAGGCCGTGCCCGGGCGGCTGCTCGTGGTTGGCGGGGGATACATAGGTTTGGAACTGGGACAAGTCTATGCGGCGCTAGGATCCAAAGTGACCGTGGTGGAGATGATGCCCGAAGTCCTGCCGGGTGCGGATCGCGACCTGATGCGATTCCTGTCCCGGCGGATCAATGCCCAATTCGAGAACATCCAGACCAATACCTGGGTTGCGAAAATGGAACAAATGGATGGCGGAATGCGCGTAACCCTGGACGGCGAACATGGCGGCCATCACCTTTTTGACAAGGTCATGGTCGCTGTAGGACGTAAACCTTTGACCAATGAGGTCGGGCTGGAAAACACACGCGTGAGGATAACAGAGAAGGGGTTCATCGAGGTGGATGCGCAGCGCCGTACAACCGAGCCGTCGATCTTCGCGGTCGGAGATGTGGCCGGCGGCCCCATGCTGGCACACAAGGCCACACATGAAGGCTTGGTTGCCGCTGAAGCTGCCGCCGGGAAAAAGACCGCATTTGAACCGCGGGCCATCCCTTTTGTCGTGTTTTCCGACCCGGAGATCGCCTGGTGCGGTCTGTCGGAGACAGAGGCCCGGCAGCGTTCAAGCAAAGTGAAAACCACAACCTTCCCATGGACCGCTTCCGGCCGCGCCGCAACGATTTCCCGCCCGGACGGCATCACCAAACTGCTGTGCGACCCCGAGAACGGACGTATTCTTGGCGCCGGCATCGCAGGCCCCGGCGCGGGCGAACTGCTTGCTGAAGCCGTTCTGGCTGTTGAAATGGGCGCAACGGCCGACGATCTGGCATTGACAATTCACGCCCACCCTACGCTGTCCGAAACCATCATGGAGACGGCCCAGATGTTCTCGGGCTCCAGCACACATTTTATAAGCAAGCAGAGGCCATGGCCCATGGATTCGGGATTTTGAAAAGGGATTGGTTGTCATGAGCGCGAAAGAATGTTCACCCAGTTCATCTGAGCAAACCGCCGGCAAAATTCCCGGTGGGACGCCAACGGCGTTCGCTCTTGGGGATTCAGGTCACATTCCGAATCCAGCCGCAAGGCCCCCACCGAACCGGCTGATCCGGGAAAAGAGCCCTTATCTTCAACAGCACGCGCGCAATCCCGTGGACTGGTATCCCTGGGGAGAAGAAGCTTTCGCTAAGGCTCGGCGGGAGGGAAAACCGATCTTTCTCTCGGTCGGATACTCAACCTGCCATTGGTGCCACGTCATGGAACGGCAGTCGTTTGAAAATGAGGAGACCGCGGCAATCCTTAACCGGAACTTCGTGTCCATCAAGGTGGATCGCGAGGAACGGCCTGATATAGACAGGGTTTATATGACCTACGTTCAGGCCGCAACCGGCCAGGGCGGCTGGCCAATGAGTGTATGGTTGACGCCCGGACTGAAACCGTTCTTGGGCGGAACCTATTATCCGCCCGAGAGCCGTTGGGGGCGGCCGGGGTTCAAGGATGTTTTGCTCCGTGTTGCCGAAGCATGGGCACAAGACCGGGATAGACTGATCGCGGCCGCTGACGAAGTTGCCGGCCAGCTTCGCCAGGCGGACGCCGCGGCGCCAGGCGCCGGGACCGACTTAGATGCCTCGCTGCTGGACCGGACATATGAAGCGCTTAAGGCATCGTACGATCCGCAATATGGAGGGTTCGGAGGAGTCCCGAAATTCCCCAGACCGGCGGCGCCGGTTTTCCTGCTGCGTTACTACGCGCGCAGTCTCCGATCCGCCTCGGCTGAGACGGCGCGCAACCCCGCTCAAGACGCCCTCGACATGACCTTGTTCACGCTGCGCAAAATGGCCGACGGAGGAATGCACGACTGTATCGGCGGAGGCTTCCATCGCTATTCCGTTGACGAGCGCTGGCACCTGCCCCATTTCGAGAAGATGCTCTACGATCAGGGTCAGCTTGTTGGCGCGTATTTGGACGCATGGCAGATCACCCACGACGATTTCTTCGCGGATGTCGCCGGGGACATCCTGGACTATGTGCGACGCGACATGACCGATCCGCAGGGCGGGTTCTATTCGGCCGAAGATGCCGACAGCCCGCTGCCGGCGAATCCCCGGGAACGCGCCGAAGGAGCCTTCTATGTGTGGACCGCGCGCGAAATTACCGGGATTCTTGACGGGAAGGCGAATGCGGTCTTCAAATTCTACTACGGCGTTGATGATTCCGGCAATGTCACGACCGATCCGCTCGGGGAACTGCGCTACAAGAATATCCTGATCGTATCGCATTCCGTCGAAGAAACCGCCTCGCGCTTCGGGATGACGCCTGAAAGCGTCCGCGACACACTGGCCGGAGCGCGCGCCAGGTTGTTTGATGCCCGTGAAAAGCGTCCTCGACCGCATCTTGACGACAAAATTATTACCGCCTGGAACGGCCTGATGATCTCCGCCTTCGCCCGGGCGTACCAGGCGCTGCGCGACGATAAGAATCTGGCGTCAGCTGCAGCGGCGGCGCAATTCATTCGCCGGCGCCTGTACCGGGAAAAGGATGGCATTCTGCTGCGGCGCTATCGGGATGGCGAATCCGCCATAGAAGGATACGCGGACGATTACGCCTTCCTGACCCAGGGCCTGCTTGACCTGTATGAGGCTTCCTTTGAAACGGAGTTCCTGACGTGGGCGCTTGCGCTCCAAAAGAAACAGGACGAACTGTTCTGGGATAATGGCGCCGGCGGCTACTTCAACACCTCGGGCAAAGACAAGACAATCTTCCTGCGCATGAAGGAAAGCTATGACAGCGCGGAGCCTTCGCCGAATTCCGTGGCCGTCCTAAACCTTTTGCGGATGGCCCGGATGACGGACGACGACGGGCTCATCAATAAGGCGGAAAGGACGCTGTCGGCATTCGGCTACTCCCTGAAAGACTCGCCGCAATCCATGCCTCAGATGATGGCCGGTTTCGACTTCTTCCTTGATAAGCCCATGCAGGTAGTCATTGCCGGGAAGCCCGGCGCCAAGGACACGGTCGCGTTGCTCCGCGAGGTCCATTCGCGCTTCATTCCCAACAAGATCATCCTGCTTGCCGATGGCGGCGGGGGCCAGCTAACTCTGGCAGAACATCTTGATTTCATCAAGGGCGTCAGCATGCTCGACGGCAAAGCCACCGCATACATTTGCGAGGACTATGCCTGCAGTGATCCGATAACTGACGTCACTGCGCTGGGGCGGATTATGCGTAAAGGTCGTTAGCCATTGACCATGGCTGGCCTTCCGGACAAGCCGCAAGGAAGGCCCTTCGTCATTGGCTCTGTGAAGGCAGGAGAGTCTGAAAAATACAGGGAGCATTAAACCCATGAAATTCAACGGCATCAACCATCTGGCAATGGCAACGGGCGACATGGACAAGACGATCCGGTTCTGGCGTGATCTGCTCGGCATGCGCCTCGTGGCGGGGCTCGGCGAACCGGGCTATCGCCACTACTTCTTCGAGATATCCGGCACCGACCTGCTGGCATTCTTCGAGTGGCCGGGCGTCAAACCGGTGCCCGGGAAGGAACACGGCAAACCTGTTGAGGGCCCGTTCGTCTTCGACCACATTTCCTTCGGCGTGGACACCGAAGACGACCTCTGGACGCTGAAAAACTCGCTGTCCTCAGCCGGGTGCGAAGTGTCAGATATGATTGATCACGGATTCATATATTCAATCTACGCCCACGATCCGAACGGCATTCCTATCGAGTTCAGTTGGAATGTCGCTGGCAGGGACGTGCGCGCCCATCCGGTCATGGGCGACAAACAGCCGACGACCGCCGCCATCGAGGGCCCGAATCCGCAGCCGGACCGATGGCCCCGCGCAACCAAGTCTCTGCCTGAGAGCCAGCATATCACATATAAAGGCGCCGGGACCGAGCTGTTTCATGGAAAGAAAACGTAGCCATTCAGCCGCTTTGATAGAATTTTTTAGGTTTTAGTCAGATTTTAGAAAGATTTTAGGGTAATGTCTAAATAAGTAATAAATACCTGGCAAGAATTACGGATTATGTTGGCATCCAAACATGGTCAAAGCCCTCCGATT
>CAYXEK010000072.1:0-17271 GCA_964463985.1 uncultured Verrucomicrobiota bacterium
TCAGCGCGCGGCGGGCAGGTGCCGGCGCAAAAATCGCATGCCCGCAGCATATCCCGCCAGGCTCATGATCAGGATGAACTGCAGATAATGGCATCCCGGCCAGAGATGCGGCGCGGCCAACGATGTGCCGCCGGACAGCGCCGCGCCGATTTTCGCCACAGCCAGCGAGATGCCGAAGACCAGCAAGCCCCGCGCCAGGTCCATGAACGCGAATGAGACGGCAAAATTATCCTTGACCGCGTTGAACATGTATTTGGTGTTGACGCTGAGCAGCACGCCGGCCGCGGTGGATGATACAAGCGGCAGGGAAAGCAGGATGCCGCCGGCGATGCGCCCGTCAAGCTTGAACGAAAAAATGCCTATCGAGACGCACAGCAGCGCCAGGGCGCCCAGCATGGCGGCCATGACAGACCAGAGAAATGTTTTTCTCAGCGGCAATCGGTCGGCCAAATGGCCGCCGGCAATCTGTCCCATGGCCAGACTGATCATGGAAACGCCATTGATTGCCGCAACCATCCCCGGCCGCAATCCCAGTTCGTAAAACAGCAGAATTGAATATGGCGTCAACACCAGCGTGCCCAGGTTGCCCATGACGGCGACGCCGACGGCGCGCCACAGGCAGCGGTCATGCGCGGCTTTTTTCAGGTCGGCCCGAACGGCCGGCGCGCGGCCTCCCGCAAGATTGCCGGCCAGGTTGATTTTTGTCAGGACCTTGATGTCGAGAAAACCGGCGACGACGGCCAGCAGCATGAGGCAAAGGAAAACCGTGTTTTTGTCCACGCCCAGCAGACTGTGCTTTTCCACGCTCCAGCCGATCACCGGCGTCAGCAGGCCGACAATGATGAAATGCAGCGCGTTCCGTTTTCCCAGCAGCGATCCCAGCATGCGATCCAGAATGATCCGCTTGAACCAGGCGTTGCAGACGCCGCTGGCGGAGGCGGAAACCAGATGCATGGCCGCATAGGCGGCAAAAATGATCAACCCGGCTCCGTGCCGGGTCTGAGGCGGCAAAGCCAGCGCCGCGACAAAAACCAACAGGGCCGCCCGGCTGCCGGCAAACAATGACAATGCCGCGTGTTTGCTGTCGTATTTGGCCAGCGCCAGCGATACCGGCAGGCTGAACAGCGCGCCCGCCTGGCAGATAACCGGGATGAGCGAGAGCAGATAATTTGAAAACCCGTACTCCTTCAACAACGTGGTCATCAAATAAGGACTCACGGCGCTGCCCATAATGGACGAGAGCACCATGGACAACATGAAATATCTTATCTGGATTTTATCCATATTTTTCCCGGCCGGCGCGGAACCAAGTCGGATTTTGACTGTCAACGCGGGATTTTGTACACTACCGGTAAATGTTTTGGAATGGAGCAAACGGCAAAAAAGATGGACAAAACGGCAAAACGCGCGATGCATCCGGAGGAGATCGTCAAGGGCATCGGTTTAAGCATTGACAAGAAACCGATCATGGCCCGGACCCGCGGGCGCACCTTGAAGCACCATGCCCTGATGTATGTCATCAAGGGCGCAGGCCATTTTGAAGATGCCGCCGGTGCCCGGCGTCCTGTAAGGCCGGGAACGCTGTTTTACCTGTATCCTGGCGTCTGGCACAATTTCGATCCGGCGCCCGGCACCGTGTGGACGGAATACTGGGTGCTCTTCAACGGGCTGGATGCGCAGCGCGCATTTGGCGAAATCCTGCCGCCTCCCGGCGCATCCTTCCATCAGCCTGGTTTGGCGCCCGGATTGATCAAGCTTTACGAGGACCTCCATGAAGCATGGTTGTGCCGCGACCAGTCCTGCCGCGCGGTGGTGTTGCTTCTGTTGCACGAGGTGCTGGGAGAGGCCTGGAAACTGATCAATCACTTTGCTTTCAACCGCCGGAACACCTGGGTGCGCCGCGTGCAGACATTTCTCGGCGAAAATTTGAACCTGCCGGAATGCGATTTGCGCAAGTTCGCCGCCGCTGAAAACATCAGCCATGAAACGCTGCGCAAGCGGATCAAGCGCCAAACCGGATTCTCGCCCAAGCAGTATTGGCTGATGCTCAAGATCAACCGCGCCAGGGAATTGCTGCTGAGCCCCGACAAGCGGGTCAAAGACATCGCCCTGGATCTGGGGTTCAATGATCAGTATTATTTTTCCCGCTTGTTCCGGCAGCGCGAGGGCCTTTCGCCGCGGGAATACCGGCGGCGCCATCTGGCCGAGTCCAACGGCCGGCGATCAAGACTGTTTCGCGCAGGGCAGCCATAGCCGCGCATGAAGATGCCGCACCGCCAGATAAATTCATGATTGACAAGACGAGATATTGTGTTATTTTCCCAAAAGAGTATTGTAGTGTATTGCGATATTGCTGGTAGACCTGACCATATAAACTGGAATTGCGATGAAAATATCAATAACGCCGATCAGCGTGGCGCAGATGATGCGTTCGGGCAAAATGGATGCGGAAGGTTTTGTCAATTATTGCGCGGAATTGGGCGCGGATGGCGTGGATATTCTGGATACCAGGTGTTACGCCTGGTTCTGGAAGGACCGGGCGCGCGAGTTCAAGGCCTTGCCGCGTTGGCTGGAGCAAGCCGGAATCAAGCTGGCCGCATACGCTACGGGCAATAATTTCGCCAAATTCAAACAGGAAGACTGGCAGGCGCAGGTGGCGGTGGTCAGGGAAGCCCTGCGCGAGGCGGCGGAATTGGGCGCGCCCGTGCTGCGGATTTTCGGCGGACACCACGAAGACAACGGGGGCGAGCCGGGAATGACAACCCCGTCCGGCCTGCCGCTGATCGCGCGCGGCATCGAGGCCTGCCTGCCGGATGCCGAGCGCCTCGGGGTGGTGCTGGCGCTGGAGAATCACGGGCGGCTGCCGGGCCATTCCTACGAGGTCCGGATGCTGCTGGATCAATTCAATTCCCGTTTTCTGCAGTGCACGTTCGATTGCGCCAATTTCATGGGCGCCAACATGGACGAGCCGGAAAATCCTCTGCATGCCTACGCCAACCTTTGCGGACGGATGGCGCATGTGCACGTGAAGGACAGCGGGCCGGCGCTGCCCGGAAGCCGCTTCAAGCGCCAGGCATTCGTCGCCGGCCGCGGCGATGTGCCGTTGCGCCAGTTCGCGGCGTTGCTCGAACGGGACCGATACGGCGGGTTTTGTTCGCTGGAATACGAAGCGTCGGCGATGGTGCCGGAGGATGTCGGCGTGCCGCAAAGCCTGGATTATTTGAAAAATATCCGCGCGATTCACCGGTCCGTGGCCCATCGGGAATCATGAAAATGAATACCGCGGCGGTTGATCCGAAATTCTTGTCGGCCCGCATTGTGGACGCTCCGGCGGGGCATGATGTGATATATGCCGCCGCCGCGGGCCGGGACGGGCGGATATACCTCGGTTTGAGCGCGGAAACCACAACGCCCGGTCTTTATGCCCGTCTGCTGGCTTACGATCCCGGCGCGGATACGGTTTCGGAAATTGCCGACCTCGCTGCCATCCTGCCCGAGGCTGCCGAGCCTCAACGCCATCCACATTCGAAAATCCACACTTCCATGTGCGCGGGAGCCGACGGCAAAATCTACGCCGTCACCCACATGACCGCCCCGCCGGCGGGCGAGGATTACTATCATTATTGGCACGTGTACAACGATCCGGAGCGCTGCTTCAAGGGTTCGCACCTGGTGATTTACGATCCGGCGGCGCGCAGCGTGCGCGATTTCGGCATTGTCTCGCCCAAGGGCGGTTGCCGCTGGCTGGGTTATAACCCGGAACGCGAGGAATTGTATCTAACCACGTTTCTGACGGCGCATTTCATGGTCATCCGCCTGAAGACAGGCGAGGTGCGCGACTTGGGCCGCATCGCCCAGTACGATTTTCTGGGACCGTGCTACAGCGCGGCCGGCTATGTTTTCACCACGGATTGCCGGGGCTTTATCCTGCGGTTCGATCCGCGGGACGAATCCATTGAACGACTGCCGCTTCAGATTCCCAATGCCCGCTGGCGGGAAAGCGATCAAAACGGCGTTTTTAATTTGCTGCCCGGGCCCGACGGCGTGAAATTGTACGGCGCAGCCATCCGCGGCCGGCGCCTGTTTGAATTCGATCCGACGGCCGGCAGATACGGCCGCCTGCGGGATTTGGGCCCCGCGATGGCGCCGGATCCGGGGGAGGCCGAGGTTGACTATCCGTTTATCCGCACCATGGCCCTGGGCCGCGATGGCCGGATTTACGCCGCGGCGCATTACGCGCCGGATGCGCAGGGCAATATCAACAGCCAGGCCGGCCTGCTGCGCATGCGCGCGAATATTATCGCCGTCGATCCCGCAACGGGCGGCAAAGAGGATTACGGCGTGATGCAGGCTGCCGGCTTGCCGCCGGTGCTCTGCCCGGTGGCGGCGGCATGCGGGCGCGATGGCGCACTTTATTTCACCTCCTGGAAAGTGCGTCCGGAATTGCCGCTGCAACTGACGATTTTTAATCCAAAAGGCGTCCGGCAGACCCCGCTGCCGGCCTGGACCGCGCCCGCGGCGGCGCCGGCGCCGATTGCCCGGATGCCGTTGACGCAGTTATACCACCTGGCCGCGCGTGAGGCTGGCTCCGTGTTCGTGGCGGCCGGGCGATTCCTTGCCTGCGAAATCGGCGGCGGCAGCCGGCAGCCCTGTTTGCCGCGCAATGCCTGCGGCGTGGCAGCACTCGCCGCGGCGGCGGATGGCGGGGTTTTCGGCGCGACATCGGGCGCGCATTCAAGCTTGTTTTACCGGACGCCCCTGGCCGGACGGCTGCTCCTGCTGAATGCGCTGGGGCCCGGTCCCGCATCATGCCGCTCGCTGCTGGTGGATGCGCAAGGCCGGCTTTTTGCGGGGGTGAACGGCGGCGCTGACGCGGAGGGCCGTTTGTACATGTATGACGCCCCGCGCCAGGCGGAATGGATGCGCGCCTATGATGATGTGGACCGCGGTGAATTTTCCGGGCGGATTCTGACGCCCGCCGGCGACTGCATCCGGCTGGATGACCGCGGCCCGTGCGTGCCGGGCGAAAGCATCTGCGCCATGGCCATGGATGAAAGCCGCGGCAGGATTTACGGACTTTCCAGCCCGGGCGGCAGGTTTTTCATCCACGACATCGCCTCCCGCCGCACGGAAATCCGGGATATCTTTGACCGGCATATCGTCAAATCCGGCAATCTATCCCGGGCGATGCTGTGCCATCAGGGATCGGTTTATTTCTCCGGGCATCATGGTTATATCATCCGTTATGCGCCGGAGGATGACGCGTTTACGGATACCGGCATGAAAATGCCCTGCGGCGCGGGCCGCGAATACCTCAATTATGCCGCGGCTTTTGCCGCCACGCACGATGGGCGGATTTACGGCGGCGCCTCGGCCGACGGCTGTCTGTTCCGGCTGGACCCGGAGCGCGGGGAACTGGTCAATCTCGGCCGGCCGGCCGCCGCCGGGTGCCTGGCCGCGCTGGCGATCGGCAGGAATGGATTGGTGTGGGGATTGGCCGGCGGACCGCATCTTCTGACGCACCTGGTCCGGCACGATCCGAACACCGGCGACCTGCAGGATTGCGGTTTAATGCGGGCGCGAATCCCTAAAACCTGGATTATCCACCGGGCCGAAACAATGGCCGTCGGACCTGACGGCGAATTGTATATCGGGGAAAATGACGCCATCAGCCACCTGTTTATTTATTGTCCGCCGGTAGGTCCGGCGGCGTGATCCCTCTGCGGCGCGGCGGCGCGGGGGAGGGGAAACCGTATCCGGGCCGCCGGCCGTGCCGCATGGTTATGGAAAACACATGAAAAAAAACAATTCCGTCATCCGCCGTGCAATTGAAAAAGAACTGCAAACCTGGACCGTCGTCGGACCGTTTTACGCGCCCGGCGCCATGGATCGCTGGGTTACCATGCCGTTGGATGCGGCGCGCAAGCCGCCCTCCGGCGCAGTGGCCATGCCGGGCGCGCGGCTGCAGCCGCGCCGCATGGCATTGACCGGGAACACGCTTAATCTGGGCGCGGCGCTGGGCGGCCCGGCCGGGGCGCCGCAGGCTTTCGCGTTTGCGCGTTTCACGGCGCCCGGCGAAGGCGCGCTCTCGCTGCGGCTGGACGTGGATTTTTACGCCGTTTTGTGGGTGGATGGGCGGGAGGTGCTGGATTTGCGCACCGGCAACCGGGGCGGGCGCCATCCGGTGCTGCTGGCCGTAGGGCCCGGGCCGCATACCCTGGCGCTGCGGATCATCACCGGAACGGGCGGCTGGTCATTCCGGCTGGATGCGGTCGAGTGGCGGAGCGGCGTGCCGGATATCATCCGCGAGGACCGGGGCGCGCTTTGGCGGAATTATGCGCGGACGGTTGTGCGGCATGAAAACCGTCCCGATCCCCTCGGTCCCTGCGGCGGCCTGCCGATCAACGATTTTGAGCATTTAATGGCCAACCTGGGCGTGGATGCGCGCTGGATTTCCGTGGACGGCGGGAATCACGGCTTGTTGTTTCGTTCCAAACACCTTCCGCCAAGCCCGCAGGCCAGGCCGGAACATGAGGCGGCGTTGAAAAAATGGGTGGCCACCCTGCACCAGCGGCGGATTGCCGCGATGACCTGGATGTCGCTTTCCATCAACCGGCCGGCATGGGAGGCGCATCCCGACTGGCGCCAGCATTACCTGTTAAACCCTCCGGAAAAAAATTCCTGGGGCCATGGCGCGTGCTGCGTCAACAGTCCTTACGGCGACGCCCTGATCGGCGCCTGCATCGAGTTGCTGCGTAAATTCGATTTCGACGGCATCTGGTTTGACGCGTCCTTCCTTTCGCCGTCCTGGTCGAAGCCGGCCCCGGTTTCGTGCGTCTGCCTGCATTGCGCCCGGGAGTTCCAGGCGGCTACAGGCTGCGCCCTGCCGGATGCCTACGATTGGAGCCGGCCGGAATTCCGGCGCTGGGTCCAGTGGCGCTATGATATGTTCAGCGCTTATTGGCAGCGGTTGACGGCAACCGTGCGCCGGGCCGTGCCGGAGGCGGCGATTGTCTTCAACCATTACCACCGCGAGAATACCAACTGGCATTCCGGCATCCCTCTGGCCCCGTTCGGCAAAGGTTTTGTCAGCGGCACCGAGGCCGACGGCGAACCGTTGCGCGGAGCTTTTTATACGCGCTTGATGCGTGCGTACGGCCGCCCTGACACGGAAGTGTGGATGGGCATGGCCCAGGCGGCCAAACCGACGATCCGGGGCCAGCAGCCGCGTCCGCGTCCGATGCTGGATTTCGCGCTGGCCTGCGCCACCGCCGGCGGCCATGCCAGCACGGGCGGCGGGCGGGGCCTGGTGGAAGGGCTGGTGCTGGGCGAATTGGCGCGCGAACTGCGGCCGCGCGCCCCTTATCTCAACCTGCCTTCCTGGCCTTACGCGGCGCTGCATGTTTCCCAGCAGGTGGACACTTTTGTCTTCGGCCGCAACCCGGATTATGTGCGCTTGGATAAAACCAGCTGGTACTGGAACGGCCTGGTCGGTTGGCACCACATGTTGGCGCATGCCGGCCTGAATTGCGACGTGATTTTCGATGCGCATCTTGACGCCGGCCGCGGCGCGGAACATGCCCTGCGCGAATATCCCGTGCTGCTGATGCCCCTGGCCGTTGCGCTTTCAGCGGATCAATACCGCCAGGTCATGCGTTATGTGCGCGCCGGCGGCGTACTGGTCGCCGGACCCTGGTTCGGCGTGTGCGATGAACACGGCGAGCCGCGCCGGACGCCCCTGGGCGACCGCTCGCTGTTCCCGTTCGGCCAGCGGTTCCCGGACTGGGAGACGCTGCGGCAGCGGCCGGCATTGCGCGCGCGGTATCGCAATCCCTCCGCCAGCGGATGGGCCAGCGTGGCGGCCTGCCCGCTGGCGGATATGCCCGCATCCGGCCGCCAGACTGATGTCAGGCTTTTTGCGCCGGGACGTTGCCTCCATGCAAGCCGCGTGGGGCGCGGCCGGATTCTGCAGTGGGCGTTTGAGCCGGGCATGATTTTCCGCCAGTCGCCCAGTCCCGGCCTGGCCGCCGCGGCGCGCGACTGGCTGAGCGGCCTTGCGCTTCCGCCTGCCACGGTGGACGGCGGGCCGGGTCTGATTGCCGGCGTATTTCGCCGCCGCGGTGCCGCCGTGGTGCATGTGCAGCAGTTTCCGCCGCCGGGCGATGCGGGGGCTGGCGATGCGGATATTCCTCCCATGCGGTGGGGAGTGAAAATGACGTGGCGCGGCGCCCGGCCGGCCGGCGTGCATTGCTGTCTGCCGGAACCCGGCCCGGCTTTGCCTTTGCGGCGCGTGCGCGGCGGATGGCAGGTGGAGTTGCCGGCTTTCCGCTGGGGCCAGGTGCTCAAGGTGTTGTTATGACCGGCAATTTTTGATCTGAATGGTGACAGGGCGACAAAAACATTGCCAAATCGCGGATCATTGTCCAATATGCTGCAAGGCGCGGTCCGGCAAAGCGTGCCGGCGTCAAACAACAAAACCAGCGGCGGAACAGTCGGCCGCGGCTGAGACGAAAGGAGACCGGATATGTCGCATAGCAAAGCATTATGCCTGGTTCTGATCGGACTGGCCGTTTTGGCGGAGTCAGCCTGCCGGCCGGGCTGGGCGTCAGTGGCGTACGTGGTCGAGCCTGGCACTCCCGGTGTAAATCCGGGGGAGCCTTACAACACCTGGACCAATGCCTCCACCAACATTGCCACGGCCGTTGATTACATCGCCGCCGCCGGCGAGCCGGACAACACCGTCTGGGTGGATGCAGGCACGTATTTCCTGGACGCCCAGGTGACCGTGAACCACCAGGTGGCCATCCGCGGAACGAACGGACAGCCGGTGGTGGACGGCGGGGGCGCAGTCCGGTGTTTTTATTTTTCCGCCGGCATTACCGGCGCGCTTGAAAACCTTTACATCACCGGCGGCTACGCGGGGCCGTCCGATCCCGATGGCGGCGGCGTTTACATCCATAACGGCGAATTGCGGAATTGCGTGCTGGCCGACAACGAGGCGGCCACCAATGGCGGCGGGTTGTTTTTCAACCGCGCGAATTTGAGCGCCTCCGACAGCACCAACCTGGTTTACGGCTGCACGATTGTTTCCAACCGGGCGGTCAACGGCGGCGGGGCGTATTTCATCGGCAGCAACGCGGAGCATTTTGCCGTGGCGGAATGCGTTTTCCAGACCAATATCGCTACGGGCGACGGCGGCGGAATGCATACTTTCAACCAGGGCGGCACGCTCCGCCCGATTCTCATTGACGATTGCGATTTAACGGAAAACTGGGCCGGCGATCAAGGCGGCGGGGCTTACACCCGCTGCGCCGTGTTCAATGCTTGCCGGATTTCCGGCAATTACGCCCACGTTTACGGCGGCGGTGCGGGCGCGCAATACGGGTCTTACAATATTTTTTCAAATTGCATGGTCAGCGGCAATTACTGCCGGGAATACGGCGGCGGGCTGGTGTTGTATTCCATTGGCGAAATTAACGGCTGCGTGATTGTCAGCAATACCTGCCCCGGCACCGGCGGCGGCAACCGCGGCGGCGGCGGGGTTTACATGTCGCGCCTCAACAGCGTGATCAAGAACAGCAAGTTGATGCATAACACCAGCAACCGCGGCGGCGGGATTATGATGCTGGGCGGGCAGGTCTGGAACAGCCTGATTGTCAACAACAGCGCTGCGCTTTCCGATTTCCGCGGCGGGGGAATCCATTGCGTGGACGTAGCGGCTTATGATTCATACATCTACAATTGCACCATTGCCAGCAATTACGCTAACAGTCAGTATGGCGGCGGGGTGTATTCGCTCAACACCACCCGGAGTCATTTTTTCGAAAACACCATTATTTACGGCAATTCCAATGCGACGCCCGATTCGGCCACCCGGAATTATTACCTGGCGGAGAGCGATAAAATCACTTTCACCAACTGCTGCCTGGCGCCCGCGCTGTCCGGCGCGCCGGCGACTTATTCGGTGAACAACATTACTTCCGATCCGGTGTTCGCCGCGCCGGGGTCGGACAATTACCGTTTGCATCCCTATTCGCCATGCATCAATGAAGGATTTAACCGCGATTGGATGACCAATGCCGTGGATTTGGACGGGGCGCCGCGGATCTTGTACGACATTGTGGATATCGGCTGCTACGAGCGGCTCTTACCCAATGCCGGGACAATTTTTTCAGTGCGGTGAATTTCAGCAGATGCTTGCCTGAGCGCACATACATGGAGAAAAACGTGCTAAATCGGCGCCGTGGGATGTGTCCGGCGATGGCGTTGGGCGCGGTGTGGCTGGCGGCGATCGTTGCGGCGGCGGAGCCCGCCGCGCCGTCCGTGAAATGGGAGCCGGCCGGCCGCGCGGTATTCCAGCGGATGGAGGCCGGCGCCGCCCTGAACTGGCGGGTCACCAATGCGTTGGCCGGACCGGTGACCAACCTGAACCTGTCGGCAGCAGCCGGCGATTTCCCGCTGACGGCGGTTTGTCCGGCGGACAGCCTGCCCGGCGGCAGCGTCCTGACCGTGGCAATTCCGGTGGACACATCCTGGAAGCCGGGCACATACCGGGTCAAGCTGCGGCTGGCCGGCGCCGCGGCGTCCGGTCCGGTAGCAGCCGAAGCCGAGACGGCGATGACAATTGTCAAGCGGCCGCTGCCGCAGGTAATGCCCATCGTGCTCTGGGGGCCGTATGCCTGGGAGATGGACAAGGCCAAGGCCGCGGGATTCAATCATTGCATGTTCATTGCGCGGGTGTACGGGCAAGTTCGCCGGGCCGGCGCGCCCCTGGCGGTCAATACGGATTTGCTGGCCGGCGTGCTGGACAATTTTCTTTCCAACGGCATCGCGGCGGTTGCGACCATCAATCCGGGGCGTTACCTGCAAGCCGATCCGGAATACATGAAATTGCACCAGCGGATTGACCGCCGCGGCCAGCCGTATCGCCGGGTGAATTTGTGCGGCTTGTTTCCGGAAGCGCAGGAATTCTGCCGACAGGCCGGCGCGAGCGTCGCCCTGTCCTGCGGCGGACATCCGGCTTTCAAAGGCGCCGACATCAACAACGAGATCCGCGATGACACCGAACTGTGCTTTCATCCGCATGACCTGGCCGCTTACCAGGAATTCGCCGGCCGGGAAATTCCCCCGGAAGCGATCCATAAAAGCGGTCTGGGCCGCAAACAGGGGCCGGCCTACGTGCCGGCCAGCGGGATTGTGCCGGACGATGATCCCGTCCTGGAGTTTTACCGCTGGTTCTGGAAAACCGGCGACGGATGGAATGACCTGAATGCCCGGGTGCATGCCGGCTTGAAAAACAACGGGGTCGGCCCGGATTTCTGGACTTTCACGGATCCGGCCGTCCGCGCGCCGCCGCTGTGGGGCAGCGGCGGCGGCCTGGATGCGATTTCACACTGGACTTACACATATCCCGATCCGCCGCGGATGGGATTGGCGGCGGATGAAGTGCTGGCCATGGCGGAAGGCCAACCGCAGCAGCGGGCGATGAAAATGACCCAGATGCTCTGGTATCGCCGGCAGGTGGCGCCGTCCAACCCGGCCGTAACGCCGGCGGAATGGGAAATCAGCGAGCCGGATGCGGCATTTATCACGACAGCGCCCGACCATCTGCGCGAGGCCTTCTGGCTTAAAATCTCGCGCCCGGTGCGGGGCATCATGTATTACGGCACCGGTGTGCTCTGGGGCGGCGGGAATCAGCAGCGCCTGACCAATCCCGAAACGCTGCGGGTATTGACGGAATTGCTGCGCGATACGGCGGCGCCGCTGGGGCCGACTTTGCTGCAAGTGACCAACGCCCCTTGCGATGTCGCCATGCTGGAGAGTTTTACTGCGGGCGTTTTTGGAGGCCAGTGGACCTGGGGGTGGGCGCGCGGTTCCCACGGGACGGTGTACCTGGCGCTGCAATGGGCGCGGTTGCAGCCGCGGGTGGTGTACGAGGAAACTATTCTGCGCGACGGCCTGGATGGCGTGCGGGTGCTGGTGCTGCCGGATTGCCCGGCCCTGCCGGCGGGTGTGTGCGAACAAATCCGCGCCTTCCAGCGCCGGGGCGGGGTGGTGGTGGCGGACCGCCTCCTGGCGCCGGCGCTGACGCCGGACATCTTGATTCCCCACCGCGCGCCGGGCGGCGCGCCGGACCGCAACAAGGCGGGCTTGCAGGCCCTGGCTGCGCAATTGCGCGCGGACCTGGCGCCGGTATACGCATGGTACACGGATTCCACCGACCCGGACGTGCTGGTTTACCGGCGGGCTTACAAGGACGCGGATTACGTGTTTGCCGTGAACGACAAGCGCGAATACGGCGATTATGTGGGCCATCACCGGAAGGTGATGGAGCGGGGAGTGGCGTGTTCCGCGGAACTGACCGTCCGCCGGCCGGGCGGATACGTGTATGACTTGACCGAAAGCCGGGCGGTGAACGTGGATGCCGGAGACGGGAAGTTGTCGTGGGAAACGCGGTTGGGGCCGGGCGGAGGGCGTTTGTACATGATAACCGCGCGCCCGATCGGCGGAGTGGATGCGGCAACAGCGCCGCGGCGTCCGGACGACCGGCGGGTGCTGGTGCAGGTAAAGGTAACGGATGTCCGGGGCATGCCGCTGGACGCGGTGATTCCGGTCGAAGCGCGGATTTACGACCCGGCAGGGGAGGAAGCCGAGTTCAGCGGATATTACGGCGCGCGGGATGGCAAACTGGAAATTGAACTGGACCTGGCGGCCAACGACCGGCGCGGAGAGTGGACGGCGCAGGTCCGCGAATTGGCGGCGGGCAACAAAGCGGAAACTAAATTCAAGTATTGATGCGCGGTCTGCAGGATGCCGCGCTTCGCGCATCGGGCGCGGGCATGGAGTCCGGCAGGGCAAGCCTGATGAACCGGGAGATGTCAGTGCAAACAAGGATCAACATGGCGGTGTTAACCGCGTTTTTCCTGGCGGGTTGGCTGGGGGTGGGCATCGCGGATACCGGCGGAGTGCCGGAGCGCCGTGCGCAAATGAACGCCGCGGCGGCGCAGGGAGCGGCGGGCGTGCCGGCGCTGGAACGGGGGTTGCAGGATGCAAGCCCGCTGGTGCGCCGGGCGGCGGCGCGCAGCTTGGCGGAGATCGGAGGACCCGCGGTCGCGGTTCTCCAAGCGGCGCTTACCAACGCCGATCCCGTGGTCCGGCGTACGGCCTTAATGGCGCTGGCGGGATCGCCCCCGGCGCTGGCGGCCCTGCCTTACATCGAAAGCTCCCTGGGCGATGCGGACGAGGATGTGCGGGTTATGGCGGCGCGCTTGCTGTTGGCGATCAAACCGCGGAACCAGTCCGTGACGGCCATGATGGAGCGGGTTGCCCGGGATGAATCCCCGGAAGTACGCAAAATCACGGCGGATTTGCTCGCGGCGTTCCAGGCGCCGGAACGCAATATCATGCCGGTGCGCAACCGGCCGGACATGGCGGATCACCTGGAACGTATTTTCGTGATTGCAAGCCGGCCTTTGCCGGAGGATGGCTGGCGGCTTAACCAGGATTTGGCCCCGGACGGGCATGTGCAGCGGTGGTTTGACCCGGCGTTGGACGATGCAGGCTGGAATCCGGCGAGAATCGGCGCCGCCTGGGAAATGGATCATGTGGGAGTGGCCTGGTACCGGGGCCGTTTTGACGCGCCGGCGCGGCCGGAAAAATTCCTGGCCGCGGAGCTGGTGTTCGAAGGGGTGGATGAATGCGCCTGGGTATGGCTGAATGGCGGCTACGTCGGCGGCCAGGATCTTGGACCGAGCGGCTGGAACAAGCCATTCCACCTTGATGTGACGGAAGAATTGCGCTGGGGCGGCGAAAATGTGGTTGCCGTGCGCGTGCTGAACAGCATGGGCGCCGGCGGCATCTGGAAACCGGCAAGGTTGGACGTACTGGGGCTGAAATGAATCCGTCCTGCCTGCCGCTGGAGCAAGCTCCGGCATGCCCGGCGATGATGACGCTGCATCCGTAATGCCGGCCGGCGCGGGTCTCCGGAGTTGTTTGTTTGCTTCCATGACATCCATCAAACGAACCAAGAGCAAGTCCAGCCTGGTGGCGGACGCGGTGCGGGCGGATATTTTGTCCGGCAAACTCCGGCCCGGCGACCGCATCAAGGGCATCCGCGAACTGGCCGTGCGTTTCAAGGTCGGCGCCCGGTCGGCGCAGACTGCCTGCGAACTGCTGGAGCGGGAAGGATTGCTGGAATGCCGGCATGGAGACGGCACTTATGTGCGCGCGCTACGCCGGGACCGGGACAACACCATTTATTTTCTGGTGCCGCACGCCGGGCACCTGACGTTGAACCATGAAACCAGCGTCATGTTGCGGCACATGCTGGCCGGGGTGATCCGCGCCGCGGGCCCGGGGCAACTGGTGCATCCGTTGCCGGTGCTGCGCGCCAACCGCGTCAATATTTCGAAAAATCCGGAATTGGTGGACTGGCCTCTGCTGGAACGCATCCCGCGCGGCGCTAATGTTTTTGTCAGCGGCGCCTGGTATGGCGGCGTCATCCCTTTCCTGATTGAGCGCGGCGTGCGCGGCGTATATCTTTCGTCACAGTACGAGCAGCAGCATCCCGAGACCTGGAAAATCGTCCGCCAGGCGGGTTGGAAACTGGTGGTCATTGATCGGCAGGCCGCCATGCAGCAGGCGGTGCAATATCTGCACGCCGCGGGCCGGCGGCGTCCGGCGGCGGTCAAGCGTGTGCCCGGCCAGCCGGATCATCCGTTCCGGCAGGGATTCATCGCCGGCCTGGAATCCTGCCGCCTGGATTTCGATGCCGGCATGTTCTGCGAATACGACCCGGATACGCCGGGCGACCGGCAGGGGATGATCTTCGACCTTTGGCGCCGCGTGCGTTTCGACGCACTGGTGCTCTGCGCGGCGGAATTGGCCCCGGCCGCGTATGAAGTTCTGACCGGCAAGGCCGGGTTGCGTATTCCGCAGGACGCGGCCGTGATGGTTTACCGCGATCTGCCGGAAAACAGCGCCTTGCGGCCGGCCTTGAGCGCTTTTGATTTTCCATGGGAACATCTGGGCGGAGAAATTGCGCGCCTGTTGAATGACGATGATTGCGGCAGCCGGGAGGTGCGTTTTCACGCTTCCATCATGGAGCGGTCCAGCACCCGCCCCGCCCGCTGACGGAGGAAAAATGAAGCCCAAAACAATCGGGGTCATGTCCATCATGGCCCATCAGGATGATTTCGAGTTTAACGCCGGGGGATTGTTCGCCCTGCTGCGCCGGCGCCACGGCCGCCGGCTGCGCCTGAAAATCCTGGCGACCACCCGCGGCGCTTCCGGGCATCACGAACTGACCCCCGACGAGACTTACATCCGGCGCGATCGGGAAGCGCGCCGGAGCGCGGCGCTGATCGGCGCGGAGTACGAATGCCTGACCTGCCTGGACGGCCAGCATGTGCCGGGCCAGTTTTTCATTGACCGCAATACGCTGGGCGGATTGTGGAACGCCATCCGCGCTTTTGAGCCGGACTTCATCTTCTGCCCACCGGTGGTTGGGGATCCCCTGGCCGGCATTCACATTGACCACTACAACACGGCCTGCGCCGTGCGGATGACGGCCTACCAGCTTTCCGTGCCGCATGCCTATCCCACGCTGAACGGGCCGGTAAAACCGCTGGCGCTCAACCCCCTGATCATCAACGTGGATGATCCCTACGCCGGTGAACAGGGCTATGATTGCGCGGTTGATATTTCCGGCGTTTACAGGATCAAGCAGAGCATGGCGTTGTGCCATGCCTCGCAGATTTTCGAATGGCTGCCGTGGAATTCCGGCCAGCCGGCGCCGACCAGGGCGGAATACCTGAAAAAATTCCGGCAACGCCACGCGTTGATCAATCATCGCTACGGCCTGCCCGATGATGTTCCGCGGGAATATTTCCGCGTGACACAATGGGGCCGGAAAAACCGGGATGAACTGCCGTTGATTTTTCCGCCCGCCGCCGGCGCGGACTGCAGGCTGAGTTAACCGTGCAGTTTGACGGTTAATTGACCGACAATTTTCCCCATCTGGCGGCATTGTTCGGACGCGCGCTGGTCAGGCGCGCCGACCGCCACCGGCCCGTAATGGTCGCCGCTGCTGTTGCCCGGAATAACCATCCCGTGGATCAGCATGGCCTTGAGCATGTCCAGCACGGCGGTTTCGTTGCCGCCGGCAATGCCGCCGGAAGATGTAAAAGCCCCGCCCACCTTGCCGTTGAGTTGCCCGTGCAGTTTGACGCTGGCGTCAATGAAGCGTTTGATTTCGGCGGCCATGGATCCGTAGTAAGTGGGCGAGCCCAGAATAATTCCCTGCGCTTCCGTCAGGTCGCTGATTCTGGCTTCCGCCACCGGTTTGACGGCTGGATCCGCGCCGCCCTGGCGCACGCCTTCGGCCACCATATCCGCCATGCGGGCCGTATTGCCGGAACGCGAAAAAAATACAATCAAAACCTTGGGTGGCATAAAAAAACCCGCGTGACTTCGATTATTTGTCCGGTGACGCAGCCGGCGCGCGGGGAATCATGGGAAACAAACCAGCCGGGGCGCCTGCGCGGGAGCGCACCGCGGGCATGGCCGGCATGGTGGTCCATAGAATGTCGCGCTCCATTTCCAGTTCCGTCAGGTCGGAGTCATCCGCGAGAATCGAGTTGATTTTTTTCTGAATCTCAACCATCTGTTTTTGATACCCCTGGATTTCCGCATTGGTCTTAAAAAGCTCGGCGCGGCGCGCGGCGGCCTGCTTTTTGATGGCCTCGATTTTGGCGCTGGTTTCCATCACCTTGCGCATGAATTCCGCGCTCATTTCAACGTTGAAGGGTTTTGGGGCTTCAGGCGGCTGGCCGGCGGGCTGGCCGGGCGCGGCTTGCGCCGGGACGAAAATCGGCGGCGCGGCGGCGGGTTCGGCGGCAGCCGGGTCCGGTTCCCCGGCGGCCAGGCGGCCGGCCAGCAGGGCGGCAATGGCGCAGACGGCGGATATTGCGGTCAGTTTATGCATGGTGAATGCTCCTCATTCGTTTTGCGATTTTTTAAGTTTGACGGGTTTAATAAGCCAATTTCAAAAGTCCTGTCAAAAAGGTCGGGGTATAACCCGACCCTCCAAAAACGGGTTGATTTTCCATTTTGGAGGGACGACTTTCACGTCGTCCGAGACTTTTGAAACTGGCTTTAATGATAACAGAACGGAACAGCCGGGTCAAAAAATATTTTAGGCGCGGCTGCCGCGGGCGCATCTGCGACCAGTGACAACATGGAGCGTCCAAACACAGAAACAGCCCGGCTCAC
>CAYXEK010000073.1:0-16962 GCA_964463985.1 uncultured Verrucomicrobiota bacterium
TACGACAACTGCCGAAAAAAACAAGCAAATTTGCTTGTCATGACGGACACCTAGCAGTTAAAATGCAGCGCATCTATTTTTTAGAGGGGATTGGAGTCGGTCTCGGCATCGTCATCGTTGCTGTAGCCGGCCGGGACTGTTGATGCAGCATCATATGCCAAGCAAAAAAATCCGACTGCCCGCCTGGATAATCATATCTTTCGCTATCGTCATGCTGGCGCTGACCGCCGCCACCGCCTGGTACTACCAGCATGAAAAAAGCATGATCCGGCAAAGGGCCATGGACCATCTGACATCCATCGGCCGCCTGAAAGCCGATCAAATCGCCGCATGGCGCAAAGAGCGGCTGGCCGACGCCGCCGTCCTGGCCAGGGGCGTTGCCTTCGCCGATAACATTGTCCGGTTCATGGCCGATCCCGGCGCAGAGCAAGCCCGGAAATTGAGGGCCGGCCTGAACCACTACAAGGAACATTACCATTACGCCGATGTGCTGCTGGTGGACACGCAGGGCTCCTGCCGGCTCAACCTGTCGGGCAAGCAGACGCAGGCGGACAAATTCCGGCAGGCGCTGGCGCCGGCATTGGAAACGCGGCAGCCTTACCTGACCGACCTGCACGCCGATCAGGGTATTCCCGCCACGCATGTCGGCGCAATCGCCCCGATCTTCAGCGGGAACGATGCGGCGGCGCCACTGGGCGCGGTCATCCTGATCAGCCATGCCGATCAATTCCTTTATCCGTTGTTGCGCTCCTGGCCTGCTCCCAGCGCAACCGCCGAAACCATTATCTGCCGCCGGGAAGGCGGAGATGTCTTGTACCTCGCACCGCTGCGGCATCAAGCGGATTCCGCCCTGCGCCTGCGCATCCCGCTGACCCGGACGAACACGCCGGCCGTCCGCGCGGCCATGGGCTACGCAGGCATCGCAGCGGGGGTGGACTACCGCGGCGCCAGGGTTTTATCATACGTGACCGCCATCTCCAACACGCCCTGGTTCCTGGTGGCCAAGCAGGACGAAGCGGAAATTTTCGCCGAATGGCAATACCGCAGCCGCATGATCCGGGGCGCTTTCCTTGCATGGGCCATCGGCATCATCGGCATCCTGGCAGCCGCCTGGCAACGGAACAACAAGGCGCATTACCGCGAATTGTACAACGCCGAAGCCCGCCAGCGCGCCGCCGCGGAAGAGGAAGCCATCATCCTGCGGGCCATCGGCGACGCCGTCATCGCCACCGGCAACGACGGCCGGGTCAACCTGATGAACAGCGCGGCCGAAGAGCTTACCGGCTGGACCGAGGATGCAGCCCGCGGCCAGCCGCTGGCGACGGTGTTTAACATCATCAGCGAAGAGACCCGGCAGCCGGCGGAAAACCCGGTGGCAAGAGTCCTGCGCGAAGGGGTAATTGTCGGCCTGGCCAATCACACCCTGCTGATCTCCAGGGACGGCAGGGAACGGCCCATTGCCGATTCCGCCGCGCCGATTTTCGACGAAAAGGGCGGCATTATCGGCGTGGTGCTGGTGTTCCGCGACAAGACTGCCGAATGGAATTACCGAACGCTTTTCGAGAAAATGCTGGATGGATTCGCCGTGCACGAATTGATCTGCGACGCCGAAGGGCGCCCCGCGGACTACCGTTTCCTGGAAGTCAATCCCGCCGCCGAACGCATGCTGGGCAGACCCGCCGGCGAAATCATCGGCAAAACGGTGCGGCAGTTGTTCCCGCAAATCGAGACCTACTGGATAGAAATGTACGGCCGCGTGGCGCAAACCGGCGTCCCCGCCCACTTCGAATACTTTGCGGAGCCATTGAACAAATATTTCGAAGTCTCGGCTTTCCGCACCCATGCCCATCAATTTGCCGCCATATTTCAGGACATCACCTTGCGCCATCAAACCGCGCAGGCGCTGCAGGAAAGCGAACGCCGGCATCGTTCGCTCACTGACGACGTGCTGGATAACACGGAAGTCGGCATCATCATCCTGGATAACCGGTTCCACGTGGTGTTGATCAACCATGCCATCGAGCGCTTCTTCGGACTGCGGCGGGAAGAGACCATCGGAAACAGCAAGCGCCAGCTGATCCAGGACCGGATCGCCGGCATTTTCGAAGATCCGGAAGACTTCAAAGCCCGGCTTTTCGCCACTTACAACGACAACACCTATGTTGAGAAATTTGAATGCCGGGTTATGCCGGAGGGTTCCCGGCAAGGCCGCTGGCTGCAGCATTGGAGCAAGCCGATCACTACCGGGCTGTATGCCGGCGGCAGGATCGAGTATTACTACGACATCACCGAACTCAAGCAGGCGGAAGAAGAGCAGCGGCGGCTGTTTTCGGCGATTGAACAAAGCGGCGACATCGTCGTCATCACCGACCCGGACGGCAACATTCAGTACGTCAACCGCACCTTCGAGAAGGTCACCGGCTACACCCGCGCGGAAGTCCTGGGCAAGAATCCGCGCCTCCTGAAGAGCGGCAAGCAGGACGACGAATTTTACCGCAAGATGTGGACTCAAATCACGGCGGGCAAGGTGTTTCGCGCGCGCATGGTGAACAAGACCAAGGATGAATCACTGTATACGGAGGATGCCACTATCTCGCCGGTCTTTGAAAAATCCGGCAAAATCGTGAATTACGTGGGGGTCAAGCGCGATGTGACGGAACGCCTTTCCATGGAAGCGCAACTGCAGCAGGCGCAGAAAATGGAGTTGGTCGGCCGGCTGGCCGGTGGCGTGGCCCACGATTTCAACAACATGCTCGGCGCCATCCTGGGAAACGCGGAGTTGGCCCTGGAGCAGACGCCGCCAGACGCTCCGACTTACCCGGAAATCGAGGAAATCATCGCCGCCGCCCGGCGTTCCGCGGACATTACGCAGCAGTTGCTGGCTTTTGCCCGCAAGCAGATAACCTCGCCCAAGCTGCTGGAACTGAATGATACCATCTCCGGCATGCTCAAAATGCTGAAACGCCTGATCGGCGAGAATATTGAACTGGTTTGGCTGCCTTCCAAGACACCCTGCGTAGTGAAACTTGATCCGTCGCAGCTCAGCCAGGTGCTGGCCAACCTTTGCATCAACGCCCGGGACGCCATACGGGATGTCGGGAAAATCGCCATTGAAACCGGCAAAGTCCAGCTGGACGGGAAATTCTGCTCCAGCCACCCGGGCGCCGCGCCCGGCCCGCATGTGCTGCTGAAAATCAGCGACAACGGTTCCGGCATGGACGCCGAAATGATGACCCACCTCTTCGAACCGTTTTACACGACCAAGGAAGTCGGCCGCGGCACCGGCCTGGGCCTGGCCACGGTGCATGGCATTGTAACGCAAAACCACGGGGCTATTTTCGCGGATAGCCGGCCGGGCCAGGGCACCACCTTCCGGATTTACTTCCCTTGCCAGGCCGACGCGGCGGTGGAGCCGCCGCCCCCGCCGCCGCCGGACTTGCCGCGGGGCAAGGGGGAAACCATTCTGCTGGTGGAGGATGAAATCGCCGTGCTGCGTTTGGCGCAAACCATGCTGAGCCGGATGGGTTACCGGGTGCTGACGGCCGCCGACCCTGAAATCGCGCTGCAACTTGCCAAAGAACATGCCGGTTCAATCAACATTCTCATGACGGATGTAGTCATGCCCGGGATGAACGGCCGCGACCTGGCGGCCCGGATTACCGAACTGTCTCCCGGGATCAAGCGTCTTTTCATGTCCGGCTATACGGCCGACACCATTGCTCACCAGGGTTTGCTCGAGCAGAATGTCTTTTTCCTCCAGAAGCCGTTTTCACGCCAGGACCTGGCCGCCGCCCTGCAAAAGGTGCTGGCGGCAACCTAGCCCAGCCTGCCGGCTGGAACGGGCGCGGCCAGATTCATCGTCCGCTTATCGTGGAACGGCGCGCGGCACACGCGCCCTCCCTGATATTCATATTCTTTAACGGCCTTGCCGGAATGATGCAACTCCGGCTTGAAATGCGCGGCGGCGCATATTTGATTTGCGCGGTTGTCGGGGGTTTGTTAATATGCGCGGCTGTTTTGATGAACCTGCAAACAGCCCGACCATGGCATATCGTTTAGAAATCGGCCCGCGGTGCGGCCCGGCGGATACCCGCGGCGCCCTGGCATCACGCCAGGCGCTGACGGCCCTGGGATTGCGCCTGGCCGCCGTCCACACCCGCACGGTGTATATCATAGACGCCGGCCTGACACCGGCGGAACAGGAAACCGTCCGCCGGGAATTTACCGATGCCGTGGTGGAAATTTCCGCCGCGGGTCGGCTTGCGCCGCCGCGCCGGTTTGACTGGCTGATCGAAGTGGGTTTCAAACCCGGTGTGACGGACAATGTCGGCAATACGGCCCGGAGCGCGCTGCGCGACATTCTGGGCCGCGATTTGCCTGAAACCGCCAGCGTTCACACTGCCACGCAATATTTCATCGCTTTTCCCCGCGGCGGCGGCGGGCAGCGGCAGGCGCGGCAACTGGCGGAAAATTTGCTGGCAAATCCCTTGATTCACAACATCGCCATGCATGCCGCCGCGGACTGGCGGCGGCAGCCGCCGGACAATTCCGCTCCGCCGCAGCACGAACATCAGCCGCTGGAAGTCAAAGCCTTTGATTTAAGCGGTTCGGACGAATATCTGCAGGAGTTCAGCCGCAAACATATCCTTTCGTGCAGCCTGGCGGAGATGCATGCCATCCGCGACTACTTCCGCCGGCCGGCGGTCCGCCGGGCGCGCCGGGCGCTGGGCCTGCCGGCCGATCCGACCGATGTGGAAGTGGAATGCCTTGCCCAGAGCTGGTCGGAGCATTGCAACCACAAGATTTTCGCCGCGCAAATTGATTACCGCGATGAACGCGGCCGCCGTCAAATCGTCAAGTCGCTGTACCGGACATACATCCAGCGTTCCACGAAGCAGATCGCCCGCCGGCGCAACTGGCTGGTATCGGTATTCACCGACAATGCCGGCGTCATCCGTTTTACGCGCAAGCATCACCTGGTTTACAAGGTTGAAACCCATAACAGCCCTTCCGCGCTGGACCCCTACGGCGGCGCCATGACCGGCATTGTCGGCGTCAACCGCGACCCGATGGGCACCGGCATGGGCGCCGCCCTGCTCTGCAACATCTGGGGTTATTGCCTCGGTTCGCCCTTTTACCGCGGCCATCTGCCGGCCGGCTTGATGCATCCGCGGCGCATCCGCGACGGCGTGCACCAGGGCGTGATAGAAGGCGGCAACCAGAGCGGCATTCCCTGGATGCGGGGCTGGGAATTTTTCGACGACCGTTTCATCGGCAAGCCCCTGATATTCTGCGGCACGGTCGGGCTGCTGCCGGTAAACGTCAACGGCCGTCCGTCGCAGCGGAAGGAAGTCCGGCCCGGCGACCTCCTGGTGATGATGGGCGGCCGGATCGGCAAGGACGGCATTCACGGCGCAACCTTTTCCTCCGGGGAATTGCGGGAAGATTCGCCGACCCAGGCGGTGCAAATCGGCGATCCGATCACGCAGCGCAAAATGTACGAATGCCTGTTGGAAGCCCGGGACCGCGGGTTGTATCGCTGCATCACCGACAACGGCGCGGGCGGCTTAAGCTGCTCGGCCGGCGAAATGGGGCGGTTATCCGGCGGGGTGGAACTGGACCTTGCGCGCGCGCCGCTGAAATACCAGGGCTTGCAGCCGTGGGAAATCCTGCTCTCCGAGGCCCAGGAGCGGATGACGCTGGCCGTCCCGCCCGGCCGCGTCCGGGCGCTGCTGCGGCTCGCGCGGCGGCGCGATGTGGAGGCCACGGTCCTGGGCCGGTTTACCGACAGCGGCGTGTTTCTGATCCGGCACGGCGCCCGTACGGTCGGCCGCCTGGATTTGCGTTTTCTTTACGGCGGATGCCCGACCATGCGCCTGGCAGCGCGCTGGCGGCCGCCCCGCAGGGCGCCGCCGCGCCTCCCCGCACCGGGAAGGCGCGACCGGGCGCTGCTGCAACTGCTGCAATCGCTGAATCTCTGTTCCCGCGAATTTAAAAGCCGGCAATACGACGGGGAAGTCAAGGGATTAAGCGTGGTCAAACCGTTTGTCGGCGTCCATTGCGATATGCCGGCGGATGCCACCGTGATGCGCGCGGATTACCGCAGCCCGGAAGGCATCGTGCTGGCGGAGGGAATCAACCCGTTTTATTCCGAGATTGACACCGGCGCGATGGCGGCGTCGGCGGTGGATGAAGCCGTGCGCCGGGCCGTCAGTGCGGGCGCGGATCCCGACCACCTGGCCGGCCTGGATAATTTCTGCTGGCCGGACCCGGTGCAATCCCCGAAAATCCGCGACGGCCAATACAAGCTGGCGCAGTTGGTGCGCGCCTGCCAGGCGCTGTACGACACCACGATTGCCTTCGATGTGCCATGTATTTCCGGCAAGGACAGTTGCAAGAACGATTCCACGCGGGGCGGCCGGCTGATTTCCATCCCGCCGATCATGCTGTTTTCCACAATCGGTAAAATCCACGATGCGCGCCGGGCAGTCACCATGGACGTCAAGCAGCCAGGCGACCTGGTGTACATTGTCGGCCTGACCGCCCCGGAACTGGGCGCTTCCGCCTTTTACCGGTTGCTGGCAGAGCAGCAGCAGGACAACGCCCGCATCGGCGGCCGCCTGCCGGGCCTTGATGCCGTCATGGCCCGGCGCGCTTACCGCGCCATGCACCTGGCCATTCAAGCCGGACTGCTGCGATCCTCCCACACCCCTACCCGCGGCGGCCTGGCCATAGCGCTGGCATTCACCGCCCTGGGCGGCGATCTCGGCCTGGAAATCAACCTGGACAACCTGCCGGCCGCCGGCCGCCTGTCGCCGGATGACAAACTGTTTTCGGAATCCAACAGCCGGTTCATCATTACTGCCGCCCCCGGTCAGGCCGCGCGCCTGGAAACGATTTTCAAGGGAGTGCCTTTCGCCCTGCTCGGCCGGGTCATGCGCCGGAAAATCCTGTGCGTGCGCGGCGGCGGCCGGATCATCCTGAATTCCAAGCTTGGCGATTTGCGCCGGGCTTTCAAGCAAACGCTGCACGGACTATGAAACACCGCCAACCCCGAGTCCTGATCGTCACCGGCTACGGCGTGAACTGCGAAGCCGAATCGGCTTACGCCTGGGAATTGGCCGGCGCCCGACCCGTCCAATTACACTTGAACGATTTACTGGCGGCGCCCCGACGGCTGGAACTTTACCAGGCGCTGATGTTCATCGGCGGATTTTCATTTGGCGATCACATGGGGTCGGGCCATGTGCTCGCGTTGCGCTGGCGGCATCGTCTGCGGGATGAATTATGCCGCTTCCTGGCGCGCGGGCGCCTGGCGCTGGGAATCTGCAACGGCTTCCAGGTCATGGTTAAACTGGGATTATTGCCGGGGTTGGATGCCGGCCCCGCCCGGGGCGCCAAGCCGAAGGCGCATCCCTGCCGCCTGCGACAGCAAGTTGCGCTCACCCACAACCAATGCGGTGTTTTCCAGAATTTCTGGGTAACGCTGAAATTTGATCCGCGCAGTCCCTGCGTTTTCACGCGCGGCCTGGATCGCATGGAAATGCCGATCCGGCACGGCGAAGGGCGCTTTTTCGCGCCCACACCCGGACTGCTGCAGGAATTGGAACGCCGCGGATGCGTGCCCTGCCGGTACGCGCATCCGCGCACCGGCCGGCCGACGATGCGTTACCCCTATAATCCCAACGGTTCGCAACGTGCGATCGCCGGAGTATGCAGTCCGGACGGCCGGGTATTCGGAATGATGCCCCACCCGGAAGCCTACTTATTCCCCGAAAACCATCCGCACTGGCCGCGCCAGAAAATCGCCGGCGCGCTGCCGCGCCATGGCGCCGGCCTGGCTATTTTCAGAAACGCCGTGGAACACCTAAAATGATCGCCATCGTTGATTATCGCGCCGGCAATCTTACCAGCGTACGCCTGGCTTTTGAAGCCTTGCAGGCGCCCGCCATCGTCACCCGCTCACCGGAGGCCATCGCCGGCGCCGCGCGGGTGGTGTTCCCCGGTGTGGGCGCCGCCGGAGCCGCGATGGCCAACCTGCAGCATCTCGGACTGGCGGAACCCCTGCGTGAGACAGCGCGCCGCGGCACGCCTTTCCTCGGCATTTGCCTGGGCGCGCAGATTCTATTTGATTTCCTGGAGGAGGACGGCGGAGTGCCGGGACTGGGCCTGCTGCCCGGCGCGGTAAAAAAATTCACGCCGGCCGACCGCCGCGACAAAGTGCCACAGATCGGCTGGAATGCCGTCCGCTGGCAAAGGACCCATCCGCTTTGCGCGGGCATCGAAAGCGGCAGCGAATTCTATTTCGTCCACAGTTATTTCATCGCCACCGGCCGGGCGGAAGACACGCTCGGGATCGCCGATTACGCCGGCGTGAATTTCACCGCCATGGCGGCGCGCGGCAATCTGGCCGCCGTGCAGTTTCATCCTGAAAAATCCGGCCGCATCGGCATGCAATTGCTGGAAAATTTTATTCGATGGACTCCCCATGCTGACTAAACGCATCATCCCCTGCCTGGACGTCCGTGGCGGCCGGGTGACCAAGGGCGTCAGGTTTCAGGACAATATCGCCCTGGGCGATCCGGTGGAAATGGCCGCCGCCTACAGCGCCAACGGCTGCGACGAGCTGGTTTTTTACGACATCGCCGCCTCCGCCGAACGATGCCCGATTGACCTGGCGATGGTCCAGGCGGTCGCGCGCGCCATCCATATACCTTTCGCCGTCGGCGGCGGGATCGGCGGCCTGGACGACATGGAACGCGTGCTGCTGGCCGGCGCGGAAAAAATTTCCGTCAACTCGCTGGCGGTGCGTTCGCCCCGGATCATCGCCGAAGGGGCGCGCGTTTTCGGCTCGCAATGCATCGTGCTGGGAATGGACCCTGTCGGCGCGCCCGGCGATCCGCGTTTCCCGAGCGGGTATGAAATCACCATCCGCGGGTTCCGCGAAAGAACGGGACTTGACGCCCTGGAGTGGGCTAAACGCGCCGCCGGCCTGGGTGCGGGCGAGATCGTCGTCAATTCCGTGGATGCCGACGGCACGCGCGCGGGTTATGAATTGCGGCTGACCCGGATGATTGCCGAAGCGGTGAACGTGCCGGTGGTGGCCTCCGGCGGCGCCGGACGGCCGGAGCACCTGGCGGCCGCCTTCCGCGAAGGCGGCGCCGATGCGGCCATCATCGCCGGCATCCTGCATACCGGCGAATACACCATTGCCGGCATCAAGCAGGCGCTGGCAGCCGGCGGCATCCCGGTGCGCCTGAAATGGTGAATCCAAAACCATGTACGGGGTTCGGTTGCCGGATGGCGCCACGCCGCGGCATTGCTGCGGCAGAGACCGACTCCCGATATTGGCCGGGCATCTTTGACCGGTTTTTCAGGCGTGACACCATCTGGGGCAAGCATATCTGGGCGGCATGATGTTATCAGGATCAGCGATTCCTGTGATCAACATTCCTTGCTCCCTGCCCCAACAGATTGTGATTGCATCCGTACCGTACACTTGATATGGTACACCCAGATTCATCAGAAAACCGCCGCCAGGAGCGGTGGAAATTTTCAAGCGGAGCATGGCACAGTGTATCTAAAAGCCTTGGAGATCGTCGGTTTCAAAAGTTTTGCGGATCGGACCCGGCTGGATTTTATTCCCGGCATGACGGCCATAGTCGGCCCTAATGGCTGCGGCAAAAGCAATGTTTCCGATGCCATTCGCTGGGTGCTGGGGGAACAGAGCGCCAAGCTGCTGCGCGGCTCGAAGATGGAAGACTGCATCTTCAACGGAACGGACAACCGCAAACCGCTGGGGATGGCGGAAGTCAGCCTGATCCTGGCCGACTGCGAAAAGACCCTGGGCACGGAATACAACGAGATTACCGTTACGCGGCGCGTTTTCCGTTCCGGCGAAGGCCAGTATTTCATCAACAAAACCCCCTGCCGCCTGCGCGACATCCAGCGCCTGTTCATGGATACGGGCATCGGCACCAGTTCCTACTCGCTCATGGAACAAGGCCGCATTGATTTGATCCTGAGTTCCCGTCCGGAAGACCGGCGGGAGGTATTCGAGGAAGCCAGCGGCATCACCAAGTACAAATCCGACAAGCGCGAAGCCCTGCGCAAGCTGGAGCAGACGGAAGCCAACCTGCTGCGCCTGGCCGACATCATCAAGGAAGTGCGCCGGCAGATTATTTCCCTGCAGCGCCAGGCCGGCAAGGCGGCGCGGTACAAGAAACACCAGGAGGAATTGCGCCGCCTGGATATTTTCGTCTCGCGCGAAAAGCTGAAAGGCATGGATGCCGAACGGACGGCCAACGAACGGCGTTTGGAATCCATCCGTCAGGAACTGACCCGGCGCCAGCAATCCATCCGCCAGCAGGAAAGCCTCGTCGCGTCCATGCGCGAGCGGATGGAAACGGCCGAAGACGAAGCGGGCGGAGCGCAGCAGGCGTTGATGGAACTGACCCGCCAACGCGACCGCGCCCGGCAGGTGATAGAACACAGCGAGCGGCGCATCCAGGAACTCGAAGCGCAATGCTCCCGCGACGCCGCCGATACCGCCGGGGCCGGCAGCGAACTTCAGCAGACGCAAAAGGAGCTGGAAGAATCGCAGCAACGGCTGGCGGCGGCGGAAAGCGAGTTTGCCGCCGCGCAGACAGAGTTGCAGGCGCAGGCCCGGAAGTTGGCCGGCCATGAAAAGATGATCGCCGCCGCCAAGCAGTCCGTCACGCAATTGCTCGCCGAATCCATGGAACTGGAAAACCGGCTGGCGCAGATTCAGAACGAACTGCACAAGCTGGAGAACGAAGACCGCAATATTGCCAGCCGCCGCGAACGCTGCGCGGCCGAGCAGGAAAACCTGAAAATGCTGTTGAGCGGGCATCAGCAGCGCGTCGCGGAATTGAAGCAAATCCGCGCCGAATCGCAAGCCGCCCAAACGCAAGCCGCCCAGGCGCTGGCCGCAAAGCAAACGGAAGCCGCGGAGCAGCAAAACCGGATGCGCCAGGCGGAAAAGGCGCTTGCCGAATTGCGCGCGGAACGCGCTGCCGCGGCGGCGCGGCTGGAAATGCTGGAGCGCAATCTCAAGGCCAAAAGCGGATTTACCCAAAGCGCCCGGCGCCTGCTGGACGCCAAGCTGGCGGAACCGCTGCAGCAGAAAGTGCTGGGCGCTTTGGCCGGCCAAATCGAAGCCGCCCCGGAATACCGGCTGGCGCTGGAAACCGCGCTGCGCGCCTGGCTGGACGCCATCGTGGTGCAGGATTTGCCGTCCGCCCTGGAATGTCTCCGTCAAATTGAGCCCGAAGCCAAGGATGCGCTGCGTCTCCTGGCGGCCGCGGCGCCGGCCCCGGCGCCGGTCGCGCCATCCCCCGGCAATTTGCCGGCCGGTGCCGTCATGCTGCGGCCGCACGTATCGGCCCCGGCCGCCCTGGCGCCGCTGCTGGACCGTTTACTGGCCGGCGTGGCGGTAGTGGATGATCTTGCCGCGCTTCCCGGCGATATTCCGCCGCATGCTGTTTACGTCACCCGGCAGGGCGCGCTGATCCGCGGGGACGGCTGCCTGGAAATTCACCGCGGCGGCGCCCAGCAATCCAGCCCGCTGGCCAACAAGCATCTCCTGGCCAGGCAGCGCGAACTCCTGGCCGCCGCCGACGCGCAAATGGCGGAGCGCCGGCAGGAATGGGACGGCTGCTCCGCCAGCTGCCAGGCGCTGGAAAAGGAAGCACAGGAATTGCGCGCCGCCTTAACGGAAAAACAGCAGGTGCTGGCCCGCCAGGAAGGCGAATTCCAACTGGTGGAGAAACAGGCGGACCAGGTGCGCCAGAACCTGGAAACCGTGGCCTGGGAAATGCGCGAACTGCAAAAACAGGGCAGTTCCGCCGAAGCCAAGAGCGCCTTGATTGAAGAAACCGACCAGATCCGCAGCCGCCGCCAGGAAATCCGCCGCCAGATTGAAGCCAAACAACAGGAGCAGGACCGGCTCGAAAAAGAACACAGGCAACTTGCCGCCGAGGTGACCGCCGCCCAGGTGCGCTTTGCCAAGCAGGAAGAAGCGCGCGCCTTCATCCGCGCCCGCCGCCAGCCGCTGGCCGAACGGGCGCTGCAACTGCAAAAAACCATTGACGAACGCCAGGCGCGCCAGTCAGCCTGCCGCGCGGAAATTGACGGCGGACGCGCTGAAATGCTCAAAGCCCGGGGCGACTTGCCGCAATTGGAAGAAAATATCGGGCAGCACACCGCCCGCCTTTCGGAAATCCACGCCCAGCGCGAACAGATGCAAACCTCCGCACGGACCGCCGAATCCCAGCTGCATCAACTGCGGGAAGAACTGGACACCCTCAGCCGGCAGGAAAGCGAAACCAACGGCAAATGCGTTGAACAGCGCATGCAGCGCCAATACCTGCTGGAACGCGTCACCGGCGAATACCGCATTTCCGCCGACGCCATCCAGGTTGAACCGGAGCCGGAATGGCCGGACCAGCAGCGGCCCGAGATGGAAAACCTGGAACTCGCGATCGCCGAGCTGCGCGCCAAGCTGGAAAGCATGGGCCCCGTCAACACCGATGCCATTGCCGAATACAAGGAGCAGGAGGAACGCTACCAGTTTCTCAACAGCCAGCAGGATGATTTGCTGAAATCCAAGCAACAACTGCTGGAAATGATCAAGACCATCAACCAGACCACCACCGAAATGTTTGCCCAGACCTTTGCCGCCGTCAACGATAATTTCCAGGCGATGTTCAAGCAATTATTCGGCGGCGGATCAGCCAAGCTGATGCTGACCGACGACGAGGATATCCTCGAGTGCGGTATTGAAATCATCGCCCGGCCGCCGGGCAAAAAGCTGCAAAGCGTTTCCCTGCTGTCCGGCGGCGAGCGCACGATGACGGCGGTTGCGCTTTTGTTTGCCATTTTCATGGTCAAGCCCAGCCCGTTTTGCGTGCTGGACGAACTGGATGCGGCCCTGGATGAATCCAACATCCACCGGTTTATCAAGGTGCTGCAAGGCTTTATCGCCCAGTCGCAATTCATTGTCATCACCCACAACCGCGCCACCATCAGCGCCGCCAGCGTGCTTTACGGCGTCACCATGGCCGAGACGGGAATCTCCAAGATCGTTTCCATGCGGTTCGTGGACCGCTCGGGTAATTTGGAACCGGCGGAAGCATCCGCCGGCAAGGACGCTGTTACGGAGGCGGAAAACACCGCGCCGGCCGGCGCCGCACCCGCCGGCCGGTAAATCCCAGCCGGGACCGCCGCCGGACCGATTGCCGGCTTCAGGCGCCGCGCTGACGGATCGCCTTTTCCAGGGCCTGAAGGCATTTTTCATTTTCCGGGCGGGTGCCCAGGCTGATGCGGACATGCCGGGGCAACTGGTAGCCGTTCAACGGACGGACAATGACGTGTTCCCGTTGCATGGCCTGAAACACCGCGCGCCCGTCGCCGACATCCACCATGATGAAATTTACCTCGGACGGCACATAGCTCAGCCCCAGGCGGTCCAGCCCGGCCATCATGAACGGCAATTCCGTCCGGACCAACTCCTGGAAACGCCGAACATGCTCATCATCGTCCAAGGCGGCCAGCGCGGCTTCCAGCGCCAGCACATTGACGTTAAAAGGCTGGCGGATTTGATGCATCAGCCGGATGCCCTGCTCCGATGCCACGCCATACCCGATGCGCAGTCCCGCCAGGCCGTGGCTCTTGGCAAAAGTGCGCAGCAGGATCACCCGGCGGCCCTCGCGGATGTAGCGCAGGGAATCCGGCCGGCGGTCCGGCGGCAGCAGATCAATATAAGCTTCATCCAGGCAAACCGCCACGTGCGGCGGCAGGCGTTCCATGAAGCGGTCCAAATCCGGGTTCGCCACCATGGTGCCCGTCGGGTTGTTGGGGTTGGAAATAAAAATCACCTTGGTGCGCGGGGTAACCGCCCGCAGCATGGCGTCCAGGTCATGCGTGTAATTGACCATCGGAACGGCGATAACTCTGGCCTGGAACATCGCGGCAATCAGGCGATAAATCGCAAAAGCCCGGTCCGCCACCACGACTTCGTCGCCCGGGGACAGAAAAACATGGCCGATAAATTCCAAAATTTCGTTGCTGCCGTTGGCAACAATCAATTGCTCCGGGCTCACGCCAAGTTTGAGCGCCAGCGCCCGGCGGAGGTAAAACGCGCTGCCGTCGGGGTAATAGTGCATGCGGTCCGCCGCCGCCCGCACCGCCGCCATCGCCTTCGGGGATGGCCCCAGGGGGTTTTCGTTCGAGGCCAGTTTAACGATTGGCGACGCATCCGGCAGACCCAATTCCCGCGCCAATTCCTCCACCGGCCGGCCCGGCTCATACACTCCCAGTTGCTGCAACCACTGCTTGGCGATATTTCGCATGCTTTGTCTTCCGTTCAGGTTGATTGATGGATAATTTAAAAATTTCACGGACAGCAGCCGTAGCGGACGGCCGGCCCGCGTGTTACACACGCGCCAACGAAGATACAACAATGCACACGGGATCACAATCATATTTGCCTGATTTTTAGTCTTTGAAAGTCCGGCAAATCATGTCATATTGCTGCTGCTCATGACGCCGACACCTGCCAGCATTAATCCGCCGATCACGCCGCAGCCGCGAATGCTGCTGCCCGGCCTGGCGGCCGCCGCCCGGCTGGCGGTTTTTGCGGCCGGCGGCGCCTGGCGGCGCGCCGGGCGCCGTCCAGCCGGGCCCCATGCCGTGCCGGAAGGTTTCCTGGGAATCTGCGCCGCCGGCGCCGCCGATCCGGCCGGTGACGATTATATCCTGGAACGGTTAAACGAACTGGGAATCCGCCAGGTCCGCCTGGACTTAACCTATCCCGCCGAAGACGGATGCCAGCCGCGCCTGTTGGAAAAGCTGCTGCAGCATGATTTCAAAGTATGCCTGCACCTCGTGCAACCCCGCGCGGAAGCCCGTTTAATGTCGCGGAACGGGCCGTCGGCCGCGGCGGCGGCGGAACGCTGGCGGGCATTTGTGGATGCAACGCTGGCGCGGTGGGGCGGCGCGGCCGGCGCCGTGGAGGTGGGCGCCACCTGCAACCGGCGCAAATGGTCCGGTCAAACCCTGGCTGCTTTTGCTCAAAGCTGGCAGATCGCCTGGACCATTGCCCGCGCGCGCGGCGTTACAATCATCGGCCCCAATGTCACGGATTTCGAGCCGGCGTATAATTTTTTGCTGCTGGACCGCCTGCTCCGCCTGGGTTGTCCGCCGGATGCGCACACCGACAACCTGTTTGTCGAACGCGCCACCGAGCCGGAAAATTACGACCATAAAATACTGGGGCGCCGGGCGGCGGGTTGGCTGCGCTGCAATTTGATACGCAAGGCGCGTCTGCTGCAAGCGGTCGGCGCCGTTAACGGGACTCCGGTTTTCATCTGCTCCCATACCGCCTGGAGCCTGCGACGGATCGCGCGCTACCTTGATCATGTCGAGGAAAAACAGGCGGATTATCTGGCGCGGTACCTGCTGCTGGCGGCATCCGCCGGCGCCCTGGAGCGGGTTTACTGGGGACCGCTGATCGGCCAGAGGGAGGGCCTGATTGACGACGGCACGGACGAGTATCCCGATCCGCCGCATGTTACGCTGTACCCGCAATCCCGCGGCAAGCCGGCGGATTATCGTGTGCGTCCGGCGTTTCACGCCATGGCCGCCGTCCAGAAATTGCTGCAGGACGCTGTTTTTGAAAAGCCGCACACGCCCGGGCCGGAACTGGAAATACTGGAATTCAAAGGGCCGGACGGCGCAATCCGCCACGCGGCATGGACCGTCAACGGGCGCTGCGCCGCATCGGCTGCGTGTTATCATCCGTCCGCGCTGGCCTCAGCCGCCTGCGCCGACCGCGATGGCCGGCGCCTGGCCGCCCCGCCTGCATTCTTCGGCGAAAGCCCGACTTACCTGACCTGGCAACGGCCCCCGCCGACGCTGCTGCTCCCCAAGCCCGCGCCGGCCGCCTGGCGATTGGACTGGCATCGCCATCGCGCCGACGGCCATGCTCCGCTGCGCGCCGCCGCATGGCGGGGCATCTACCAGACCCGCGCCGAGAACGGCGCCGCGATTGATCCGGCAGCCCTGCTGGATGCCGCCGCGCCGAATGAAAACGCCCTGGTGCTCCGCGCCGGACGCAACCGCGTCTGGCGTGTTCCGGCGCCCTGGTCGTCAAAGTCTTACATCGTCATTAAACAATTCAAAATTCCCGGGTTATGGCGGCGCTGTTTGGACTGGCGCAAGCCTTCCAAGGCTATGCGCAGTTGGAACGGCGCCCAGGAATTGCTGCGGCGGGGCCTGCCCACCCCAACTCCCCTGGCCGGCCTGCTGTCCTCACAGAAAGGGAAACCGGAATTTTATATCTGCGCCGACTTCCAGCCGGATTATTCAGCCCGGGATATTTTCACAGGCCTGGCCGGCAACGCGCACCTTGAGCCGGATATGTCCCCGGCGGACTGGTATGCTTCCATCAGTGTATTCCTGGCGCGGATGCACGATCGCGGCGTTTATTTCCGTGATCTATCCGCCGGCAACCTGCTGTTGCGGCGCTGCCCCGGCGGAGGACTTTTCGAGTATTCCTTGATTGACACCGCGCGGGCGCGATTCTATCCATGGCCGCTGCCGTTAAGGCAGCGCTTGGCGGATTTGAAACGCATTTGCCATCCTCTGACCTGGCCCGGCCGGCGCGCATTGATAACATTCTACATGCGAGCGATCGGCCGGCCGTTCCGGAACTGGATGTTGCTGCCGCTGCTGGCGTACGATTGGAAGCACAGGCTGAAACATGCGGTTAAGCCTTTGCGGCGGAAGATGGGTGCCCTGTAGTAGCGAACGGCTTGCCCGGCGTAGCTTTAGCGCAGCCGGGTGTTCGGCATCCGGATTGCGCCACATCCCGCTTCGTCGTACTACGCAGGACGCTGCCCTGCTTCGTCGAACTACGCCGGACGCTGCCCCGCTTCGTCG
>CAYXEK010000074.1:0-16958 GCA_964463985.1 uncultured Verrucomicrobiota bacterium
GGTTCTGGAAGTTTGCGGTATAATGTCGCCAGACTGATTTTTAAAGCTTTGGCGGCACGTTGTTTATCGCCGTCAGAGTTTTTCAGCACTTGTGAGAGATATTCCTTTTCCTTGCTTCTTAAAAATGCTTTTAGTGATTTTCCACGAAAATCTTCTTTTTTTGCGTTGGCAATTGCGCCTTCAACATAATTAGAGTTTTTAATCATTTTTACGGGCAAAGAAGAGATTCCAATAACATTATCCTTGGCAAATGTCAAGGCATGTTTAATGGCGTTTTCAAGTTCGCGAACATTGCCAGGCCACGAATACTGTTCGAAGAAAATGATCACTTCGGGAACAACTTCTGGCATGACTCCACGTTCACCAAGTTCCTTGCGGAGAAAATGCTTAACCAGCGGCAAGATATCCTCTGTTCGATCGCGCAACGGCTTGATTTCAATAGGGATAACACTTAAACGGTAGTACAGATCTTCGCGGAAAAGACCTTTTTCAATCAGGGTTTCAAGGCGGCTGTTGGTTGCAGCCAGCACGCGCACATCTACCGCGATGCTCTCATTCCCGCCGACCCGCCGTATTTCTTTTTCCTGCAGTACCCGCAAGAGCTTGGCCTGAATGCCCATGGGCATGGAACTTATTTCGTCCAAGAGTATAGTCCCACCATTGGCCGCTTCAAACAGACCTTCCTTATCGGTGGCCGCCCCCGTAAAAGCCCCTTTCACGTGGCCAAACAGTTCGGACTCAAGCAGCGGTTCGGGCAAGGCGGCGCAGTTTAAGGGCAAAAACAACTTGGACTTCCGGTTGCTGTAAGCATGCACTGCCTTGGCCACCAGTTCCTTGCCGGTGCCGCTTTCACCATGAATTAACACGGTTGCATCGGTCGGCGCTACGCGCTCGATCATCGCACAGACATTCCGCATGGCCGGACTTTCGGCAATGATGTTTTCAAACCGGTAACGCGATTCCAACTGGGCCTTGAGATTCACATTCTCGCTTAAGGTTTTGTTGTAATCCAGGGCTCGCTGTACCGTAATCAGCATTTCGTCCACTTTAAAAGGCTTGGTAATGTAGTCAAACGCCCCCAGTTTCATGGCTTCCACCGCGGTTTCCACGGAACCGTAGCCGGTTACCATTAATACCGCCATTGTCGGACGAACGTCCCTGGCGGCGTGCAGCAGCGTGATGCCGTCAATGGGTTTCATGCGGATGTCGGAAATCATCAAATCAAATGCGGATGATTGGAATAATTCCATGGCTTTTTCGCCGTTATCCACGGGAGTGACAACATGCCCCTCCGCCTTGAGCAGGACGCTCAATACGCTCAGGATGCTGGGTTCATCGTCAACTAGCAGTATTTTGGCCATATTAAGCCTTGTCGGACGGCACCATTACCCGTTAGTGTAATCTTGCTTCGATTGCGGAAAACTGCCGAAAACTTTTTGAATTCCTATTCAAAACAAAAACATTGTATATTCCGCACAAAAATTGTAAAGTTTTTTTAATTTTTTACAATATGGAGTCACTTTCAAAAGTCAGCTTTTGCAAGTGCCATTCAGCAGACAGCAGGCAGCAGCCGAACGTCCCGGCGACGCAAGTTGTTGATATCAAACGGTTTGTTTTTATTCTTAATTCTGGCTCCTGAGTGCTGCATCCTTCCAAAATGAGAGTTCCGAAATTTGTCATGTTAAAACTGACAAAACGCATTCGTCACCCTGTGCACTGCCTGCGGGAAATCATCCAGCATCGTGAATTGCTCCAGAACCTGGTAATGCGCAACCTGAAAAGCCGTTACAAGGATTCCGCCCTGGGATTTTTATGGAGCATTTTGACTCCTTTGTTCATGGCCTTGATTTACGTGGTTTTTCTGCGCATCCTGGCGCGGGGCATCCCGATGCAGGAAGTGCTGATCGGAGTTTTTGCATGGCAATTCACAGCACAATGCGTCGGCAACGGCCTGACCAGCATCACTGACAATGCGAATCTGGTGAAAAAAGTCTATTTCCCAAGAATTATCCTGCCGGCGGCGGCCACACTATCCAATCTGGTGAATTTTCTTTTAACCCTGGTGGTGCAGTTTCTCCTGCTGGGCGCTCTTTGCGCCTGGCGGCATGAAACCATGAGCCTCCAGGCGCTTTACGTTCCATTCCTGATTATCGGACACACCATTTTTTGCTTCGCCCTGGCGGTTTTCCTCTCCTGCATCAATGTATATTTCCGCGATATCCAGCACCTGGTCAATGTAGGCATGACCGCCTGGTTTTTTCTCACCCCGGCAATGTATTCCATGAGCTTGGTGGAAAACATGGCCGTGGAAAAGCATTGGCCCTGGCTGTCAAAGATATACATGCTTAACCCGATGGCGGTGATCATCAACGGCTATCGCGCCATGATCCTGAACGACAACCACTTTTACATGTCATGGACGGTTGCGGCATCCATTGCCGGATCCGCCGTTTTCCTGGCGGCGTCAATTTTGCTGTTTCAGAGATTGCAGCGCAATTTTTCCGATATGTTCTAATGCATGCGATTGAAGTCCAGCATCTTACCAAAAACTACTGGATGCAAGGCGGCGAACCGCCTACGCTGTCCGGAATGCTGGCGCGCGGATTGGCGCCGCGCCGCCGACGCCAGATTCAAGCGCTGAATGACATCAGTTTCACCGTGGATCCCGGAGAAACCATCGGGGTCATCGGCCCGAACGGATCGGGTAAAAGTTCACTGCTGGGGCTGCTGGCCGGCACTACTACTCCCACATCCGGCGCGGTGAAACTGAACGGACGGGTATCTTCGCTGCTGGAACTGGGTGCAGGATTTCATTCCGAATTGACCGGGCGCGAAAACATTTTTCTGAACGGCGCCATCCTGGGTATCCCCCGGAAAACCATCGTGGAGCGGTTCGACCGGATCGTGGAATTCGCCGGCATCCGGGAATTCCTGGATATGCCGGTCAAGCACTATTCCAGCGGCATGTATGTGCGGCTGGGATTCGCGGTGGCCGTGGAAATGGATCCGGACATCCTGCTGATTGATGAAGTGCTGGCCGTCGGCGATGTCGCATTTCAGACCAAGTGCCTGGCGCGTATCCGCGATTTCCAGAAGCGGGGCAAGACCCTGCTGCTGGTGTCGCACGCCCTGCAGACGGTTGAGGAATTCTGCAGCCGGGTATTCCTGATCCACCAGGGACGGTTGGTGGCCCAGGGCGACCCGGGGGACGTGATTTTTACCTACCTGCGCTCCTATATGGGCGAAGGCGGCGGCGTGCATACCGTGGAGTACGGCAGCCGCGAAGTCAGCATCGCCAATGTGCGTTTCCTGGACGCCGCCGGCCGGGAAACCGGCGCCATGACCACGGGGCAGCCGATGACGGTGGAAATTTCATACCAGGCCGGCCACCGGATAGAGCGGCCGGTGTTCGGCTTTTCGATCAAAACCGGCAACGGCATGTTTGTGTTCGGATCCAACACCCAACTGGCGGGCAGCCGGATCGAAGCCATCGAGGGCGCCGGCCGCGTGCTGCTGCATTTTGATGCGCTCAGCCTGATGCAGGGAAATTTTTTCCTGTCGGTTTCAATCCACTCCTGGGACCATGCCGTGCAGTATCACCGGCGGGAAGACTGGTATCCGTTCGTTGTCAAAAACCCCACCGGCGCGCTGGGTCTTTTTTACATCAACACCCGCTGGGAAACAACCTGAAGGGAGGAAGCCATGAAAATCCTGCCTGCGATTCAACAACGCCGCTCGGTCCGGGAATACACCACGCAACCGGTGCCGGAAGCGGAACTCCAGGCCGTGCTGGAAGCCGCGCGCCTCGCGCCATCCGCCCGCAATCTGCAGGAATGGCGGTTTATCGTGGTGCGCGACGCCGCAGTCCGGGCACGTCTGGCGGCGGCGGCCAATCACCAGGCGTTTGTCGGCCAGGCGCCGGTGGTCATTGCCGGCTGCGCCGTAAAAACCGATTACGTCATGCGCGGCGGACAACTGGCCTACCCGATTGATCTGGCGATTGCGCTGGACCACATGACCCTGCAAGCCGCGGCCGCGGGTCTGGGCACATGCTGGATCGGCTCTTTTTTTGAAGACGAGGTGCGCCAGGCGCTCGGCATTCCCGCCGCGGCGCGGGTAGTCTGCCTGCTGACGCTGGGATACCCCGCCGACGACGCCTTCAAGCTGAAAGACCGCCTGCCGGCGGAGCAGATCATCGCCCATGAGCGGTGGACGTTTTAACCCGACAGCCAGGCCAGGCGCGGAACCTTCAGATCGGCGGCGCGCCGGTACTGGAAAACGGTCAGCAGCAGAATATTCCGCTCCCCCAGCACGCGGCAGCGCGCCTGGTAAAGCTGGCAGCCCCGGTACAAGTCCTCAAAACGCCCGAAGGGATACCGCCAATCCCGCCGCCAGACCAGTTCGCCCGGCGCGGCGCCCGCCCTGAAAATCGGGCCGCGGATGGTTTTAAAACGATTCAAGACCCGCGCGCACCATTGTTCCACCGGCTGGCGGCGGGCGATGACGTCGGCCGGTGTAAACCACCAGACAAAAAGCCGACGCCAGCGCCATTCGAAAATCATCAGTTTGCTGCCCGCATCGAAGGACGTGCCGGTCAGGCGGAACCCGGCGTTCAATTGAAACGCAAAGTCAAACACCTCCCATGCCGCCAACTCGCCTCCGGCGATAGTGAAACTGGACGCAATCTGGCGCATGGTACGCAAAGGCTCGCGCAGGCTGGCCTGCTCGAAATGCAGGGTAAACACCCCGGTGAAATCGGCGCCCGCCAGGCACAGGGCGTTCAGCCGGCGGCGTCCGTCCGGCATGGTGTACAAGGCGGCGGTCCAACCGGGAGGCAATTCGCCGACCGGGGCGGCCCGGGCGTCGGCGCGGCGCATTTCCGCGGCCAGCGCGTCAAACCGGCGGCGCACCTGGTCGGCATCCGGACGGCGCCGGGAACGCGACCACTCCATTTCCAGGCGCAGGGCGGCATCGTCCTCCATGGCCAGGCGCGCAATACCTCCGCGGGTTTCGTGGCGCGCCAGATTCCAGTCCCATGGCGCTTCAAACGCAAAGCCGTCCCAGGCGAAACGGCGGGTGTTGCTTTGGGGAGGGGCGGGCATAAGACACACAAACGTCCGGTACGGCGGCGCCGCTCTGCCGGGCCGGCGGCTTCACACATCCTGGCCGTCAATCGTGCCGATCTCGATCTTGACTTCATCGCGCCGGGCCATCCGGTTGACGGCGCCGTCGTTGATCCACACCACGACATCCGAAGCCGAAAGCATTTTCATGTCATGCGTCGCGGTTACGATCGTGATATTCATTTCGCTTTTCATGCGCCCGAGCAACTGGATGATTTCCTCGCCCGTGCGCAAATCCAGATTGCCGGTCGGCTCGTCGGCCAGGATCACGTCCGGGTGGTTGACGATGGCCCGGGCAATGGCGACACGCTGCTGCTGTCCGCCGGAGAGTTCGGAGGGCAGGTGATGCAAGCGATGCCCGAGTCCCACCAGTTCCAGCGCCTCGGAAGCATCCTGGCGGGAATCGGCCGGCGACCGCCCGGAAAAAATCCGCGCGATGGCGACGTTTTCCAAAGCGGTCATGGAAGCGATCAGGTTGAATGACTGAAAGATAAAGCCGATTTTGTGGCAACGCACCCAGGCCATCTGGCTGGAACTCAAATCGCGGATGCGCTGGCCTTCCATGTAAACGTCGCCGGTGGTGGGCAGATCCAACCCCCCGACCATGTTGAAAAAGGTGGATTTGCCGGAGCCGGAGGGGCCCATGATGGAAACATACGACCCGCGCTGAATTTCCAGCGAGATGCCGCGCAGCGCATGCACCTTCTCCGCTCCCATGACGTAAGTCTTGGTGACGTTTTCCGTTTTGATGATGATGGATTTGTCCGTCATTCCTCAACCCTCATGGCATCCACCGGCTGCTTGCGGGCGGCCCAGTAAGCCGGCGCAATGGACGCGGACACCGACATCAGCGACCCGATCAGGAGCGCCGCCAGCGCCGCCTGGCCTACCTCCCAGACCGGGAAACACTGCGCGACGTAACTCCCGTAAGAAAAAGCCCCAACGCCCACCGCCACCAGCAAGCCGATCAGCACTCCCAGCAGCGTGCCCAGCACGCCCTGCATGGATGATTCGATGAAATAAGTCTTCACGATGAACGCATCCTGGGCGCCCAGGCATTTCAACGTGCCGATTTCCTTGATGCGTTCGGTCACCGACATCAGCATGGCGTTGACGATGCCCACCAGGCAGGTCAGGAGCGAAAGGACAATCAGCAGGATCATCATGGTGTCCGCGCCGCGGTCGGCCAGGATGTCCACGCCGGACTTCTGGAGCAGGATGTTCACCTGGTCGTCCCGCATGGCCAGCAGGGCGTCCACGATGCTGTCGTTGACCAGCATGTAGGTCAGGAAGGCGATCCCCAGCACCACCCCCAGCATGGTGATCAGGGATCGCAGGAAACGCCGGCAAAGGCTGCCCCAGCTTACCGAGAAGGCCACGCCCCAGGGCACGCGGTTCTGCTCCGGAATCAAACTTTGCATTTCAGACGCCATAACGTGCTTCCGTCTTTCAATTGCGGTTCAAATCAATATTGATATTGGTGCCGGTGATGAGCGAGACCGCCACCGACAGCATGACCAGCACCAGTTCGCCCACAATCAGGCCGATGAAAAATCCGCAAGCGCGGGAATAGGTGTGCTTGTGCCCGTACTTGGTGATGGCCGAGTTCGCCAGCCATCCCAGGAAAATGGAAAACCAGTAGGATTGCATCATGGGGTTGACCAGCATGACCAGCCCCAGCGGGTGCGGCATCCAGAAGAAAAACTGGCGCAGGTAAATGATCAACCCGGTGGCCACCCCGCCAACGGTCATCCAGACGGCGCTGGACATGGAAGCCCCCGGCGGGTTCTTGGCCATGGACGTCAGCGTGTTCATCGTGCTGCGCGGCCAGCCGGTATAAAACCAGGAGGACATGTTGTCCGCGCCGCGGTCATAGCTCATCATCAGGGAAGTGGCCGTGGCGATGACCGCCGCCAGCACAATGGCCAGAACCAGCGCCAGGTGGAACGCGCCGCGGCGCATGCGGAAATCATCCCGCAATTTAATGGCGTTCGCCATGGCCGGCGCGATGAAAACCTTCAAATCCAGGAATAACACGCCGCAATACATCAGCAGCGGCGAAAACAAAGGCACCGCGGAATAAGCCTTGTCCAGTCCGCAGAAGGCCCGGACATAATGAAAGGGGTTGATGTAGGTTTTCACCGCCAGGAGCCCGCCTTCCGCCACCGCCCGCACCATGGCGATCACGATGAGCAGGGTAACCACGTAAAAAAACACCGTGTAAAACAGGTTGGCGCCCATGTCCAGCCAGAGCTGCAGGATGATCCCCAGGGAAGCGCCCATGAAGGCCCAGGACGAAAAACGCAACTCCCGCCGCTCGTCCGCCGGCAGATCTTTCAGCACGCCGGGATTGAAACAGCAGAGAATGTAGCGCCGGCATTTGAAAAACACCACGCTGGCGAAAACCAGCATCGCGCCGGCGCCCTCGGAAGTCTTGATGTTGGCCATGTACCACCACTGCGACGAGCCTTCGTTGTCTATATGGCCGGACCAGTACATCACCAGCAATTGCAGCATGTAAAGCAGGTAAAAGAACCAGAGCGAAAAGGAAATGTTTTTCGGAATGAGGAAAGCCAGCCCGATCATGGTGAAAAACACCTCGGACTTCCAGTTCATCAACACCTCCAGGGGGGTGTTGACCACGTAAGCGCTCCAGCCATTCAACAGGTTCAAGGGCGAAAGCCCAGGCACCAACTGCGATTTGCAGAGCAGGTTCCAGCCCAGCACGGCGCCGGAAAGCGCCATCCCCATCCAGAACAAACCGTTGCGGAAGACATCCGGCAGGCCGCCTTCCGGCCGGGCGGTATAGACCAGGGCCTTGGGCAGTTCGGCCAGAGGGTAAGTGATCATCTCATTGTGCGCCCACTGCCGGAATATCAATACATTCAACGCCAGCAAGGCGATGTAGGAAAGACCGATCAGCAGCGCCCACCTGCCGAGCGGGCGCGCCCAGATGTGCCAGGGCAACTCGCCGATGAAATAGCGCCGCAGGGAGATGTCCGCCGCGGCAAAATCCGGCAGCATGGCGTTGATGCGTCGGCGCAAGCCGGCGGCATCCAGGCCATCCTGTTCCGCGGCGGCCCGCAATTCCGCGATCCGCTGGACCAACGCTCCAATGTTGCGCGCGCAGTCGTATTCCCGCGTGCAGCGTTCGCGAGCCAGACGCAAATCCTCGCGCCGGTCCTCCAGCCGCTGCAAGTCGCGGGACAAGCCGCGGACATCGCTTTCCAGCGCCAGGGCCGCGCCGCGGTTCGCCTGGCGGCGGCGGATGTTGAGAGCCTTCAAGCTTTCATCCAGTTCGGCATGCTGCTTCAGCAACGCTTCTTCCTCGATGCGCACCATTTCCAGCCGCTCCTGCTGGGCCGCCACATCCGCCAGCGGCCCCAGGATTTCCTCGGCCCGCAGCAATAGCCCGGGGACGCGGCTAATGTCGGTTTCCGCCGCGCGGCGCGCTTCCTTCAGGGACGCCAGCGCCGCGCGCCCTTCGCGCAACCGCCGCAGCCGGCCGGCATAAGACGACCAGTCGTCCTGCGGCAGGGGGAAAATGCCGGGGAAGGCGCTGAACCCCCGGGGCAACCCCCGGCGGAACTGCGCGACTTTTTCGAAAGCCCGTTCCTCCAAAACCTTCAAACGCATCCGCGCGGCTTCCGCCGCCCCGGACTGTGCGGCAATGCGGGCGGGATAATCCCGCAGCACGCTGTTCATGTCGGCATGGCCCTGGGCGGCAAAGGCAGCCCATGCCTTTTCAGCGTCATCCGCCTCCCCGCGCAGGTTTTCGCGTTCCAATTGGGCGCGGCGCAAGGCGAGTTTCTGCGCGCGCGCCGGCTCGGACCCGGCGGATTCCGATTCCAGCCGCCGCAGCGCGGCTTCCGCCTCGGCCGCCCGGGCGCGGCAATCCAGCACGCGCTCCGCAGCTTTCTGCGCCGCTTCCAGTCCGTTCAATTTTCGCAAGGCCGCGTAATAATCGGCCGCCGCCGCGCGCGTGCCCGGCTCGGCCAGGAAATAGGCTTCGTTGACGTACGGCACGACGTACCGGTTCCATTCCGACTGCGGGTTGTTCCATTCGGAACTCATCAGGCTGCCCGCCATCGGCACCACCTGTTCCACCAGTCCGAAATTCGGTATGCCGGCCGAAACCATCCCCATGATGAAGACAATCATCAACTCCACCAGGCTGAAAACGCGGATAACCCGCACCAGGCGCAGGAGCGGATTCAGCGCCAGCACCATCAGGATCAAAAGCAGGAACGGCAGGACGCTGATCTGGGTGGCGGCGAAAATAATCGCCGCCTGGCTGTTGACGTAGATCGAAAGCGCCGCGAAAAGCGCCGCAAAAAACGCCCCCACCGCCAGCGCCCGCCAGGTTATCCGGTTGTCATTCATGCCAAGCATCCAATTTTAGAAGATCAGGGGCGACATCATTTTGTTCAGAATGGCAAACGCCATGCCCACCATGGCCACCAACCCCATACCGCAGGCATAACCCGCCAGCATCACCGGCGTATAGCGCAGCCAGCGATCGCCGAAACGGCGCCGGAAATAAAACCGCCCCAGCAGCGCGCCCACGACTTCCAGGGGCAATCCCGCCGGCGTCCCCTGCCCCAGCCCCCGCACCAGCCCGTAGACCACCAGGGTGGGCAGGCCCAGCAATGACAGCAGCACGTAGGAGCCCACGCCGATGCCCAGCCCCCATCCCACCCAGGCCGGTTTCAAGGCCTCGAAAAACAAGGAACCGCCTTCCATGGTGGAACTGTAGGTCAGGCACATGTTTTTCGCCATTAAATCCCACATCTTCTGGGCAAAGGGATAGGCGTCCGAAGGCACCGGCGCCATTTTCCAGAGCAGTTGCGAAAAAATCAGCGAAGCGATGATGATGATCGGTATGGTAACCAGCTGGGTTTTAACCTTGCTCTTGATCTTGGTGCCGGTCAGTTCCAGAATGCGGAAAGTGACCGTGGCTTTGCCGTAGTCCGGCAGCGGCACCGGGGTAAACCATATCTGCACCCCGCGGTAGCCGCTCAGGATATAAGTTGCCTCCTTGATCATCGGGATCGTCAGGGCCTGCCCCGCCAGGCCTTCCAGCTTGGCGCTGGAATAGGAAATCACGGGTGTGAATATAGTGGCGTAGAGGATGAAAAATTTCCAGGGGAACCCGTCAATCAGCCAGGTCGAAATGCCGATCCAGGTGGTGCAGGTGCAGGCATAGATGCCCAGGGCGATGAAGATGGAAAAATCGCCGCGCTTGGGATTGTTGATAAACAGCTTGCGCCACGTGGAAGGCGCCGGCGCGCGGGCCGGGTTGCCGGTCGCGATCCGGCGCTCGCCCCGGTTGCGCATCAGGCGCAGCAATGGTTTCAAAGCCTGGCCCAGGCCGATCAGCGTGACCGCCACCGTCAAGCCGATACTGATGGAAAGATAAACGTCCACGTTGTTGACGAAGACCGTGTCCACCACGTCCATGCCCGGCTGCCAGTTGGCCAGAATCCCGCGGCGGTACATGATGGGGTTGGCGATGATCATCGCCAGCAGCCCCAGTCCGCCGCCGATGGCCGCCCAGAAGGGTATGACCATGCCGGTCAGGAGCAGCCCGATATCGAGGGTCAAATTCAGGGGCACAGCTTTCAGAACTTCGCCCATTACCGGCGTGAAATCAATGAAGGGAATGGGTATCAGCATCAGCGGCTTGGGCAGGAACGCCCCGGTAATCGAAGGCACGGCAATGTAAATCAACCCGTAACACATGCCCAGCATGCCCCCGATCGAAAAGCAGCGCCAACGCCAGGATTGCTGCGGATCGTGGGTATTGGTCAGCGCCGTGATGCCCGAAGCGCCCACGGCCGCCATGGGAAAAGGCAACTCCTCCACATCGTTTACGATGCGGTAGAGCACATAGCCCAGTCCGAAATGGTCCACGTGGGTAATGATCAGCGCCATGGACACGTAAGCGATCGGGGCAATCCATGCCTTGGCGAAAAAGGTGCGGCCGAGTTCGGCAATCACTTCCGCCGGCGGCGCCACCCAGGCGGGAATTTCCTGGGCCACACCCATGGCCCGGGCGTAATCCGACTGCACCAGGAACTGGTTCCACAGCAAGCCCTGGAAGGGCGAACTGACGGCCAGACCGGCCATGAAATACAGGATATAAATTTCCTGCATTTTCAGGTCTTTCAGCGAGCGCCGGGCGATTTCGGCAAAAAGAATAATCGTCACCCACTGGGAAGCCGTCGCGATGCTGCCTATGTTGCCCACCACCAGGGCAAGGTACATGGCGCCGGGCATCATGATAAAACCGAGGAAAACAGCGCCGATGACGGTGCGCCAGTTGAAACCGTCGGCAAACACCGCGGGCGGCGACATCAACCCCCGATATTGATCCAATTCCCGTTCTTGTAATGTCTTGGCCATATCGCGTTCCATCAACCGCCGGACGCCGCTTCAGCGCCGGCGGCCAACCCCTGCTCCACCTGCTGCACATAAACATGCTGCTGGGCCATGTCCAGGTTGCGCCAGCGCATAAGGTATTTCCGCATCCGCTCCAGGAACGGCCGGTTGGTCGTCACCCAGTTCGTGTCCTGACCCGAAATCCGTTCAATGGTCATCGTCAGGCGGTAGGCCTGGACCTTTTCGTCGTAACCGAGCCGGAAACGCAGATGCTGCGTCACTCCCAGGTCGTAAGGCGCCAGGGCCACATGATAATCCAGCACGTAGGCGCGGCGGCCGGCGGGATCAACTTCGTGGCGGTAATCGGTCGGGGTGGCAATCAGGTCGCCGATCGAAGCCGCGGTAAACCGGCCGAAATACTCCCGCAGATAGCCGATCACGCCCGCCGACACCTGCGGCGTGTAAATAAACGGGAACACAACCGGCATCAGGTTGCCCTGGCGGGGCGGCAGGGACCACTTGCGCTTGCCGGACGGCACGGCGGCGCGGGTGGCGACCGTTGCCGGATAAATCGTGGAGAGCAGCACGATGGCGATCGTAAACAGGATCACGTAAGCCACGCTCATGGAGGAATAATTGAAATTGATGCCCCGCACCAGGTTGAAACGGGAAATGGCGATGCTCAACACCTGCCCGATGAGGTAGCCGCCCACCGACCCGATCACGCCGTACACAAACGACTCGGCCAGGAAAAACATCCCGATGTGGTGGGGGTTCAGGCCGACCGCGTTATAGACTGCGATCTCTTTCTTGCGTTCGTACACCGAACCGAGCATGGTATTGAGGATGATGGTGCTGGCGATGATCAGCGGAATCAGCAGCACCGCCAGCCCGCCGACCGAGGTGCTGTAGCTTGATCCGATGTAATAAACCCCCGCGGCGATCGTCTGCCGCCCGTCTTCGCCGGCGGCGAACGGCTTGCGGCCGGCCATGTAAAACCGGGCGCTGGTGGACGTGAGCACCAGGTCCGCCAGCGACCACAACGGCTCATCATCGCTGATTTTCAGCGAAACGCTGTAAGGACGGGCGCCGAAACGCTCGGCCGTCGTGATCGGCATGACCAGCAGCGACGAGGTCTCCACGTGAAACAGCGCGCCCATGTCATGAATATCCTCGGTGGGGGAAGCCTTGACCTTCGCCCGGGGATTGAAACTATCCACGCCGGCATCGGTTTCAATGCGCTTGATGGGCAGCAACGGCAGCCCGTTCAAATCCTGAATATTGCGGAAAAGCGCATCGTCCAGCAAACCCGCCACCTTCAACTCCCGCCCCCGCACCACAATGCGGGCATCCGCCAGGTTTTCTTCCGTCACGCCCAGCACCGCCGCCACTGAGCCGAACAAGAGCACTTCATCGGCGTCATCCGCCGAAAAATACCGCCCGGCAGTCAGCGGCAGGGAGTCCACGTAACCGTCTTCCTGCAATTCCAGTCCCAGGATTCCATCCAGGCGCACCTCGCCGCCGGCGGCATTGCGCACGCACAAAGGAACGTTGTCGTTCGCCGAAACCCACCAGCGCCGCACCAGCAGTTCGCCCCGGCCCGCGAGCAGATTGCGCAGCACGGTCAGGGAATTCTCATCCATGGTGGACTTGCCCGGCCAGTGATACATCATGCCGGTATAAGGCGCCGTTTTGCCGCGGGGCACGACGGTCGGGTTGATTTTCTTGGAAATACTGGTGAACGACAGCATGGTAAAGGCGATCAGCACGATGGTAGCGGTGGTCAGCATGGTGCGGACGCGCCGGCGCTTCATGTTGTTGACGCCGATCAGCATGGCCTTCTGGGTGACAGTGGAATAGCCGACGTCATCCTCCATGACGCCGCCCTGGAAACTGCGGAAAAGGAGCTGCATTTCACCTTCAAACCGGCCCCGCAGGATGCTGATAACGAACAGCCCCATGGCGCCCATGACGAAGGCGATGAAAATCGCCTCGGCCGCCTGGGCGACGCGGAAGGCGGGATGGATCAGGCGGAAGACCAGGAAGGTGATGACGAACAGCAGGGCAAACATGCCCATTTCCTGTTCGATTTTCACGAAATTGAAAAGCAGTTTCTGCACGAAGAAGCAAAACGGCAGCAGGAGCGCCATGTACACTACCACCGCTTTCAGCATGTCATCCGTCGTCTGCTTCGCCTGCTCATAGGACTTGACCTGCGATCCCAGCGATTCGTACAGATTGCGCAGGTACGCCAGGTGCTGCTTGCCGGCCTTAGCCTCCTTGACCCGCTGCAGGAGCGCGTCGCCGCGATCCAGGAATTCCCGCGTCAGGTCGCCGGCCACATCACGCAGCTTGCGCAGCCGGGAGTGGTTCAGGATCGAAACATCCTGCACGGCGCGGTAAAACAGGTCCTGATCCATTTCATCCGGACGCAGGATTCCGCGGCCTTCCGGCTCCTCCTCAGTGGCATGCAGGACAACCCGCTTGTCCGCCGTCACGAGCTTGAACCGCTCGCGGCCGTCCATGTAATAAGCGGCCGGCGCGCCGGCCGCCGGCTCGACGAACTTGGTGGTCAGGGGCGATTGGACGCCGGTCAGGCCGAAGTTGCGCGGGGAAGCGTTTCCGCGCGCCGTCAAAGCCAGCATGTAAGCAATGGAAATGGGGGCGTTGGCCACCAGCGAGGAATCGTACATGGCATACATGGGGAATTCCTCGCACTCGAACAGGGCAAGCGTCAGATTGGCGTTCAAGCGGTTGGAATCCACCTTGTTCTGCGCCGCGCCGGCGTTGATTGCATGGTCCACGGCGATGAAATCCTCGTCGAAATGGAAAGCGGCGCTGGTTTTCTGGCTCAGCACGGGATCGGCGACCAGCCCGTACACCACGGCGCTGGCGCGCAAGTCGGTCATGACGATATCGGCATTAACGATGTCGCCGTAAACGATCTGCCCCTGGTGAAAACCGGCGTAAGTGGACCAGAGTGCATAATAATTGTGCAGGATCACGGCGCTGTCAGGCACGGGAATTTCCGGGAACACGCTGGCCGACAGTTCGTCATACTTGCAGGTCTTGACCTGGATGGACTTGGCCGGCACACGCGAAGCCTGCGGCAGCCCCAGTTGCGAACTGGAGGTGATGTAAGGATCGTTCAACAATTCGCGCCAGAAACCCGGCAGAAAAACCATGCCTTCCGCGAACCGCCGGCCGTCCAGATTTTCCAGCGTATCGGACGGCAGAAATGCGCGCCCGTGTCCGGAAAAGACATTGGCGAATTTAAACGCCGGGATACGGCCGTAAATCTGCAGAATGACTTCGCCGGGGGACGTAAAGGTCGGCATGAATTCCAACTCGATATAATGCGCTTCCGACAACCCGCCGCGCATGCTCAAAGTGTCGAGCACCAGCCCCGGCTTCCCGTCCGCGGCCGCGCCCAGCCGGCTGCTGATTTCCGCCGTGTTGATGCCCCACTGCGACGCCCAGCGCTTGCCGCCGGTATAATCGCCCACGGCAAAGCCAAACCCATCGGTGACCCAGTCGGCGGCCAGATTGACCACGAAAACCACCCGCCGGCCGCGGATGGCGTCCCGGACCGCGCCGTTGGCGATGTCGTTTTCCAGGTCCCGGCTGTTAAGTTCCGCGCATTGCCGGTTGAACTCCAAAGTTTCGCCGACATACTGGCGGAAGATTCCAAACTCTTCCGGGGTTAAATCACTGAGTTCGGTCTTGATGCCCACCTTGTTGAAAAGCGTCAGGATGTTGACGTATTTTTCCTTCTCGATCAATAATACCGCGCGGCGTGCTTGCTGTTCCTCGGGGGGCAATTCGCTGAAGGGGAGCTTGCCCAGTTCGTTCTTGATGCGGTTCACATCGCGCTTCGCCAGGCGCACCAGCGCGTTCTTGACGGTGATGTTGCGCCCGGTGGTATCGTCCACCAGCGAGCGCCAGCGGATCAGCGTGGCTTGATCTTCCGGACGGAACTGCGCCAGGTTCAATCCGCTGTAGTGCTTCAGCAGCGCCTGGTTGATCCGCAGATCGGCATTGATCGTATCGCGCAACTCTTCGACGTCGCTCCGTTCCGCCAGCAGGTGCCATCCCAGCAGGCGTTCGCCCTTGTAATTCTGGGTGTGCGCGTTGACCGCCACCAGCAGAGCCGAACGCGCGGGCGGCGCGGTTTTGAAAAGGTCCAGCATCCGCAGCAGCAGCAGCAGGTTGCCCGCCGATTGCGCGCCCGCCGCCAGTTCCGGCGCCACGCAATTGGCGTCCAGCGGCGCGGCGAACACGCCCACCTCGCCGGAAAGCACCGGATCGCTGCCCGGCACCAGCACCCATAAATTCCGTAAATAACGGTTTTCCCAGCGGGAGGGTTCGGCCCGCACGCGCGCCGCGGCGTTCTTTTCCGCGGCTTCCCGCAGAACGCGCGCCGACTCGCCCCGGGCCAGAAAACGCGGTATGGAAGTTTCCGTCCCGTACACCTTGTTCAAAGCTTCATAGCGCCTGTATTCCTGGGGTTCCAGGAAAACGAAGCCCTTTAAGCCGAAACGCATCCAATTAATCCAGGCGCTGCCGCAATCAAACTCCATCACGGCGACGGCGCCCTGCAAATCCACGCCTTCCAGCCGCTCCAGGTCGGCGACTCCGCCCAGGCCCAGGTAAACCAGGGGGGCCTTGAAATCGCGCTCGGTGAAATTGCCCGGGCGGAACAGCGTCGGATGCATCGGGGCTACCGGCTGCGGTCCGGCGCCGGCCACCTCCAAAGTGGTGGCCCCGGGCACGAAGACCGGAGCGGCAAAACGCATTTCGCCGTGCGGCATACCGGCGGCGGCGAATTTTTCCGCCACGCGTTTTTCCAGCGCCAGGTTGCCGGGAGCGCCCGGATGGCGCATTTCCGCGCCTTCCAGCAAGCCAGCCAGTTCCGCCCGCAGACGCTGTTCCGCTTCCGGCGGCGCCCAGCGAGCCGGCGTGTCCGCCGTCGCGGCGGCGGCCAGGGCCCAGGCGGCCGCCACCGGAGAAAACCGCTTAATGCTATGCAAAAAAACCGCGTTCATTATTTAATCAAGATTGAAATCACGCCGCGCTTTACCAATGATTTTAAAAACTCCACCGTGCTCAAGGTTGCTTCCCGGCGGTTCAAGCGATAATGTCCGGCAAACTCCTCGATGATCTCCAGCGTGGTGCGCCGTTGATCCACCAGTTTAAAAACGTAACTGCCCAATTCATCCAGCCGTATCGAACGCTCGGTTACCGCCATGCTCCCGCGTCCCCACCACCGCCGGGGGCGGGTCTGACGCACGGTCAACACCACCCGCCCGCTGCCCGGCTCCTCGCTAAAACTAATCCCTTCGTTCAGCACCGGCACACCGGCCAGCGATTGACGGCGGTCCACCGCCGGCGCATCTTTCCTGGAACTGAATCCGAATATATCCAACTCCTCCGGCAAAACTCAAATTTGAAATT
>CAYXEK010000075.1:0-16930 GCA_964463985.1 uncultured Verrucomicrobiota bacterium
GGCGCCGCCAGGCGCGAATATTCCACCAACAAAGCACCTTCCGCCGCGCGCACAATTTCCGCAAAAGGCCGCAGGAAATCAGCTAAACCGCGATATTCCGCCACGGTCAACAGATGAGCGCGGTTCCAGCATCCCAGGCCGGCCAGAATCGCCGCCGCAATCAGCGCCGCCGCCGGCGCGACCCGCCGGCTTTCTCCGCACCCCCGCCATAATCGGCCGGCAGCCATGCCGGCGGCGCCCGCCAGGGCAGACAGACATAGAGCCAGCATGGGAATGGCCGCGACCATCAGGTAGCGGGTCATCATGAAATCATTGATACGGCCCGCCGATAAAATTCCCGGAAATACGACCGCCGCCAGCGCCAGCCGCGTCAAGCTGTTTTGGGCGGCGGCCCCGCGCAGGCGGCCTGTCACCGGCCAAACGCACCAGACCAGCCACCCGGCCAGCGCGGCACAGGCCGCCGGGCGCGAAATCATATTGGCCAGCGCCTGGAAGTCTGTGACATACAGAAAATGCTCCACGGGCCTGCCCAGGAAAGGCAGACTTCCCTGCGCATCGCGGCGGAAATAGTAATATAACGGCAAGCCTGCGCCGGCCGCGGCAATCAGCCATGCGGTAACCCGCAGCTCCAGCGGCGCCCAGGCCCTGGCCGTCGCCCATCTGAAAATCCGGCCGGCGGCCAGCAATCCGCCCGCCGCGGCGGCCCCCGCCAGCCAGCCCCGGTAATCGCCCAGCACCCGCCACATCATATGCCCCAGGCCGTAGTAATCCGTTATCCGGCGCGCCTGGTAATCCAGAACGTTGAGCGCCAGGACAGCCACCAGCAACACCGGCAACCACTCCCGACGGCCGGCGCCTATAAATATCACAGTCAAAGCCAGCGCCGGCAGGACGGCATACCAGGCGGTGACGTGGAAAAACGGCGCCAGCATCAGGCAGGCGCCGCCCAGCCAGATATCCGCGCCGCGCCGGCGCGGCGTCGGCGGGGCGGTCATTAAAATGGCCAGCCCGCCAAACAACATGCAGGCGGCAATAATTTCAGGTCGCGGGGCGCGTCCATGCCATGCCGTAAGGGGATTCAATAAAAACAACCAGAACGCCGCAATGCCGCACCAACGCCGCGGAGGCAAAAGCCGGCCGGCAAGCACGGCCAGAGACAAAGCCGCCAGAATCGCGAAAAACGGCACGATATAAAGCGCAGCATCCGGCGTCCCTGCCAGGCGCGTGGCCGCGGCGATCAACAGGGGATAAGCCGGCTGAAAATGAGGTCCGACCAGCGCCAGATGTTCATTGCACACCCACAGGCAGGCATCCTTGGTTGGGCCGTAACCCGAATGGCCGAAATAAAACAACGGCCGCACCCCCTGCTGCACCAGCGACAGCAGGTCGTCCGCGAAAAAAAAACGCCCCTGCCGGCCGTAAGCCACGCCGGAATTAATGTAGGCGCCCGGATCTTCTCCTCCAAAAATATCCTCGTGCGGACGGAACATCAAGACAGCCGCCAGGATCAACATGGCCGTCCATATCCAGGCGCCGGCCCGGCCGCGCCCGCAAGCAGGCAGGCGGCGCGCAATCCGCCAGGCAGCCAGGCCGGCAATCAACCACAAAAAAACGCCGAACACGATAACCTGCATGCATCCCCCCGTCATCCCCCGTCATTTGACTTGCGGCCCATTCTAGCCTCTGTTACACTGCACGCGCAATCAAAAACCTGCCCGCACCATGAAGACTTCCACCACAGCCAGCCCCCTGCCCCCCGGTGCCGCCGAACATGCCGCTCCCTGGTGGAAAACGCTGTACCAACTGGCATGGCACGACCTGCGCGCGCGATATGCCGGCGCCGCGCTGGGCCTGTTCTGGAGCGTAATCCAGCCGCTGGTGATGGCCCTGATTCTATGGGCGGTGATAGGTTACGGGATGCGGACCAGCCGCATCGGAGGCGTACCCGGCCTGGCATGGATTTTACCCGGCATGGCCGCGTGGAGTTTTTTTGCCGAAGGATTGAACGCCGCCACGCTGTCCCTGCAGGAATACGCGTTCCTGGTGAAAAAAGTTCGCTTCCCCGTCATACTGTTGCCGCCGGTCAAAATTTTATCCGCCCTGGCCGTCCACCTGATTTTCCTGGCTTTAACCGCCGCCGTATTATGCTGGCAGGGGTTCCGTCCTTCCTGGCACTGGCTCTGGCTGCCGTATTACACCGCCGGTTTGCTGGCGCTGCTGACCGGGCTGGCTTGGATTACCGCGTCTCTGCACGCCCTGGCGCGGGATGTCGGGCACGTGGTCAACATCCTTTTGCAATTCGGATTCTGGTTGACGCCGGTGTTCTGGAGTCCGGAGATGATTCCTGGCGGGGTGCCGGGCCTGCTCGCCCGGCTTAATCCCATGTATTACCTAGTTGACGGCTATCGCCGTTGCCTGGCGTTGTCCGTTTCCCCGGGAATCGGCGTGACCGCGGCAGTTTTCTGGCTGGAAACCGCCGCCATCGCCTGGGCCGGCGCCATGCTCTTCCGCCGGCTCCGCAGCCATTTCGCGGATACTTTATGACAACAAAAAGGGCTTGCGGAACGGCGGATAATCGTATATAAATTTAAATTTGATTCAGCCATGCGGCATTTGTCTAAACGGCCTTTCAATCGCACTGGCCGCGCCGGCGCCGCTTTAAAACAAGGAGTCTGACGTAATGGGTATTTTTACACGCTGGTTTGGCGGAGCAGCCGCCCAACCGGATTTCAAGTTCTCGCCGGAGTCCCGGCAATATATTTTCGACGCCAGCAAACTGGCCGATACTGCCGCCAAAAACGGCGCTCCCGCCACGCCGCGCGACAATTTCGAGTCCCTCAGGATCCTGGCCCAATTCGCCGCTCAGGAGGGGTTGCATATTACCGCCGTTTTAACCGGGCGGCCTTTGCGCGAGGCTGCGGAAGGCGGCAACTACAAAAACGTCGCGGTGCATTACGCGGAAAACACTCCCGCCTGCCGCAAAACCATCATGCAATTGCTGCAAGCCCATGGCGCCGCGAAAGCCGTGGTGATTACGGCCGACGCGGAATTGGAACGGATGGCCGCCGCCCAGGGCGCCGATTGCATGCGCATCAACACATTTAAAAAGGCGCTGGACAGCCGCGAGCCCCGCGAAGGCCGCGATAACCGGCGGGGAGTCAGGCCGCCGCGACGCAACGGCTCCGGCAACGGCTCAAATAACGGCGGCAATACAGAAAAGGAAACTCCCGCCGGCGGGGGATCAAATGACTCCGCGCCTGCTGCCCCGGCCAACCCGGATGCGCCCAAGAAGGAAATTCTGGACCTGATTGATCCGCTTTGACCGACGGCGCGTTTTAATCCGGGCCGGACGAAACGGCGGGGACAGCCGGGGGCGCAGGATACTTGCCTTCCAGCGCGTCGCCGACAATCTGCTTGGTGTCGCAGGGGAAATCGCTTTTCAGCAGCCAGTGTAAAAATTTTTGATTTTCCCGCGCCAGTTCGCGCAGTTTCTGCCCCAGGCATTGTTTCCCGAAATTAATCACGATTTCACCGTTCACCCACCGCAATTTCCCGGTCTGATCCGCCCAGTCGGGTTGGCGCATGCTGCAATAATCATCCAGGGCGTCCAAATCCTTGGGCAAATCGCCATACTTCCGTAATTGGGCCGCCAGGACTTTCAAGGCCGCTTCGCAATCCGCCTTGGCGCCATGGGCATCCACGTGTTGCTCGTTGCAGTAGAAAGCCAGCGCGGCGGTCAGGTCGCGCGGTTCTTTTTTGTGGTAAATGCGCTGGGCATCCAGCAGGCGGCGGCCGGCTTCCTGGAAAGTCATGGCGCAGCGGGCAAATTCCTCGCGCAGCATCAAGACATCGTAACGCACAATGCCAAATCCGGCCAGGTCGCAGCCGTCCAGCAATTCCCAGATTTTCGGCGCCAGGTCGGCAAAAGATGGTTTGCCGGCCACATCCGCGTCCGTGATGCCGTGGATTGCAGTCACTACCGGCGGGATGGGCATTCCCGGATTGATCCGGAACACGTGATCCTCGCGCCGGCCGTCCGGCATCAGTTTCAGAATGGCCATCTCCACGATGCGGTCCACGCGCGGATTCAAGCCGGTGGTCTCCAAGTCAATCACCGCCAGGGGGCGGTCAAGTTGCAAAGGCAGCATGATTGTTTCCTCCATGTGCTACTTTTCGGCATTCTGCCGGCAAACCATCCCGATCCGGCAGGCATATTGGATTAAAAGCTGAATTCGATCAAGGCTAAATCCATCGCGCCTTCAATGGGGATAAAAAACGTTCGCTTTCTACCGGCCAAAAGTAGTACAATAACGGCAACAGGCGGAATTGCATTTTGGAGCCGCGGGTGTTTCTGAGCGGCGCCGGACCGTCCAAAAGGGATGCCATTGCCATATCGCCATAAGGCGGAACACGGGAAGGAGTGATGCGTGAGTCTGGTTAAGTATCCGGAAATGATCAGATTGGGCATGATCGGCATGACGGCGGGCAACGGCCACCCGTATTCCTGGAGCGCTATTTTCAACGGTTATGATGAAGCACGCATGACCGCCGAATGTCCCTACGCCGGCATCCCGGAATATCTCAACAAGGAGCCCAGGGACGCCCTGTCTATCCGGGGCGCGCAGGTGACCCACATATATTGCGACCGCCGCCGGGACGCCGAACATGTGGCCGGATGTTCCCTGATACCCAGCGTGGTCGCCGCGCCGGAGGATATGATCGGCGCGGTGGATGCCGTAATCATCGCCACCGATATCGGTTCCGAACATGTTGGCCGCGCGCGCCCATTCGTCGAAGCGGGCGTACCCCTTTTTATTGATAAACCGTTGTGCGACAACCGCGCTGACCTGGCCGTTTTCCGGCGATGGATTGCCGATGAAAAACGCCCCGTCATGTCCTCCAGCTGCATGCGCTACGACAAGTGTTTCATGCCTTACCGGATTTCCACCAATGAACTGGGGCCGCTGCGTTTTGTTTCCATCACCATGTCCAAGTTATGGGAAACGTATGGCATCCACGCCCTGGAGGGGATATACGCCATAGTCGGGCCGGGATTTGAAACGATCCGCAACACCGGTTCGCGCGAGCGCAATATCGTGCACATGACTCACCGGCGCGGCATAGACATTGTTATAGCCTGTATCAAGGATGTGCAATACGGCGGCGCCCTGCGACTGGCGGGCGCCAAAGGCCATGTCACAGTTACGCCGACCGACACCTTTTACGCCTTCAAATCCCAGTTGCAGGCCTTTATCGGCTTCCTGCGCTCCGGCCAGCTTCCCTTCCCCTTCGCGGAGACGGAAGAACTGATGAAACTTGTGATCGGCGGCATCGCGAGCCGGGAAAACAACGGCCGTCTAATGCGGCTGGCGGAAATATGAAGGGCGATTGCCATTGAACGCCGCCATGGCGCGTAATGCGGCGCCAAGTGCTGTCATCCGGGAGGAACCACCATGCATGTAATGGAAAGCCTGTCACTCAAGGGCAAAGTGGCGCTGCTGACCGGCGGCGCAGGACTGTTCGGACGGCAGATGACAGCCGCACTGGCTGAAGCCGGAGCCGAAACGTACATAGCCGCCCGCGGCGTGGAAGCATTGGAGAAGGTGGCGGCGGAAGAGCGTGCCCGCGGATTCAATGTCACGGCCCTGGGACTGGACCTGGCGGACGAAGCATCCATCCGCGCTTTGCATGCCGAAATCATGCGGCGCGCCGGCCGGATGGACGTCCTGGTCAACAACGCCGTCACCCGCTGCGCTACCCGGGGATGGGACCAGCCGTTGGAGGCTTATGATAAAAGCCTGCATGTCAACGCCTCCGCCCTGTTCTTGATCACTTGCTTGTTCGCCGGCGACATGCAAAGGCAGAGGTCCGGTTCGATCATCAACATCGGTTCGATGATGGGCATGGTGGGCGTTGAATTCGACAATTACAAGGGCACCGACATGGGGCGCGATCCATCGCCCATCTATTTCTACGAGAAAGGCGGCATGATCAATTTCACGCGCTGGGCCGCCAGCATGCTCGGGCCGTACAATGTCCGTGTGAACTGCGTGTCGCCCGGCGGGTTCTGGGTCCCGGAACATCCCGCCTTGTTCGTCAAGCAATACAGCGAACGCACCCAGCTTGGCCGCATGGCCACCGACACGGACTTGAAGGGCATCATCGTCTTCCTGGGGTCGGACGCCTCCAGCTATATTACCGGCGCCAATATACCGGTAGACGGCGGCTACACCGCCAAATGACCTCGTGCCTGAACTTTTACAGCAATGTAAGACATTGATCTTGTGCCGTTTGCAATCATGATGAATTATTATTGCTGAATCCTGAATTCATTCAAAACGTGAGTTTTGAAATTTGCTCATAAGATCTGTATTTTACGTTGCCGCAAAATTCTGACTGCTGACTGCTGGATGCGGCATACGGCTTTCACAAGCTGACTTTTGAAAGCAACTCGGGCACAACTCTTGGAAGCGCGGCATGACGACACTGCATCAACAGGGCGATTTCGAATACAACAGCCATGACCGCGATTTCTGGCTGCGGGAACTGGATGACTTTGTGCCGGCGCGGATTTTTGATGCGCATGCGCATTTGTGGACGGAGGCCGGACAGGAACACATGCCGCCGCCCCCCCGGGGCGCGTCTTTACGCATGGAAGTGGATTTGGCCGCATTGCAGGCTTGGTCGTCCCAAATATTTCCCGGCCGCGCATGCCATTACCTCCTGTTGGCTACGCCCAACCCCGGCATGGATATTGCGGCCAATAACGCCTGGCTGAGCCGACAGGCCGCCGGCGATCCGGAATCCCGCTGCAGCATGGCGGTCGCCCCGCAGATGCCGCCGGAACAACTGGAGGCCATGCTCAAGCGCAACGGTTGTATCGGCGTCAAGCCTTACCGCTCGTTCGCGCCGGCGCCGGCGGATGCGCGCATCCGCGATTTCCTTCCCGAAAGCCAGATGGAGGTGCTGCACGGACTCGGCAAAGCGGTGACGCTGCATTTATCGCTGAAACTGGGACCGGCCGACCCCGCCAACCTGCACGACTTAAGGAAGTACACCGCGCGTTATCCCCGCATAAGATGGATACTGGCGCATTGCGCGCGCGCATTCAACGCCTGCCTGCTGGAAAAATCCATCCATGAACTCAAGCATATCCCCAACCTCTGGTACGACACATCGGCGGTTAACGACTTGTACACCCATTACCTGCTGTTGAAACATGAGGATATCCGCCGCATCATGTTCGGTTCGGACAACGTGCTGGCCGGTTGCGCCCACGGCAAGTACATTACCTATGCCCGCGCCTGGCGGATGTACGACGGACGCGAGCCTTTGGAACACTGCGACGCGCGCCCGGTGCCGGTGATTTACGAACAATTGCTCCAGCAGAAACGCGCGGCCGAAATGCTGGAATTGACTGCCGCGGATATTGACAGGATTTTCATCGGCAATGCCCGTGAATTCATCCCGAGCGCGGGTGATGCCGGCGACCGGCCGGACGCCATGGCGGCGCCACACGGGATATGACATCCCGTCCCGGCAGAAATCCCTGAGCTTAAAACATTTGACATTGATGGACGCCCAGGGTAATTATGTATGACGCGATCCGCCGGGATCCGGCTGCCGGTCAAGCTGGCGTTTAATTGCGCAAGTCTGCCATGGGAAAAAGACTGATGGGGGACAGGACATCACAGCTATACCGGCGCGCCATTGACCTCATACCCGGAGGCGGCCAGCTCTTGAGCAAGCGTCCGGAATTGTACGCCCCGGAGCAATGGCCTGCCTATTTTTCCCGGGCCTCCGGCTGTGAAGTCTGGGACCTGGACGGCCGACATTATTATGATTTTTCGAACAACAGCGTGGGGGCATGCCTGCTGGGATACGCCCATCCCGCCGTCACGCAGGCGGCGATACGCGTCATTCAGGATGGCTGCATGTCATCGCTGAACCCGCCGGAAGAGGTGGAACTGGCCGAACAACTGCTGGCCATCCACCCCTGGGCGGAAAACGCGCGGTTCCAGCGGTCCGGCGGCGAAGCCATGGCCGTGGCTGTCCGCATCGCCCGCGCCACCACCGACCGCTCGGCGGTTGCCATTGCCGGTTACCACGGCTGGCACGACTGGTACCTGGCCGCCAACCTGGGCGATAATGACGCCTTGCGCGGCATGCTGCTGCCCGGCCTCGAGCCGCGCGGCGTGCCGCGCGAATTGCGCGGCACCGCTATTCCGTTCGCCCACGGCGACCTGGCGGCGTTTGACGCGGTAATGGAAAAACAAGGCCGCCGGCTGGCAGCAGTGGTGATGGAGCCGTGCCGCCATCTGCCGCCGCCGCCGGGATATCTGGAACATGTCCGGGCGCGGACGCGGGATTGCGGCGCGCTGCTCGTTTTCGATGAAATCACCATTGGCTGGCGGCTGCATTTCGGGGGCGCGCATATGATCCTGGGAATCCACCCCGACATAGCTGTATTCGCCAAGGCCATGGGCAACGGACATCCCATCGGCGCCGTAATCGGCACGCGCGCCGCCATGGCCGGAGCCCATTCATCCTTCATCAGCAGCACTTACTGGACTGACCGCGTCGGTCCGGCGGCGGCCCTGGCCGTCCTGCAGGAAATGCGGCAAACCAATGTGCCGGAACATATCAGCCGCATGGGCGGCGCCGCGCAGGAAATATGGCGGCGGGCCGCACTCAAACACGGCATGCCGGCCGCGGCGCCGGACAGTTTCGCCTGCCTGGCCCGGTTGACGTTTGAACATGATGAGAATAATGTCATGCGAACCTTGTTTACCCAGGAAATGCTGTCACTGGGATTTCTGGCCGGCGCCGGATTTTACCCCACTTTGGCGCATACACCGGAACTGATGGATAAATACGCCGCCGCCATTGACGCGGTTTTCGGAAAACTGGCGGAATACCGCGCCACGGGCCGGCCCGAAAAATTTATGCGCGGTCCGCCCGCTCACAGCGGATTCCGCCGCCTCGTCCAATAGAGACAACTCGGCCGGCCGGGCTAGCCAAAAAACATGTCTCAAAACTCAATTACCACGGAGGAAGATAATATGCAACCAACCTTAGCAGTGATGGCGGCCGGCGTCGGCAGCCGTTTCGGCGGACTGAAACAAATCGAGCCGGTCGGCCCATCCGGCGAAATCATGCTTGATTATTCCGTGTTCGACGCCATCCGCGCGGGTTTCGGCAAAGTGGTGTTCATTATCCGGCGCGATATTGAAAAAGATTTTAAAGCTGTCATCGGATCGCATTTCGCCGGTAAGATTGATATTGCCTATGTTTTCCAGGAGAAAGACGCCTGCCTGCCGCCCGGTTACGCGCCGCCGCCCGGGCGGCAGAAACCATGGGGAACCGGCCACGCGATTCTCTGCTGCCGGGAAGCAGTGCGCGAGCCGTTCGGTGTAATCAATGCCGACGATTTTTACGGCCGGGATTCTTATCGCGTGCTGGCGGAATTTCTGTCGCGCACTCCCCCCGAAAGCGCCGATTATGCCATGGTTGGTTTCGCCCTGGCCAACACGCTTTCCGATCACGGCCACGTCACCCGCGGCATCTGCGAAGTGGACGGCAACCGCATGCTGCGCAGTGTCAAGGAAAGGTTTAAAATCGAAAAAACTTCCACCGGCGCCCGTTACGAGGACGAAAACGGCCAATGGCATGATTTGCGCGGCGGCGAGATCGCATCCATGAACATGTTCGGCTTCACTCCCGCCCTGTTCCCGGAATTGCAGCGCAAATTCCCGGCCTTCCTGGAAAGCGCCCGCGGCCAGCCCAAGGCGGAATTCCTCATGCCCGCCATCGCCGATGAGCTGATCTGTGAAAAGCGCGCCACCCTGCGGGTGCTGGAAACCTCCGAAAAATGGTTCGGCGTGACTTACAAGGAAGACAAGCCTGTAGTTGCCGCCGGCATCCGGCAATTGATCGCCCAGGGCCATTATCCCGCGCGGTTATGGCAATAAGCGCCGGCGCTCCATCTCTCCGGCCCGGCAACGGCGCTTTTCAACTCCAGGCCTGCGCCTCGGGGCGCCAGGGAAATTGACGGACATGAACTGGATTGACTGGATGGTAGTGGCGGCTTACATGCTGGGCATGTTGGCCATGTCGGCATGGCTGGGGCGCCGCCAGCAAGACGCACGGGATTATTACATCGGCGGCTATCGCATCGGCACGCTTTCAATTGCGATATCCACGATGGCCACGCAATGTTCGACCAACAGCCTGCTGGGCGCACCGGCCTTCGTCATAGCCGCAGGCGGATTGCTCTGGCTGCAGTATGAACTGGCCGTCCCCCTGGCTATGATCGCCTGCATGCTTTTCCTGCTGCCATTTTTCCGACAGCAGCAGTTGGTCTCCGTTTACGAATACCTGGAACGAAGGTTCGGACCAGCCAGCCGCACCCTGCTTTCTGTGCTTTTCCAGTTTCTGCGGGCGTTTTCCACGGGTGTGACGGTATATGGAATTTCCCTGGTGGTCACCAGCCTTACCGGCATACCGTTCTGGGGGGCCGTGCTGCTGATCGGCGGCGTTACTATTGTGTATGATTTTCTGGGCGGCATCCGGGCCGTGATTTATTCCGACGTGGCGCAAATGGCGATCCTCTACTCCGGCATTGCCGTTTGCCTGGTTTTCGCGGTAAACCTGGCCGGCGGATGGAACGAAGTGCTGCGCCATTTCCCCGCTGCGCAGGCTCAAACACTGGATTTTTCGGGGTGGGGGCTGACGGATGGACGCATCTTCGCTTTCTGGCCCATGCTGCTGGGCGGCTTTTTCCTGTATTTAAGTTATTATGGGTGCGATCAAACCCAGGCGCAGCGCGTACTCTCCGCTCGCGATGTGGATTCGGCCAACATGGCGCTTTTCCTGAACGGTATTCTGCGTTTCCCGCTGGTGCTGACTTATTGCCTGCTGGGAGTGGCCATCGGAGCTTACGCCATCCTCCATCCGGAATTCACTGCGCTGCTGGCCAATCCATCCACTGGAGCCGCGGACTACAACCTTGCCGTGCCGGCATTTTGCGTGCGTTATCTGCCGCACGGCGCGATCGGCCTGATCATGGTGGCATTATTCGCCGCAGCCATGTCATCGCTGGACTCAACGATCAATTCGCTTTCCGCCTTGACCATGCGCGATATCATTGAACGTTTCCTGCTGAAACACAGTCTGGCAGGTCGGCGCCAAATAGTCTGGGCCCGGCTGACCACGGCGTTTTGGGGCTTTATCTGCATGGCTTTCGCGTTTTGCGTGGGCGATATTTCCGTCTCCATCATCGTATCCATCAATAAAATCGGCTCGCTGGTAAACGGCCCGATTCTGGGCGCATTTTTGCTGGCAACGCTGACACGCCGCACCAACGACGGGGGCGCGGTGATCGGCATCCTGGCGGGATTTGCCGGTAATTGTCTGACATGGATGTTGCTGCCGGACGTGTCCTGGCTCTGGTGGAACGTCAGCGGTTGCCTGTTGACTTGCGCGGCAGGTTATGGCGCCAGCGGTTTCTTCGCTGCAAGGCAGACGCCGTCTGCCGTCTCAAAGCTGGTATTCCATCGAGACCGCCGCCGGCAATTCAACTACCGCCGGAGTTGGGAAAGATACCAGTGGGCGCTGTTGGCTTATTTTGTTCTGATGCTGGCTGCGCTGAAAGGCATTGAAATCCTTTTTCGCTCCGGCGCGGGCACGCCGCCGTAATCCAGGGGGCGAACCTGCGGCGCCCCTGCTTTTCCATGCGGACGCGTAACCGTCGGCGGTTCAGCCCGCCATTTCCGCCGCGGCGCGGTCCAGCGACGGCGCATCCTGAACATTGCTCAGCGCCGTCCCGGGCATGATGCGTTTGATCAAACCGGATAACACGCGGCCCGGACCGCACTCGACGAACTGCTGCGCGCCGGCCTGCGCCAGCGATTGCACGCAGGCGATCCAGTTTACCGGCGAAGTCACCTGGCGCACCATCAGCCGGCGGATTTCATCCGGCGCGCCATGCGCGCGCCCGGTGACGTTGGACATCACCGGCACCGCCGGAGCCTGCAACGGCACACTTTCCAGCAAACGGGCGAGTTTTTCCGCCGCCGGCTGCATCAGCGAAGAATGGTAAGCTCCGGCGACGCTCAGAGGCACGACGCGCTTGGCGCCGGCGTCCTTCGCCATTTTTTCCGCCGCCGGCAGAGCGGCGCTTCGACCGGAAAGCACTGTCTGTCCGGGGGAATTATAATTGGCCACCTCCACCCCGGCGGCCGCGGCGATTTCGCCCACGCGCTCCACGTCCAATCCGATAACGCTTAACATGCCGCCGGCCTGCGCGTCGCAAGCTTCCTGCATGAACTTGCCGCGGGCTTCCAAAATCCTAAGGCAATCATCATATTTGACCGCGCCGGCCAGATGCAGAGCCGTCCATTCCCCCAAGCTCAGCCCGGCCAGTCCCAGAGGCCCGGGGAAAGTGTCCGGCAGGCGGGCGCGCAATGCGGCGGCGCAGACCGCGGTGACGGCGAAAATCGCAGGCTGGGCAATGTTGGACTTCACTAATTCCGGTTCCGGACCCTCGAAACACAAGCGCGCCAAGTCGAAACCCAGAACAGCTTTGGCCTGATCGAACAGCGCGCGGCAGGCGGGCACGGCATCCGCCAGATCGCGCCCCATGCCTACATACTGGGCGCCCTGCCCCGCGCAGACCCAGGCGGTCTTGGATAAATCCGTCATCGCAACGATCTCCCGTTCACCATTCCAATACCGAAGCGGCCCAGGTAAACCCACCGCCGAAAGCCATCAACAGCACCAGGTCGCCGCGCCGTATGCGCCCCGAGCGGACGGCCTCGTCCAGCGCCACCGGCACTGAGGCGGCCGACATGTTGCCGCAATGATCCAGGTTGACGTAGTACTTTTCCAACGGCGCTCCCAGGCGCTGGCCAATGGCCTGGATAATCCGCAAGTTGGCCTGATGGGGGATGATACAGGCGATTTCATCAATATGGACGCCGCTGCGCGCCAGCGCTTCCTGTGATGCATTGAGCATGCAGCTTACAGCGTGCTTGAATACTTCCCGACCGGTCATCTTGATGTAATGCATGCGGTCGCGCAATGTCTGCGGACTGGCCGGATGGCGGCTGCCGCCGCCCGGTATATTCAGCAGTTCGCTGAGATTGCCGTCGGTCGCCATCACGGTGGACATGATTCCGCGGCTCCCGGGGCGCGCCTGCAGAATCGCCGCGCCGGCGCCGTCGCCGAACAGGACGCAGGTGGAGCGGTCTTCCCAGTCGGTGATGGCGCTGAGTTTTTCCGCGCCGATAACCATGACGTTCCGGTAGCCGCCGGTCTGAATGAACCGGCGCCCCGTTTCAAGGGCAAAAATAAATCCCGAACAGGCGGCCACCAGATCAAAGCAAACCGCGCGTTCCGCGCCGATGGCCTGCTGCACGTAGCAGGCCGTGCTGGGGAAAAACATATCCGGAGTAATGGTGCCGACAATGATCAAATCCAAATCCTGAGCGGTCAGCCCGGCCTGCTGGAGGGCGCGCTTTGCCGCTTGAGCCGCCATGTCGGACGTGGCTTGTCCATCTTCGGCGATATGCCTTTCCCGAATGCCGGTGCGGGTGGTGATCCACTCGTCGGAGGTATCCACCATTTTCGCCAGGTCGGCATTGGTGAGAATTTTTTCCGGCAGATACGACCCGGTGGCTACCAGCGCCACCGCCGGATTATCGCTGCTGCCGCTTTGGTTTGCTTTATGATACATGGCTCTCTCCCACAGCCCGGATAATATGTTCGTTGAGATTCAGTTTCACGGAATCGCGCGCCACGCGGATTGCATGATAGATAGCGCGGGGTGAAGAGGCTCCGTGGGATATGATGCAGACGCCGTTGGCGCCCAGCAGCGGCGCACCGCCGTACATCTCGGGATTCATCTTGGAGCGCATGGATCGCAAGGCGCCGCTGAGCAGCACGGTGCCTGCCAGACGGACGGGGTTGCGCCGGAATTCCTGCTTAATCCAATGGCCTACGGCATGCGCGACGCTTTCGCTGGTTTTAAGGATTACATTGCCGACAAAACCGTCGCAAACCGCCACATCAATTTCGCCTTCGAACAAATCGTGCCCTTCAATATTGCCGCGGAAATTCAGCATGGGTGATTCCTGCAGCAATTTAAAGGCTTCCTTGGTGGTTTCATTGCCTTTGCTGTCTTCGGTGCCCACGCTCATCAGGCCGATCAGCGGGTTGGAGCAGCCCAGTATTTCACGGGCGTACAGGGTTCCCATCATCGCGAACTGCACCAGCATCCGCGCCGAGCAATCGGTATTGGCGCCGGCATCAATCAGCACGAAAGGCTTGCGGGGGGTCGGCATCACCGTCGCAATGGCCGGCCGGTCAATCCCGGCCAGGGTCCGCAATTTCAAGGTGGCCGAAACAACTACCGCCCCGGTGTTACCCGCGGAAATCATGCCATGCGCCGCACCGTTCTTGACCAGGTCAATGGCGCGGTTGATGGATGAATCCTTTTTGCGCCGCACCGCCTGGACGGGGGGTTCTTCCATGCCGATCGCCTCCGCGGCGTGGCAGATTTCCACGTTGGATGGAATGCGGCCCCGCTGCGCCGCCAATTCACGCCGGACGGCGGTCTCGTCTCCGACCAGCACCAGCCGCTCGATTCCCTGCAAATGCCGGGCCGCATCCACGGCCCCGGCAACGACGGCCGCCGGAGCAAAATCGCCACCCATGGCATCAACGGCAATTTTCATCTAGCCCGCCTTGGTCACTCGGCGTTGATGGACAACACTTGACGGCCCCGGTAATAGCCGCAGGCCGGGCAGACCCGGTGCGGCAGATGCGTATCGCCGCAATTGGGGCAAGGTTTGGGGTTGGGCAAAGCAATTTTATGGGCGCGTTTGCACATTCTTACCTTGCTTTTCGATTTCCTGCGTTTTGGCATTGCCATCGGATGTTTCCTCCCTGCTTTCTTTAATACCGTCCGCCCGCGAAGCGCCGCCGCCCGGTTTCAACGCCCCGGGGGGAATGCGCTCCAGCGCCGCCCAAAGACTGCCGGGGTCCGCGCAGCGCTGCCGCGGACAGCGGCATGGCTCGTGATTCAAATCAGCTCCGCAGCCGGCGCACAGTCCCCGGCAATCGTCCCGGCAAAGCCAATTCGACGGAAAGCTCAATATAATATCTTCGCGGATATCCGGGGTCAAGTCAATTGCAGCGTCATCGGGAGTCAACTTGTAAACACGGGTGAAATCCGGCGCCGCATGGCGCCGCTTGAACCAGGCGCCACAGCGCGCGCAGAGGCATTCCAAATCGAGGGTCAAGCGTCCCCGCACCAGCAATTCATCGCCGACGCATTCGGCGCGCAGGTCATAATGCAGCGTGGGACCGAACCGGACAAACGGCAATGTCTCCAGTTCCAAGTCCACCGTGTCAATATCGCCGCGCAATTGCCGCGGGCGTTTGCGCAGTAAGCCGGGATCAATGATCATGAAACTTCCGTTGCAGGGCGCGTTGCACGAAATCCGGCACAAACAGGCTGGTGTCGCCGCCCAGGGCCGCGACTTCGCGCACCGTGCTGGAGCTGACATAACTGTATGTTTCCGCCGGCATCAAGAAGATGGTTTCAATGTCGGGCGCCAGCTTGCGATTGGTCAGGGCCATCTGGAATTCGTATTCAAAATCGGAAAAGGCGCGCACGCCGCGGATCACCGCCCGCGCGCCGCGGCGCCGGGCATAATCCACCAGCAAACCTTCAAACGGTTCGACTTCCAGGGCGGGCATCTCCGGCAGCAGTTCGCGCGCCATGGCGACCCGTTCCCCGACGCTGAAAAGCGGATTCTTATGGCCGCCGGCGGACACCGCCATCACGACGCGCTCAAACAAGCGCAATGCCCGCCGCAAAAGATCCAAATGGCCCAGGGTCAGGGGGTCAAAAGTGCCAGGATATATAGCCAGACTGCGCAAACCTTCACTCCCCGGCGCCGGCGCGCCGATACATGCAAATCCGGGTCTCTCCGTAACAGCGATCGCGCACCAAGTTCCAATCCGGAGACGCCACCGGCTCCAGTCCGCGCGCTTGTTCCAATACCAGCCAAGCGTCGGATTCAAGGATATCGCCTTGCGCCAGCGCTGGCAAGATTTTTTTGATATTGGCGCCGCTCCGGTCATAGGGCGGATCCGCCAAAACCAGGTCGAACATCATGGCTCCCCGCCGGCCCGGACGGCTGTCCAGGAAATGCAGGACGTCATCGCATACACAGACGGCGCCGGCGGGGGACGTCAGTTGCGGCAGCGACCATGCCGGGGCGCGGCCGATGATGGATTCGACATTCCCGCGCAGGTTGTCGTAAATCCGCCGGTCCCGTTCCACCCACGCCACCAGGGACGCGCCCCGGCTCCAGGCTTCCAGCCCCAACGCGCCCGTGCCGGCGTATAAATCCAGCACGCAGGCGCGTTCCAGCCTTCCGCTCAACATGGAAAATATCGCCGCGCGCACACGGTCCTGAGTCGGCCGGACCGGCCCGGACGGCACCCGCAATTGGCGCCCCCGCGCGGCGCCGCCGGTAATACGTATCGCCATGATGAAAGGCCTTTCGGGGCCGGCAACCGGCGCCCGGGAAAATTGGTTGAAATCTGCGGTGCAACAGCCATGCAACCGCTGCGGAAAAAATCTACACCGTTGCCGGGCGGAAGTCAATGCCCGCCCCGCCGGCCGCGGGAACCGTGGGAATTTGCGCGAGTATGTGGAGAGTCTCTTTCAAAAGTGTTCGGTGTTCAGTGTTCGGCGCCTCCGCCTTTGATTGAAGTGTTCAGCGTTTCTGGCCTCTTATTAATCTTCTCAAAATAATATAGACATTAATTGATCGCAATATTACATCGGTAGGGCGCGCAGTGCCGCCAGCGCGGCCCGCGCCTTGCGCGCCGCGGCGGCCAAGGGACTGGCCGCCCT
>CAYXEK010000076.1:0-16696 GCA_964463985.1 uncultured Verrucomicrobiota bacterium
AGCAGCATATTGAACACCGCATTTTGAAAATATTACTGCCTTTCCCCCGATATTCAGCGGTTCGTCAATCTGCGGTTCGCCTGGAACAGGATGAAGATAATGGTCTTTTTCAAACCGGCGGAAGAAGAGTCATTTCAAACCGGCGTTGACATAACCAGGTGTTTATCGAGACCTTGTCCGCGGCGTGCGGACGAGAGGGTTTGATCTGCGAGCCAGTGAGGAGCCGCGGAAGGCGGATGAGCTTTTGGGGTGGATCCGGCGCGGCTGTGGTGTGTGTTGGAGGAGACGTTTTGCGGGCGCTGGAGGCGTGGCTGACTGGCGCAATGAAAGGGAGGAGGCGGGAGTCATACAACCTGGAAATTGTGCACCGGCATGTTGAAGTGGATGCGGAATGGTTGACGGGGATGGGATTGGCAGCGATTAAGGATGGGAACGGCGGCGAATTTTGCGACCGTGTTGAAAAACCGGATGCGGTCCGCGCCGGCGGACGGGTATATGCAGGGCGGCGCAAAATGAAAATTATTAAATTATAGGACTGACCCCTGTTGTGTGACCCCTGTTGTGCTGGCCCATGAGCCGAAGATTCTCTGGGAAGGAGAGGACGACGCAGCCGACTACCTTTTGTTGATTTCACTCCTACATCGGAAGCTGGATGACTGTGTGGTGACTCGGATTGGGGGCGCTTCATGACTCAAAAACACAAGACGACCCCGCTGGTCATGCCTGATACCGGCGAGGAACCGGCCTTCGCCGAAGTGGCGGCCCTGATCGAACAGGCCAAACAGCGCGCCTATCAGGCCGTCAACACGGAACTGATCGACCTCTACTGGAAAATCGGCCGGTTCATCAGCCGCAAGATCGAAGCCGCTGAATGGGGCGAAGGCGTGGTGGAGAACCTTGCTGACTACATACGGCGGCGCGACCCGAATCTGCGGGGATTTACCAGGCCGAACCTTTTTCGAATGCGGCAGTTCTACGAGACCTACGCCGATGACAAGAAAGTGTCACCACTGGTGACACAATTGCCTTGGACTCACAACTTGATCATCATGGGCCAGTCCAAGCGTCCCGAAGAACGGGAGTTCTACCTGCGCATGGCGATCCGGGAACGATGGGGCAAACGCGAGTTGGAACGGCAGATCAAGGCGGCTCTGTTCGAGCGTGCTGTGCTGCACCCGCCAAAAGTCTCACCACCGGTGAGACAATTGCGCCCCGATGTCGAAGCAGTCTTCAAGGACGCCTACGTAGTGGAATTCCTGAATCTGCCGGACGGCCATGCCGAGACTGATCTGCACTCCGGGCTACTGCGCCAACTCAGTGACTTCATGATCGAACTCGGGCGCGACTTCTGTTTCGTCGGTTCTGAGTATCCCGTGCAAGTCGGCGGTCGCGACTTCGCGCTCGACCTGCTCTTCTTCCATCGCGGCATCAACAGTCTGGTGGCCATCGAACTCAAAATCGGCCGGTTCGAGCCCGAGTATCTCGGTAAATTGAACTTCTACCTCGAAGCCCTTGACCGGGACGTGCGTAAGGACCACGAGAACCCCTCTGTCGGCGTGCTGCTTTGCGCGAGCAAGGACAAAGAGGTCGTGGAATACGCGCTCAGCCGGACGCTCTCGCCCGCACTCGTGGCCGAATACCGGACCCAACTGCCCGACAAGGCGCTGCTCCAGGCCAAACTCCACGAGTTCTACCAACTAGCCGCCGCCGCAATCCCCGCCTCGCAACCCCGTAAGCCCGGCCGGATGATGAAGCCGAACCCATGACCCATATCTCCAGCCTTATCCTGAATACAAGGACTCCGAGTTACCACGGCGGGGGCGGGTGCCGAGGCATTGGCGAACCACGAGTTTGCGAGCAATTTCACATAGACGCAGTGAACGCAATCAGCCAAACCTACCATTGCTATCAGTACTTCGTGAGAAGGGTGTCGTTCTTCGTTCATCGCTCGCCGAAGAGGAGAATCACAACTTCATACCAGACGACCTCAGCAATTATCGCGTCGCTCGCACTGCTACGAGCGCGCCTGCAAGGTTCTGGGGTTGATTTGTGGGGTTATTGCCGTATTCCGCAGCCCATCAGCCATGGGAATGCTTAACGCTTGTTTTGGCAATGAAAAAACGGCGCTAAGGGACTTTATAAGACCTGAAATATCTTTAACGCGTTGGTTGTTAGCATGTTGCCACGGTCCGACCCAATCCTACCCAATCCTATAATCGTCTAAAATATCACGGCAAGACATAAACGCAAACATGAAGAACTTCGCCAGAAGTATTTTGAACTATTTTGCGGCGTTCAATGAAACCCGGTTCGGATTCAACCGCAAGCTTTCCTATGCGTGGACGGACGACTTGTTTACCTTGGAATTGTCGGTTTTCCCGGATTTCCAGAAGCAGATACTGAACGCGGTGGCAGAAGGCAAACCTTTTGAACTGAATATCCGGCAAGGACAACATGCCGTTGATATGTTCCCGGATCAGATCAAGGCCGCTGTGCTGTCCGTCCTGGACACGGACTTGGATGCTGGATTTTTGCAGGAATGCGAAATAAAAGCCGGACAGCGCCTGGCTGAAGCGATGCCCGACGCCCCACCGCAGGAAAATTCGCCATTGGCCGCCGCGGAAGCCATGCGTGAGTTTAACCTCGCTTTCCGCAAACGCTTTTTGGATAAATTGACGGAAACACAGGCCGGGCAGGTGAAACAACTGCAGATGGAGTTGGGTTTTTCATCCGTCCCACCCTCGTCATTCAATCCCCAGCGGGAGGCGCAACACATCTTTGATGATCTCCAGAAGATTTCCCGCGGGCGCCAGGCGACAGCCGGCTATGTTGATGCCGTGGCCGATTACATCCGCCGGCAGCCATTTAAATTCACCATTTTCGATCTGCACCTGACATTGCGCCAGTATCTGCAGTTTATCAACCTCCAGTCGGTTTATATCTTTTTCCACGAGATTGCCCGGAATGACCAGAAATATCCCGTGTTTTGTGTTGAGGTCGAAATTCAGGATGGTCAGCACGCGATTGTCGTCCGGTCTGCCCGTGACGTGCTCATGCTGAACACGGCCGCCATCAACAGTTTTGAGTTTGACACTATTCTGACTGCGCCTCGTGCGTGCCGGTTTGATGAAAGCGTTACGCTGCTGCAGTATGTGGAGCGTTTCCTGCAGGCCAAGTTCAGTGTTTCGGACAATTTCATCCTAACCCCGCATTTCCGCCCGCTGATTGCGGAAAATCTCCCGGCACTGCGCTTCCGTGTCGGTATCCAGGCGGTTAAGGATGAAGATCGCCGGCTCTTGGACTACTCGGAACTGATAACCACACTGGATACCGGGGTCGGTAAAAAATTCACAGATCTCATTTCACAATATGTTGACGGCAATGTGCCGAACAACATGAATGTTGTGGAACGGGATTATCATGGCCGATACCCCAAAAAATCATCCGAACAGTTGGCGCCGCGTCATCTGACCGTACCGCTACGCTTGAACGAAAAGCAAAAGAAAATCCTGACCGCTGTCGAAAACGAGGCCAACCGGGTGATCGTGGTGGATGGGCCGCCGGGAACCGGGAAGTCGTATGCCATCACCGCCATGGTTTACCTGGCCGCGCAACTTGGCAAATCCGTCGTTATCACCTCGCATAAGAAACAGGCGCTGGATGTGATTGACCAGGCGCTCACGGAACAGTTCAAACAACTGCACCCACGCGCCAAACCATCGGTGATGCGATTGGAGTCAGGGCGCGGCGCTGCCAGCTTGAACAACATGCAAAACAGCCTCTCCAGCGCCGCCATCAACGGTGCGCGCAGCCGCGCGCAGGAAGTCAATGAGCCGGCTGTGGCGGCCGACCGTGAACGTTTGCGCGCCGAAATTGAAAAAGATAATGCCGGTTTCTGGGAGGGAACTCAGGATTACGGGGATAATGTCCGAAAAACGCTGGCATGGGCGCAGGCGCACGAAGCCCTGTTCGGGGCGGACTCGGATCCAATACTTCCGCCGAAACTGCCGGCCGGGGTGGCGGTCAATCCGGCTGCTCTTAAGGCGGCTTTCGAACTGCTGGGCAATCTGTCCGTGCCGATTTCCCTGCCCGGGCTTGCCGCTCTGCATGGGATGAGAGATCGTTTTCCCGATGCGCTCCGGCAGTGCGAGGCTCTCCAACGAATCAAGGTTGACCTGCCGCCGGAAGCGGAACGCATGACCGTTCAGGTTCCACCTGAGATGGATGCCATGGCGGAGTCAGTGGACACGCTTTGCCATTGCCTTGATCACGGCGTAACCGCGCAGGATGGGCTGGCGGGGCTTACCGATTCACTACCAACAGAAGGACTGGATACCCAACTGGTTGATTCCTTTGCCGATCTCCGTCAAGCCTGCGAATTGCTGGAAAAGATTGAGGAAGAAGAGCGGGCGTTTCTTGGGAAATTGCTTAAGCGCAAGACGATTACACGGCGGATGAACTCGCTCGCGCAGATGTATCCTAAAATTGCATCACGCGTGAGGTCGGCCGGTGCGGCTGCTGTTTTGACCACAGTCCGGTCTTGCATCAAGGCAGTGGAGAGATTGCATGCCCAATATCCCGCCCTGGCGCCGGACTATATTCTTGCCGGCGCCAATCAACCAGCGCCCAGCCTGCTTAAGGAGCTTGCGTCCGGCTTGCACAGTCTGAAGTACGAGCAAGTCAATGCGGCTTTGGCAATGCTTTCAGGTTCGCCCGCCGGCAAGTTGCCGCTTGCCCGGCTTCAACAGAATATGAACGTATTGCGGCAGCTCCGGCGTTATCAAGCCGCCCAATCCGGCATCAACGATTTTGCCCGACACCTTGGCCTTGACATAGCCGATCTGCCGGCAATATTCCGCACCCTGCAACAAATCGGGGCGCTTCTTGGCAGGATACAGCCTGGAGATTTGCAGGCGCTTGAACTTATGTTTCTGCATTATGGGCCGATTTTAAAACGTCTGGGCGTGGATGCGGCTGATCTTGCCGGCCTAAGCCGGGTGATTGCCAACCGGGAGCAGGCCGGCCATCTTTTACAATATATCCAACTCCATGCCGAATTGTCATCCGCGCCGCCGGCGCCGCCGCCCGACCAGCGCGCAATCAGCGATTTCTTCGCGAAAAATCATAAACTGCTGGAACGCCAGATTGATCTCCGGCTCAGCAACCTGGCCGGCTATGCCGCGGATGTCCAGCGCATCCAGACGGCCATTGCCGCCGGCAAGCGCATCAGCCCTGAACTGGCGCGGGTGCTCCTGCGGGGCATTTCATGCATTATCGCGGAGCCGGGCCTGATCTCCCGGCACTTCCCCATGGAAGCGGATATGATTGATATTCTCATCATTGATGAGGCTTCCCAAGTCTCCATTGCCGAATCCATTTCCTTGATGCTGCGCGCCCGGCAGACCATCGTGTTGGGCGATGAACTTCAATACGGCGCGGTGGGGGCCGTCAACGTTTCGGAACGATACGCCGAATGCTACTTCCGGGACATCCTGAAGGATTTTGCCCGGGATCGCCGGGTGGCTATGACCGAAGCCGAATCGGCCACACTGGCGCATGCGGCATCGGCGGAGCCGGCGGAGGCTGAAATGGAATCCAGCCGGGCTTACAAACCGGATTCCGGCACCATGGCATGGCTCAAGACGTTCAGTGTGCGGACATCCACCCTGGCTTTTGCCAAGGCCATCCCGAACTATTCCGATTCGTTGAACGTGCACTTCCGTAGTTTTCCGGAAATAATCAGCTATTCCACCGAAGTGTTTTACAAGGAACGCCAGATTGAAATTGTCCCCAACCGCATCCGCACCAAACCCATTCAGGAAGTGTTGCGTTTCATCAAGGTCGAGACCAAGGGCATGTCCGGCCGCAACGTCAACCTGGATGAAATCGAATCCATCCAGCATGACATTGAAACATTGATCGCCGGCGGCTACAAGGGGTCCATTGGCGTCATTTGTTCGTTCCGGGAGCAGGCGGACCGGATGGCGGAAGTGTTCCAAAAACAGATGCCCATCCACCCCGATCTGTGCCGCCATCACCGGTTTAAAATCTGGTTTGTGGGGGATGTCCAGGGCGAGGAGCGCGACACCATTTATTATTCCTTTGTGCAGGACAAGCGGTTGGACAACGCCGACCTCCGGACAATTTACCCCGTCCTTGGCGGCACGGCCGACAATATCAACAATCTAAGAATGCAGCGTCTGAACGTCGGATTCAGCCGCGCCCGGGATGTCATGGTGTTCGTCCACAGCATGCCGCTGGAGGAATACAACGATACCCGCCTTGGTTATGCCTTGCGCCATTATGACGGGATTCTGCATGCCGCGCACGATCATTATGTGTCGGACGAAAGCGTCTTCGGCTCGCCGGCCGAGAAGGAACTGTATCGCCTGATCCTGCAAACCCCGTTTTTTCAGCGATACCGCGAGCAGCTCAAATTGATTGCCCAGTTTGAAATCGGCAAATATATCCGCGATGAATACCACCGCAACATTCCGCGCTATCGCGTGGACTTCCTGCTGACCCGCTCCGTGGCCGGCAAGGAAAGCTCGCTGATCATCGAATATGACGGCGTTGAATTCCACACCAGAAATCCGGATGTGGTAACAAAGCACAATTTCGATCAGGAATATTTGGAATACGACACGGCGCGGCAGTTGGAACTTGAGAGCTATGGCTACGCCTTCCTCCGCATCAATAAATTTTCGCTCCTGCCGGAAAAACCCGGGGAAACACCCGGGATCGTATTGGACCGACTGCTGGAGAAGGCGTTTGCATGATATGACCGCGCCAATTGAACCACCCATGCAGGCCCGGCCGGCGCGCGCCCGCTGCTATTATGTTGACGAGGCAGGCGACATGACGCTCTTTGATAAAAAGGGGCGCGTGCTGGTGGGGACGGAACTGGTTTCCAAATTCTTTATGGTCGGCCTGGCCAATTTGCCGGACCCGGAACAGGCCAAACAGGAACTGGCGGCCCTGCGCAGCCGGATGCTTGCGGACCCGTATTTTCACGGCGTCCCATCCATGCAGCCCGGGGCCAGAAAGACCGCTATGAAAGTCCACGCCAAAGACGACCTTCCCGAAGTGCGGCGCGAAGTCTTTGCCGTGTTGCCAAAATTGTCCTGCAAGGTTCAGATCGCCATCCGGCGCAAGGATGTGCTGGCTCGCCAGGCCCAGGCGCTGTTTAAGTATCGCGCCACAAAGCTCAGCGCCGACGACATTTACGACGACCTGATTTCACGCCTGTTCAGGAACATCCTACACAAGGCGGATGAAAATCGCATTGTGTTTGCCCGGCGCGGGAAGACCGATCGCATGAATGCCCTCGACAAGGCCATCCGGCGTGCCAAGCAGAACTTTGCCGCCAAATGGGGTGTGAACCATGACAAGCCAACCACCATTGCCGCGGGGTACCCGGATGCGCATGCCGGACTGCAGGTGATTGATTATTACTTGTGGGCCGTCCAGCGCTTGTTTGAGCGCGGTGAGGATCGGTTCTTCGGCGCCATCCAGTCCGACTGCCGCCTGATCATGGACTTGGACGATACGCGACGAAAACCATACGGAGAATGGTACAGTTCATCCAACCCGTTGACAGCGGAGAAAATAAGCAGACCTTTGAAAGACTAGGTTCGAACCGCATTGCGATCCGAACACACGGCATGAAGCCGACGTTCATCTTTCTCAGGTCCGGAATCAGAATATGGCAGCACGGCGCATATTGCAAGCGTAAAATCAGATTTTTTCAGATTTTTCATAAGCGGAATATTCCAATGGAAGTGTATGATTATGAACAGGATTGAGCTTTCCGAGTCGGAATTCAAGACGCTGGAGCAGGCGCTTAACAACAGCCAGGAGCCGCCGCCGGAATTGGCAAAAAAACTGTTTCCGTCGCTGTATGCCGCCTACGACTTCAAGACGCTTAAGGATTCCAGAATCCCCACCATCGAATATCAGGGCAAACGCCCGGAAGCCGCCATCCTGAACGAGGCTGCCGCCTTCGGCGCCGGCTCGCCGCTCCAAGTGGTCCGGTGTTTCGATGGCGGCAAAATCAACAAGGCCGCCAACCAGCTCATGCTCTTCAGGGAAAGCCAGGCGTCTTACGATGCCAACTGGCGCAATCTCATCGTCCAGGGCGACAATCTCCAATTTCTCAAAACCTGTTACCTCAACCAGGACCCGCTCATCAAGGACAAGGTCAAGGGCAAAGTCAAATTGGTTTATATTGATCCGCCGTTTGCGACAAAAAGCGACTTTGCGGCGAAGGACGGGGAGGACAGTTATGCGGATAAAATAGATCGCGCAGAGTTTGTTGAACAGATTAGAGAACGTCTTATATTCATACGAGATTGTCTTGCAATTGACGGATCCATATTTTTGCATTTAGACTCGAAAATGGATCATTATATTCGAGTTGTCTTAGATGAAGTTTTTGGTTCAGTTAACTTTAGAAACGAAATAGTACGTATTAAATGTAACCCTAAGAATTACACAACAGCTAGCTTTGGAAATATTCATGACACAATTTTCTTCTATTCAAAATCATCTGCATTAGAATTAAACCGTATTTACATTGGGAGAAGTGAGGAACAAATCAATAACGACTTCCCGCAAATTGAAAAAAGCACTGGTCGTAGGTATACAACAGTAGCCATTCACGCAAAAGGTGTTTCTTTGGGTGTTACAGGTAAAGCTTGGCACGGGGTAAAACCACCTGCAGGACGACATTGGGCTTTTATTCCAGAAACACTTGATATGCTTGATTCTAAAGGGCTTATAGAATGGTCATCGAATAGAAATCCACGCCTAAAACGTTATGCTGATAAAGATGAAGGCAAAGCAGCACAAACAATTTGGGAATTTAAGGATCCAGGGGATAGATCGGCTGACTATCCCACCCAAAAACCCGAAACCCTTCTTGAACGCATCATCCTCGCCAGCAGCAATCCTGGCGACCTGGTCATGGACGTATTCGCCGGCTCCGGCACGACCGCAGCCGTGGCCGAGAAGCTGGGCCGGCGGTGGATTGTAAGTGATTTCGGCAAGCATGCGATTTACACGATGCAGAAGCGCCTCTGCCAGATTGCGGATTCGCAGAAACTCGGCCTGAAAGAAAAGAAAAAGATCAAGCATGGCGAGCCGCCCAAGCCGTTTGCCGTGGTGTCAGTGGGCGCGTTCGATTTCGCGAAGATCATGAATCTGCGTGAAAACAAGGACGCTTACATCAGTTTTGTTTCGGGTATTTTCGGCATCACCGATCGGAACGACAAGTTGGCGGAAAAATACAATCTCAAACATGTCTGCGCGTTGAAGGACGGCGATCCGGTGGAAATTTACCCGGTCTGGGACGACCGCTTCCTCAAGGAAGTCCGGGTGGACGAACAATACCTGACCGGCATCCTGGAGCAGGCCGGGAACAAGCTCAAGGGCACGTATTACATCGTGGTGCCGGAATCATGCGTCCGGGTCGGCGCGGAGACGCAGCTCAAGCGCCGGCAGAGCGGCAATGTCACATTCAAGTTGCTGACCTTCCCTTACAAGGTGCTGGAAGAACTGGCGCGCAATTTTGCCATTGAGGAACAACCCAGCTCGCCGGCCAATATCAACAAGCTGATTTCATCGGTCGGTTTCTATTTCAATGAGGAAGTTGCGCTTGAGGCTAAGCGGACAGCGCAAGGATTCAAAATCACGAAATTCAAGACCGGCATCCTGGACAAGGAAGAAAAGCGCTATCAGGGGCTTGACGGCCTGGCCATGATTCTGGTTGACTCCGATTTCGATGAAACCAAAGGATTCATGGTGGACACGGTGATTTATCAGGACAACATCAAGGATGGCGCGGTCAAGGCGGAATTGACGGCCAAAGCCCGGATAATTGCCGTGGATAAGTATGGCAACGAAAGCGGCGTGACGGCGCTTAAAAAGTGATTTCAACCATGCGCATATCACTGTCTCAACACACGCTGGATGTCAACCTGCGCAAGTTCAGCGTGGATGCGTTCGATTTCTCCGAGGTGGAGGAGTATGTCCTGACTCTGGCGGCGGGACGCGACTATCAGTTCGATGCGCTCAAGCGAATCCTGATTTACCTGTGGGGCGGAAGTTACGAGAACCTGGCGGAATTGGCGCGGGAGAACTACCGCCGCAAGCCGGCCATTCAACAGCGGTTCAATAATAACGAGGCGCATTTCATGCGTATGTTGCCGCTGCCGGACCGGCTCTCCGGCGTCTGCCACATGGCCACCGGCGCCGGCAAGTCTTATGTAATGTTCGGGATTGCCCATCTCGCCCTGGCGCTGGGCAAAGTCCAGCGGGTGCTCATCCTGGGCCCTTCCTCCACGGTCATCGAGTCGGGTCTGCGCGAAAAATTCAAGGAATATTTGTATGGGGAGCGGGGCGCGCTGCTGCGCGCCAAGTTGCCGGAACGCTTTCGCCACAAGGTCATCCGGCTCCTCAATTGCAACGACACGATTGAAGACAGCTCGATTGTGATTGAAAACATCAACGCCATCTACAACCGGGAAACCAATGCGCTGGGCGATACGCTGTTCAATCATGGCGGCGAAGTGCTGGTGCTGAGCGATGAAGTGCATCACGCCTATGCCCATCTGGATTTTCACGGCGAAGCCGTGGCGTACGATTACGAGGAGGGCGCCGAAGGCCGCGGGGATGACCGGGATGAGCGGTTGTGGATGAAATTTCTGCGTGAATCCAAGGCCATCAAGCGCCATATCGGCTTTACGGGGACTCCGTATAGCGGCGATGATTATTTCCCGGATGTGATTTATAATTATTCCATCAAGGATGCGATGGAAGAGAAGATCATCAAGCGCATCCGGCCCATCATCAAGACCGAAACCGATGAAGGTGACAACGAACTCACGCCCCGGCAAAAATATGAGCAGGTGCTGACGACGCATCAGGGGAACAAGATCAAGTATGCTTACACCGGGCGGGATGGCCGGCCGTTGGTCAAACCCATCACCATCTTTATCAACGCCACCCAGTCAGCCGCCGAACGGAATCATGACGCTTTTGCGCTGGCGCTGGCCGATGCTATCCGCGAAGAAAAACCGGCGCACAAGGCGCTGGCGCGCGCCACGCTGGAGCAAATGGCGCGGGATCGCATGATTCTGGTCATCGCCAAAATGAACCGCTCGGAATACCAGCAGAAACTGGATCAGATCGAGGAAACCGATCCCGGTAAGGTGGGCGGGAAGGTCGAGTTCATTTTTGCGGTGAACAAGTTGTCGGAAGGCTGGGATGTGGATAACGTGTTCCAGATTGTGCCGGCGGAAGAAAGGGTGTTCAACTCCAAGCTCCTCATATCACAGGTGTTGGGCCGCGGATTGCGGCTGCCGCGGCAGGTGCGGGTGCAGGACATCCAGGGCAATTACCCCGTCGTAACCATCACCAACCACGATAAATTTGCCGCGCATATCCGGGAACTGTTGGATGAAGTGACCGACTGTGAACTCCGATTGACGTCCGGGGTGTTGACCGATCCCAAAGACAAGCGCCATGCACACAATTTCAATTTATTTAACCTGCAATACGCGCCGGCAACGCGTCTGGAAGATCGCACACCGGAAGAATTACAGCCCGAATCCGGCCGGCGGGAATTGATCCTGACGCCATCCGCCGAAAAGCTGGGGGTGCGGGTGACTTATCTGGATATGGTTAAACGTTTTGAGTTTACCAAGGATTATTGCACGGTTGATCAAATGGTGTTGGATGTGGAGCGTCGCTTCAAAAGCAACCAGTTCGAATCCAGGCATTTCGATTTCGGCGATGGCATTCTGTTGGATGAGATACCTGGTGAGGATGAAATCAACCGGATCATACGCCGCGCCATGGCCAGGGCCGGCATCACCGGCGACCGGCTTTCCATGGAAAACCGCCAGCAGATCGAGATTTATTTCAATCAATTCCTGCCCAAGGGCACAAAGAGGGTCATTCACGAGAATAAGGAGGGCGGGCTCACCGGCATTGCCACGGCAAAAATGGACAAATCGAGCGCACGCGCCGGTGGACTGGATAACGAGACGGCGGTGTTTGTTTCCGAGGATTACGAGACCGAACTGGATGAAGCCAACCGGTTTGTCATTAAACAGATCGTTGGGGGTGAGCAAGATCTGTTTGACTTGCAGGGGACGGACTTCAACCGGGAATATATCCGGCAGATGGTGGGATTAAAGCACCTCTATGCCGTCAACACATCGCTTTTCCGCACGCCCCAGTCGCTGGTCATCGTCAGCCATGCCCCGGAACGCCAATTCCTTTTCCGGCTGATCGAGGAATACAAGGTGTTGACAGCATGGATCAAGGCGCCCGACCGGGCGTTTTACAGCCTGGACTACGAATATTGGAAGGGCGGCAAGGATCGGGTGCGGCGATCGTTTAATCCGGATTTCTTTATCCGGCTGAATCTGGCCGACTATTTGACACACCTGCCGCCGGATCCGGCGTCGCCAACCATCGTCCGCCTCCGCGAAATTCAGGATCGCGGGGTGGAAGATCTCATACTGGTGGTCGAGATCAAGGATGATGATGACGACAGCGAGGAAACCAAAGGGAAAAGCGCCGCCGCGCCCGAGCATTTCCGATCCCTTAATGCGAGGATTCGTCAAACCAATCCGCTTGATCTGCCGGAGGAATTCCGGACATCCACCAATCAACTCTACGCCTTCTGGGTGCTGCATCCTGCGGAATATACCGCATGGTTTAGCCGTCTCCGCACAGGGTTGATCGTGTTCAATTTTGAAGTGTTGGACAGCGAGTCATCTTTTGAAAGCGGTATCCAGTAGAGCCAATTTGAAAGCCCCCGGCGGGCTTGTCCCGCCGGAGAACAAATTTACGCAAAACGCCGCCTATGCCCGCTCGCGAATATCCATGATTGAAGTCATGGCCGGAAAAACAACATAATTCATGCAGTATGTCCAGAAATATTGGACATACTGCATTAATTGTGCATGGCTGTGTCATTCTTACGGCTCACCATGGAGGGTTCGCCCCACCCAAGGCAGATTCCCGCGAAGCGGGATAAAGGCGCTTGTCACGTCATCGGCGTGATCCCTGCCGAGCCATCTTTTCCGAGTATGACGCAGCCATGATGATAACGCCAGGGGCGCATCTGCAATTCAGTGCAATCAAGCCGGCAAAGGCAACATGCTTTCGTTGCTTTCGCACGGTCTTCTGCCGCGAAGCGGCTTTGGAGTGCGCAGGCTCGACTGCGCTTTTACAGGATTGCGTTTAACCCGCAAAATCCGGCGTAGCCGGACGCACTCCAAAAAGTTGCGCTGCGCCGAAGAAACCGAATCGCAGATGCACCCGTCCTCAAACAGAACATCTGAATTTGATTGCGGATTTTCCGGCGTTGGGTAATATCTGTTGACGGTTTGTTTAGAGCGCACTCCGGCTGTCGCGCTGCGCACCAGCGGCCAGCAGGACCAGGCCGGGGCGGACAACAGCCGGCGCCATCGCGGCGCGGAACATTCAGCAACGCGGACAAAGGAATTGACATGGCTATCTGGTACCAGAAGGGCGGCGCGGACAAGGAAATCAATGACAGCGATCTCAACCAGTGCCTCCAGGCGGTGATCGGCGCGCTGCCGGCCGGCGCGCGCAAAATCCTGCTGATTCCGCCGGATTTCTCACGGTTCCACTCCGGCGCCGGCGAAATCTGCGCCCGGTTATACCGGCTGCTCTCTCCGCGCGCGGAGGTGACGCTGCTCCCGGCGCTCGGCACCCACCGGCCGATGACCGCCGGGGAAATCGAAACCATGTTCCCCGGCGTGCCGGCCGATCGCGTGCGCGTGCATGACTGGCGGCATGGCTTGACCCTGATGGGCGAAATCCCCGGCGCCCGCCTGGCGGAACTGAGCGGCGGCAAGGTGGATTACAATGTCCGGGTGGAAATTGACCGGATCGCCGCCGAGGGCGGACACGACGCCATCCTCTCCGTGGGACAGATCGTCCCCCACGAAGTGATCGGCATGGCCAACGGCAACAAAAACATCCTGGTCGGCATCGCCGGACCGGACATCATCAACAAGAGCCATTTTCTCGGCGCCGTCTGCAACATGGAAACCATCATGGGGCAGATTGACAGTCCCGTGCGCACCCTGCTGAACGAGGCGGAAGACTGCTACCTGCAGCATCTGCCGATCCGTTACATCCTTACTGTGCGCGCAAAAAACACCGCCAACCAACTGGTGACCCGCGGGCTTTTCGCCGGCGATACCCGCGACTGTTACCTGGCGGCCGCGCGGCTGAGCCAGCAGGTGAACATCATCCGCGTGCCCCCCCTGCCGAAAGTGGTGGTTTACCTCGATCCCGCGGAATTCAAGAGCACCTGGATCGGCAACAAGGCCATTTACCGCACAAGGATGGCCATCGCCGATGACGGCGAGTTGCTGATCCTGGCGCCGGGCCTGGTGGAATTCGGAGAAGCGGAAATCAATGAGCGCATGATCCGCAAGTACGGTTACCACGGCACGCCCGCCACCCTGCGCTATGTTGCGGAAGATCCGGAACTGCGCGAAAGCCTGGGCGCCGCCGCGCACCTGATTCACGGCTCCAGCGAAGGCCGGTTTTCCATCACTTACGCCTCCGGCGGCCTGGACCGCCAGGCAATTGAGGCCGCCGGGTTTAAATACACCGACCTTGCCGCCGCCATGCAACGCTACAACCCCGAGCGCCTGCAGGACGGGTTTAACACCATGCCGGACGGCGAGCGCATATACTATATCTCCAATCCAGCCCTTGGCCTGTGGCAGATGGAAAAATGACATTTCAAAACTCACGTTTTGAGACAATTTCAAAGCTAACGTTTTGAATGAATTCAGGAGTCAGGAGTCAGAATTCAGAATAAACACAAACAATTCCAGATCAACACATTACGTTTTCGTGAAATTCTGATTACTGACTACTGTCTACTGAATACTATTCTCATAATCTGGCTGTTGAAATCCGCCGGGGAGGCATAGTGACCATGCCGGAAAATACTGGCCGGACAGCCGTGTTCCTGGCCGTCAACGCCACCCATTCCCACACCAACCCGGCCGGGTGGACCCTGGGCCGGGCAGCCCAAACCGCCGGTTGGACGTGGCAAATCGTCGAGGCGACGCCCCGGGAACCCGTGCAGCCTTTGTTATTGCGCCTGGCCCAACCGGCTCCCGATGTGCTGGCGGCTTCTTTTTTCCTGTTTAACCGGAATTTTTTGCTGGACGTAATGGCCCGTTACAAATGCCTGCACCCGGAATGCCTGCTGCTTGGCGGCGGGCCGGAATTCCTGGGCGATAACCGCGCCTTTCTGCGCCGGCATCCGTTCCTGGACGCCGTCATCCGCGGCGAAGGCGAAGCGGCCTTGCCGGATTTCCTGGCGCGCTGGAATCAACCGGAGCGCTGGCACGAAGTCCAGGGCGTATGCGCCCGGTTCGGCGGCGCCGACCTGGACACAGGCACGGCCCGCCTGCCGGATTTGAATGCCATACCGCCGGCCACGCCGGCGGATTGGCGGCGGAATCACAAACCATTTCTTTTGGCTGAGACCAGCCGCGGCTGCGCCGGACAATGCGTCTTCTGCACCAGCGGCGCCGGCGCGCCGCCTACCCGGCATTTCCCCATCGCGCGCGCGCGGGAAGAACTGCGCCGCCTACAGGCAACCGGCCTGCCGGAGGTCCGCCTGGCGGACCGCACGTTCAACGAAGCGGCCAGCCGGTGCATCCTCCTGCTCCGGATGTTCCGCGATGAGTTCCCATCCATGCGTTTCCACCTCGAAATAGATCCGGGGCGGCTGACGCCCGCCATCATGCAGGAATTCGCCGAAGCCCGCCCCGGCCAGCTTTACCTGGAACTGGGCGTGCAGACCTTGACCGCAGCGGTATTTCAAAACCTTGGCCGGGCCGGCGCGCTGGAAGCCGCCCGCGCCGCCACACGCCAGTTATGCGCCATGCCGCACCTGCAAACCCATGTTGACTTGCTTGCCGGCCTGCCCGGCGGCACGCTGGCAATGCTGCGGGCGGATTTACAGGCACTGGTGGAGATGCGCCCGGCCGCCATTCAACTGGAAATCCTCAAACTGCTCCCCGGCACCGCTCTCGCCTCTGACCGGGAGCGTTGGGGACTCTGCGCTGCCCCTACTCCGCCCTATGAAATCCTGGCCACTTCAACCATGGCCCCGGCGGATATGGAGACTGCCCGGCAATGGTCATGCCTGGCGGACTGGTTTTACAATCAACCCGATTTGCAGGCGGTGACCAGCGCTGCCGCCGGACAGTTGCCGGAGTTCTGGCCGGATCTGGCCGCCGCCTGCCAGGCGCAATTGGGTCTCTGCGACGCGCCCAGCCTGGAAAACCGGTTCCGTATTTTCGACGACTTCCTCCAGACCCGCGCGGAACATGCTCCGAACCTGAGGCACCGCCTGCATTACGCGCGCCTCAGGCATAGTCTGAGCCATGGCTACGGGATGGATGTCCAGCCGTGGAAAAAGCCGCTGCCGGCCGGCGCCCGCCTGGTAGAAGGGCATGCAGTCCAGGCACTTGCGCAGGTATGGGCGGCCCGGCTCGACCGGCAATACTACTTCGTTTACACTCGGGATTCCCGCCGGGCGGCGGCAATTTATGTTAAGGAATGACTGCCAGGGAATCCTTGGGTGTAAGACAAATTTGTTGATGTCGTGCCGTGCCTGGGA
>CAYXEK010000077.1:0-16593 GCA_964463985.1 uncultured Verrucomicrobiota bacterium
CACTGACATCCCCCGTGAAATTAAAGATTATACAAATCACCAACAAATTTGTCCTGCACCCTCTTCCGGCATCCTCCGCCACTTTTTAATTGACACACCTGATATCATAGCTATGATTGCCATGTATTTTAAAACAGGGGGCGTGAATGCAGCTTGAACACGGCAAATGCTTTTTCCGGCAGATAGAAAGCGATCTCCGCGGCAAGATTAATTCCGGAATCTACAAGCCTGAAGACAAGATTCCCACCGAGCCGGAGTTGATGCGGTTTTACCAGGCCAGCATCACCACGCTGCGCCGGGCCATCGCGGAGTTGTGCCGCCAGGGCTACCTGGTCAAACATCAGGGGCGCGGCACCTTTGTCCTGAGACGCATTGTCAAAATCGCCCTGGTATCGCCCCATATCAACAGTTCATGGATGCCGATGTACGACACCCTGAGGCAGGTCGGCCTCGCCCTTGGTTTTCGCATTCAGGCATACCCCTGCACCTGGTCTTCCATACCGGAATACCTGGGCGCATTGCGCTCGGCCAGCCAGGAAAACGATGCGGTCATCCTCTTTCCGCCTTACGCGGAAGACCCGGTGTTTGCTGAACATGCCGGCGAACTGGCCCGGGGCGGCTATCCGCTGCTGATAATTGAAAAACCGGACCTGGCGCGCCGGCTGGACCTGCCCTGCGTCGCGGTGGATTACCATGCCGGGTTTAAAAAACTTTTTGCCGGCACGCGATCTCCGCCGGGCAGGACCGCGGTGCTGCTTGATCCGCTGCATCCAACCGCATCGGCGCTGGAAAATATTTCCTCCGAGTTCGGGGTGCCGCCGGGCAATATCCGCCGCCTGGGCATGTCCGACCGGCCCGCGCTTTACCGCGCGCTGGATGAGCTGTTTTTTGCGGGCGCGCGCCCGCAAGCCCTGGTCTGTTTTTCCAGTTCCCCGGCAATTGCCGCCGCCCTGTATTTGATGTCCAGGGGGTTGCGGCCGGCGGCGGATTTCACCCTGGCCGCCGCCGGCAACACCGGCGACCTGGCCGATTTGCAAGTTCCGCTGCTGGCGCTGGAATTGCCGCGCCAGGCCATGGGCCGGCATGCGGGCGAATTAATCCATGCCATGCTTGCCGGCAAACCGGCAAACCGCAGGATCTACCTTGCGCCGAAAACCGTTCGTCTCAACCAAGCAACAAAGCTGACCGCTTGATGCCTGCGGATTATTACATTACCGACTTCGGCGCCCGCGCGGATGCATCCGCCGTGAATACTGCCGCCATCCAAAAGGCGATTGACGCCTGCCGTGAACGCGGCGGCGGCCGGGTGGTATGCCCCCCCGGTGATTTTCCGACCGGCGGGCTGGAATTGAAAAGCAATGTCGAACTCCACCTCCTGCCCGGCAGCCGCCTGATCGGCAGCCCGTCGCTCGCCGACTATACCGGGATGCAAGCCGGCGGCTTCCGGCCCGAACACGCCCCGGAAGGCGCTTTCAGCCTGATCCGCGCAATTGACGCGGAAAACATCGCCATCACCGGCGCCGGGGAGATCAACGGCTCCGGCCCGGCTTTTTACCGGGAGCTTTACACCAGCCGCCGCGGTACGGTAAAATTCCGGAAGCCGGACACGCCCCGGCCGCGCCTGGTGATGTTCTACAATTGCCGGAATGTGCGCATCTCCGGCATCACCTGCGTGGACTCTCCCTGCTGGACGTTCTGGCTGATGCGCTGCGAAAACCTGAATATCCATGGCTTGAAAATAAAAGCCGACCGCCGGATGCAGAATATTGACGGGATTGATCTGGACGCCTGCCGCAACGCAACTATCAGCGATTGCATCTTCGATACCGAGGACGATTGCCTGGCCGTGCGCGCCATCCAGCAGGCATATGACGCGCCGGCCGTCTGCGAAAACATTGCCGTCAGCAACTGCGTTTTCAACAGCGATTGCCAGGGCATCCGCATCGGCTGTCCCAGCGACGGCACAATCCGCAATTGCGTTTTTTCTAACATTACCATAAACAGCGGCGTGGACGGCATTCTGTTTGAGTATCCCGCGCGCTATGCCAGCCCGGCATCCGGCAGCCGGGCGGATGTGCATGACATGCATTTTTCGAACATCACGGTGGCTGCTGTCCATTCGCCCATCCGGCTTTATGTTGAGCCGGGCATGGTTTTACAACGCCTGTCAGAGCTGACTTTCAGCAATATCCGCGCGCGCGGAGGCGATGCCTGCCAAGTCATCGGCAATCCGCAAACCGTTATCCGCGATATCAATTTTCACAATGTCCGGATTGAATCGGGTGGTTCCGAAACACTGGTTTGCCGCCAATGCGTGTTCGTTAAACTTGATCAAGTCAACCTGTTTCACGCGAGCGAACACGCAACATAAGGAAGGCAATCATCAACAACGGGGAGGAGTATATGTCGCTGCTAAAAAACACCTGTCTGAAGACTGCCTGGGCGGCAATATTGTCGTCAGTTACACTGGCACCGGCGCAAAACGTTTACGTGGCCGGCGGGGGATCGCATACTTCGCCGTACGACACCTGGCCGAAGGCGTCCACCAGCCTGAACATCGCCGTGGAATACGCCAACGCGCTGGACAACAGCGCCGCTGTCATGGTATCCAACGGCACTTACGTGTTGACCAACGAGGCCGCCGTATCCAACGTCCAGGTCCGCGGCTGGGGCGGCGACCGCGCCGCCGTCATTGTTGACGGCGGTAATTATGAAGGCCGCGCCATCACCAACCGCTGTTTCTCCCTGAATCATTCCAATGCCCTGCTGGCCGGGCTGACCATCACCAACGGCTGGGGGGCCAACAACTTCGGCGGCGGAGTCCGCATCAACGCCGACGGCGCCACGATCAGCAATTGCGTGATCGCGCATAACCGGGCCGACCGCGGCGGCGGAATCTACGCTTACGACGCCGCGGGGATCGTCCGGGATAGTTACATCGCCACCAATCGTCTGACCGCAAACCATTATGGCGCCGGCATCCATATGCTGATGGCCGCGGCCGGCAAAACCGGGCTGGTGGACAATTGCACCTTCATCGGCAACCGCTACGGATTTGCCGGGGGAATCAACGGCGGCCAGGGCGGCGGCGGATATTTCCGATACAATGTCGTGGTAACTAATTGCCTTTTTGAAGAAAACCTGGCCTATAACGGGGCCGGCCTGCTGCTGGAACGCAACGTGCTGATCACCGACTGTATTATCCGCAACAATACTTCCGCGTCCACGCTGGCGGCCGGAATCCGCATGTTTTCCAGCCAGTCCGGCGCGACAACGGTAAGCAACTGCCTGATCACAGGCAACAGCGGCGCGGCGGCCATCGGGTTCGGCGGCATCTGGACCCCCATGTTTAAAATGTATCGCTCGCGCCTGACCGGCAATACCGGCGTCGGCATCCTGTGCACGACGAACAATTACCTGTACAACTGCCTGATCGCTTCGAATGGCGCCGGCGGCCTCATACTGGGCGCCATCAATTGTTATATTGAATCCTGCACCATCGCCGGCAATACCGGCGGCCAGGGGGCCGGCATGCGCGCCGAGAGCACAAACGTTCCCAATGCCGTGCTGAACACCGTCATTGCCGGCAACATAAACACCAACGCGCCCGGGACGGATGACAACATTTATGCGGCCGCGGCCGGCGCCTCCAACATGTTCGCTTACTGTTGCGTCCCGGATTACGGCGATTTCCCGCCCGGCGCCGGCAACCAGCAAGCCGACCCGCGCTTGATCAACGCGGCCGGAGGCGATTACCGGCTGGGCAGCGGCTCGCCCGCCATTGACGCCGGATTGAACCAGTCCTGGATGGAAGGCGCCACGGACCTGGACGGCCGGCCGCGCATTTTCCACGGCCGGGTTGATATGGGCGCTTATGAATACCGGTTCGCCGGCTCCTTGTTTTCGGTGCGTTGAAATGCAAAAATCATATACACATACCAGGACCAGGCTGCTGGAAAGAGACATGGCGTTTTACCAGCCGTCGTCTGACCATATCCCCAACCCCGGCGGCGGTATCTGCTGCTACGCCACCAGCGATCACCTTTACCGCAAACTGGGCGACAAGCCGGAAAAAATCACACGCAAACTGATCCGTCAAATGGCGGCATTGGAATTCTGCGACGTGATATACCTGCGGCCGGAATGGCGCGAACTGCAGCGCCGGCCCGGCCGCCTGGATTTACCGCCGGTCTGGGACTGGGCCATGGAAGCGGCCGCCGCCTGCGGCAAACGCATTGCCTTCCGCGTAATGCCGTCAAATCCGCAATGCCGCCATGCCGCCAGCGTACCGGAATTTCTGGCCGGTAAAATCAAAATGATCCCGTATCAATGCGCCACGGAAAAAAACGCCAACAATCTGGTAGGGCCATACACGAAATATTACCCGGCCTACACCGGCGATTATCTGGATGCCTGGCGCGAATTATTATTCCTTTTGGCTGAAAAATTCGATCATATCCCAATGCTGGAATTCGCGGATATTTCCGGCTACGGTTACTGGGGCGAATGGCATCACCGTAAGGAAAATCCGTTTCGCGATAACCAATCGGCCGCCAAGGTTGGCCAGCGCCTGATTGACGACCATCTCCGCGCTTTCAAACAGACTCCGGCGGCAATGATGGTTTACGTTGACCGCTCGCCGCATGGCCCGCTTGGCTTCTCGGCGGATTACGCCATGCGCAATGGGTGCTGGGTCAGACGCGACGCCATGGGCGGCTGGTTGTTTTCTTCCTGGGATTGCGCATTTCACGATCGGGTCAGGAAACCCGGCACGGGATTTATAATCGAAACCGGCCCGTTCCTGTTTCAAGATCGTGAAATCTTTGAGCCGGTGCCCCTGGACAAACACCTGCAGAGCGTCCTGGACTGCAATGTGAATTACCTGGGGCTTGGCTTCAATCCCTGGCATGCCATGTACGGCCATGCAAAACATTATGCGCTTTTGCGTTACACCGCGCAACGCATCAGTTACCGGCTCAGGCCCGCGATAGTCTGGCTAGGGGTTGAACGCGGCACGGGACATGAATACCTGAAATTAGGGCTGGTCAATGACGGGACGGCGCAGGTCCCGGGCATGCTGGCCATCCATGTCCGGCATGGCGCGCGCAAAATCGCATCCGTTGCGCTTGACCCGGGCGCGCCGTTGCCCGGCCGGATGATTTACCCCAAATTGGTCTTCCCGCAACATTTTTCCATAAAGCAAAAGGAATTGATTTTGACGGCCGAGTTGCGCATGCGCGGCAAAACCTACCCGGTGCGCTGGGCGGTGGAATCGCAACGGCTCAGCCCGGACCGTTTCAGCCTGCGATTGGCGATGCCGGACAATTACACGATCGGCTGGCGCTGGCTGAATTTTTCATAACAGGTGATTAGAATTAATTCACCTCTATAAAGCGCAAGGAATATTTTGGAAGGAAATGTTTTTTGTAATATTTCTTTGTGATCCTTGTGTTCTTTTGTGGACAATAAATTCCGGGTGCACGGCGAAATGGCACAAGGAAGAAGGAGATGTATTTTTCCACGAAAGAGCGCAAGGAACACAAGGGAAGGAAATGTTTTTTGAACAACAGGAAAAAAGATATGAATAAAACACAAACAACCATATACGCAAAAATACTGGCGGTCTTTTTCTTTATGGTTGGAATTGCCCATTGTGACAACGCCCCATACTCTCCGCCGACTATAAACCTTCCCCCTCCCTGCCCGCCTGTCGTCATTGACGGCCGGCTGGACGATGCGGGCTGGCAAACCGCTTTCGCCGCCCGGGATTTTTCCGTCTTTAAAAGACCGGATGTCGCCGCTGATGATACCGCCATGATGCTGGCCGCGGATAATCAATGGCTTTATATCGCATTCGAGTGCGCGCATCCCGATCCTGCCGGCATGCGCGCCAATGTCCTGCTCAACAATACCGGCGGCGTATTCGGCGATGAATGCGTCAAAGTATTCATTTCTCCGGGCGCCAAGAACCCGCAATATTTCCGGTTTGTCTTGAATACCGCCAATGCCCATGATTTCACCAAAAATGCAACGCCCTCCGGCCAATGGCCGGTTGATCCTCCCTGGCCGGCGGCGGCAGCCGCCGGGGAACATGGTTGGACCGCGGAGATTGCCGTTCCGCTCGCATACCTGGAAGCCTACGGCGGCGCGGCGCCGTTCCGCATCAGCGCCTTCCGGCACAAGGTTGTCAAACAGATTGAAGCGGAAGTCGTCGCCGGTGAAATGGAAACCTATGCCTGCTGGCCCGCCCACAAGGAAAAATGGCTGGAATACGAAAATCTGGCCCAGGTCGGCGGCATCAACCCCGGTCAAATCACAATGCCTTTCATGGCGGCCGTCTCCGATGCGGATGTCAGCCGTTACCATGCCGCCGGCACCGGCCTGTGTTACGGCGTGCGCATGCAACTGCATGCATTCGGCAATGCAACCGGAGCGGTCTCTGTCAGCGTCCTTGACCAGCCGGCTGCCGGCGCGGCGCGGGAATTTGCCCGGGATATCTTCATCGCCGGCCCGGCCGACCTGGAACTGGAAGTGCCGGTTGCCAATGCCGATTCCCGGAATGTCGCCATCCGGCTGCGGTCGGCCGGCAGCCTGCTGGAATATTACACCATTCCCGACACCGGCCTGCTCACCCTGCTGCGCTTTTACGCGGATCGTTCGTATTATACCGGCGAAGCCTGCGCGCGCCTGATCGGCTCCATCGGACTTGACCCCGGCGAACTCAAAAATTATTCCCTGCGGGCGGAATTGCGCGGCCAGGTTATAGCGAGCATGAACGGCCCGCCTCCGCAATGCGCGTTGCCGGTGGATGCGCATAAACTGGACCTGGGCGTCAATTCCCTCGAAGTCGGCCTATGGGATGCCAATGGAACCAAGCTGGCGGCCCAACCAGTCGGATTGATAAAGCTTGCCCCCAAGCCCGGCCATGAAGTCAAAATTGACCGTGAAGCCCGCATTATATTGCGCGACGGCGCGCCGTATTTCCCCCTGGGATTTCTCTGGGATGCCCCGGCGGCGGAACTGCGCGCACTGGGATATGACGCTGTCGCCACCGCCGGTCATCAATTCAATTCCTCGAATGATCTGGACAAAGTGGCGCCCTTGTTGACCGATGCCGCCTCGAATAACGTTCATGTGGTTCTGCGCGCGGACACCTGGGGCGCGCCGGTTGACACGCTGCCGGCCCTGGAAAGACATTTTGCGCCGGAAGCAATCAAGAAAATCCTTTATCCCGCGCCCAACACTCCCAACAGCCTGCTCATGCGGAAGTACTGGGCGCGCAAGGATGTTTTCGCGCATCTGCCGCGGCAGGAACGCACCGCCATTTACCGCGATTACTTTGAAACGGTGCGGCCCTTGATTGCCGGCGCCATCGGGATCGCCGCCGACCACGGTAACGTGCTGGCTTACATGAACATTGACGAGCCGGGCCGCGCCGACCTGCGTTATTATGACATCCTGGAAGTCTGCCGGGAAATATACGACATGGCGCAGGCGCTCGACCCGTACCGGCCGGTCATGTGCCTGTTCCCTTCCGTCATCCCCAACAACCGGGAGGCGCTGGAAATCGCCGATATCATCATAACCGATCCCTACTGGATTCCCGGGCGGCCGGGCGACAACAAAATCAATCATGTCTCGAAAATCGCGGCTTTGCAGGACCGGCGCTGCGCCCCGGAACGCAAAGTCTGCATGGTGGCGCCCCTGGCATCCTGGTGGAGCATGACGCACAAACGCGCGCTCTCACAAAAGGAAATTGTCTGCCAGACTTACCTGGCGCTCATTCACGGCGCCAAGGGGCTGATGTTCTGGCGTTACAATTACGTAGTCCACCGGGAACAATGGGATGCCTACGCGCGGCTCAGCCGCGAAATCCGCGAAATATCCCCCGCCCTGCTGGCGCCGCGGGTATTCCAGGAAATACATTATGATCCGGTTGAATTCGATCCGGACAAGGACCGATTTCCGGCCGTGCAGGTCCGGCTGTTTTATTCCGGCCGAACGGGATACCTGCTGCTGGCGGCCAACAGCATGAATTATCCGGTAAAAGCACACTTCACCGTGGCCGGCTTAAGCGGCAAGGCCCGCTGCCTGTCCGGCGCCGCGGAATTGGAGGTGGCGTCCGAAGGCTTTGCCGAAACCTTTGAACCGCTGGGCGTGCGCGCTTACCGGCTCGAAAATATGCAACCCGCGAGCGACAAAGAGGCGTTCCGGGACGAGGGCGTCCCGGCTCCAAACCGCAACAAGGCACTGCCGGCATGTCAGCCAATTAGCATACGCGTGGCAATGGAGGCGGACACATCCAACTACCAGCCGGAAATCGCCGTTTCCAGCCGCGGCCGACCCGGCAAGCGCAATATCCTGATCAACCCGAGTTTCGAGGAAAACACCCTGCCGCTCTGGCCGGATTATTACCGGATCGGCAAAACCGCCCCGCCGATCGGGCATCCCGACGCTCCCTGGACCCTGTCGGAGGACAACCCGTTTCATGGCCGGTATTGCCTGCGCATCAAAGGCAACCGGCAGTTTCGTTTCAACCTCGCGCCGCTGGAGCCGGCGCCGGCCGATTATGTGTTTTCCGTGTATATTCGCACCGACCGGCCCCGCGCGCCCGTCTGGTTTTCCATCTGCGGAAAAACGCATACCCTGCAGGCCGGCGGCAACGGCTGGCAACGCTATTCTTTCCCGGTCAAAGTGCCGCCCAATGCCGATGAAAAATTGTCATCCCGCATTCAGCCGGTATCCGAGGACGGCACAGTCTGGCTGGACGCCATGCAATTTGAAAAAGGAACATCCCCAACCGGATTCGAACCGTGATTTTTATGTTACCAGGTAGGGCGCGACCTCCGGGCGCGCCGCTCCGGCCCAACCGCATTCGAACCGTGATTTTGATATTACGCCTTAAAGGAAAATAACATGCAAATCGGGTACATGGTCTGGCGGATCGGCGACATTCTCGATCCATACCAACAATTGGAATGGCTGGCACAAAACGGCTTTGAGGCGGCGGGGATTCACGCCGCGGCGGGCAAGCCGGGAATCTGGCAAGGCGTCGCGCCGGAAGCGGACGCTTCTGCCCGCCGGCGCCTGCGCGCGGCATGGCAATCGTTCAAATCGCGCGAAGTCCACGCTCCGATCAGATTAATCGCCTCTGCGCTGACTACTCCCGCGGAAATGTTGGAATTCCGCCGGGTCCTGGAGTTTGCCGGGAGTATCGGCGCAGATGTTGTCACAATCCACGGCGCCGCTCCGAAACCGCCGGATGATGCCGATCAGTTTGACCGGATACTAACAGCGCTCAATACCAGCGCGCATGAATTAAAAATCCGCATTGGCATTGAAATCACGTCCGGATTCGAAGCCTTCATCAGCCGGCGCTGGAATCAAATCGGATTCACTTTTGACTTGGGGCACATGTACCTGCCCGGGGCGGGTTTAGCTGAGCCGGCCGCTATTATTCCGCCGCTGATCCAACGGCTGGGCGCCAAAATCTTCAACGTCCATTTGCATGACGTGGACCATATCAGCGATCATACCGAAATCGGCGCCGGACGCGTTGATTTCGCGGGATTTTTTCAGGCCTTGAAGCAAATAAAATACGATGGGGCGATTTGCCTGGAATTGAACCCGGCGCGCGTTGCACCGGAGGGCATCCTGCGTAGCGCGGCCTGTACCCGGAATCTGATTAAATCATGAAACGCCTGTTCATCGCCGATGTGCATGCCAACCTGCCGGCTTTGCAGGCAGTGCTGGCCGATGCCGGGAGAGTGGATGCCGTTGTATTCCTGGGGGATGCCGTCGGATTCGGCCCGTACCCGGCGCAATGCGTAGAATTACTGCAATCACTGCGGCCGATTGCCGTCATCGGCAACCATGATTCCGCCGTCCTGTCAGCCGGCGCTTTCCCGCCGGGCTCACCCAGTCCGGCCGCAATCTGGAACGCCTGGACCTTGCATCAACTCGGCGCAAATCATGTGCAATGGCTGCAGGCACTGCCGGCGGAAGCGGAAATTCCCAATGTGGCGACCGCCGAACAGTCCGCGCCCGACTGCCTACGGGGGCCAATCAAGCTGCTGCATCATCCGCCCGGGGCGCCTTACCTGCACCCGCGCATGCCGGACGACGAATTGGCCGGATATTTCACCAAAGTCGCCGGCGGGATGATCGTCTGCGGCCACTCGCATTACGGATTCGACCGCGCCGTGAACGGAAGACGTTTTGTTTGCGTCCCATCCGCCGGCCAGCCGCGCGACGGCGATCCCCGCGCGGGGTACGCGCTGGAAATTGACGGCCGGATGGAACTGCGCCGGGTTGCTTACGATGTCGAAAGCGCCGCCAGTGGCGTTGCCGGATTGCCTCTGCCCGCGGCCTTCATCGCGCGCTGGCTGAACTTCCTGCGCACCGGGCATGACCGGGAGTGGTCGCGCGACGCATCTTATCCGCCATCTCAGCGAATGCTGAACAGGCCCCCGGCGGGGACATATTCGTAACACCCCATGTCCGCCAGGCGCAGGAACCGGTCCAGCCGGCGGCGGCCGTCCAGGTCCACGGCGCCGGCCTCCACCATCCAGGGTTGGTTGGTGCCGGCATTGACGCAGGGCGATCCGGCCGACAGGCGGAAGTCGGCGGCGGCCGCAGAAAGGAACAGCGGGTCTGCATCCGTGGAGTCCGCCACGCTGACATTCGCCACCGCCGGCACGGGCGCAATGCAAGTGTTGGATATGTATCCTTCATACACGCCCGAAAAATAAAAATTGCTGTTGGCGTTCTCCCCATTGTCATTGCCGTAAACTATGCAATTCACCATGCTGAACTCCTGGCCGGCGGCGCTATGAATGACAAAGACGCCGGCGCCGGTATCCTGCGCGGCGGTGGCGCGGTTGGAGGCGATTGTGCAATTCTCCACGATCGCCGTGCCGCGGTAGATATACAGGCCGCTGCCGCGCTGGTCGGCGGTATTGTTCGCAATCAGGCAGTTGCGCATAACCCCGGAAGCTTCTCTTAATACTACGGCAGCTCCGCTATATCCTCCCCCGTTGCCAGTATTTTCCACAAACCGGCAATTTTCGATCAGATTGGCGCAGGTATAGACATACAGGCCGCCGGCTTTCGGGAAAGAGGCGCCCGTCATTATATTGGAAATCACCAGGCAGCGGCGCATATCGACGCCCAAGCCGCCGGTACGTAAAGAAACACCGCCAACCAGACCGCCTTGATTGTTGCGTACGATAGTATCCACTATCTCCCCGCTGGTGACAGAAATGCCGCCGGCGCAATCGGCATAGACGATGTTATTGGCAACGAGGCAGTTGGTGATGATGACGCGACTGTAACTGAAAATACCGCCGCCGTTTACTCCGGATTGGTTGTCGGTTATCAGGCAGTCTTCAATGACCGTATTTGCGCATCCTGTGTAAAGATAAATACCGCCGCCGCGCGGGTGAGAAGTGTTGACCGCCGAACCGTTGGTAAGGGTGAATCCGCGGATTACCGTATCCAAAGCATTATATAAATAGATGCAGCGATTAGTGACCGGTTTGCCTTCGTAATTGTTGCCATTGATGATCGTGTTGGCGCGGTCAACCGCGCCGTTGTTCCAACTGCGCACAACGAGCGGTTTGCGAATGTCAATATTATCAGGCAGCATGTACATCCCGGTGGAAACCAGAATCGTGTCATAAGAGCCCGCGGCATTGACCGCATCCTGAATGTTGGTGGCCGCCTCCGACCAGCCGTTGGTGAAGGGAGACGTCGGGTTCACTGCCGGCGTCTCCGGCGGCACGACGTAATGCGTGACCGTCCAACCGTTCCAAGCCGACAAAACCACCGCCGTAAAGGCCAGACATTGAATTGCGCGCATGCTACACCTCCTGTTTAACAGACCATAATTGCAACTGTCCGTCTTCGGTTACCGCCAGAAACTCGCCGCGTCCGGACCGGAACGGGCGCAGGCTGGCGTAATTTCCAGCCCGTTGCCCCACCGGACTCCAGCGGGCGTCAAAAACGCTCAAATGCCGCGGCGTGGCTATAACGAAACGCGCGCGCTTGCCCGCGCCAAAGACCAAAATGCCTTTGATCTCCTCGCCGATCAGCACGGACCGCAAAGGCACGCCCTGGATGTTGAAGATCGTCACAAAACCATCGCGGCCGCCGGCCAGAATTTCGGGCGCGCCGTCCCCGTCAATATCCGCCACCAGCCCCGCGGAGAGCGGCCGATTGCACGATTCCCATACCGCGTTATATCCGCCCCGTTGCGCTTCGCCGGGATTAAGGTTATACACTCCCGCGCCGCCCGGCGCAATCACAGCCGCATAACCCGGCTGATTTTCCAGCAACCGGGCGACAAAGGGAGTGCCGGCCGGCACCGCCGTATAAGGGGGAGCGGCCAGGGGGCGTCCGTCATGATCCACAACATGCGCCTGGATACGGCCGCCATCCCGGTACAAAATTGAACTCAGATACAACTCATCCAGGCCGTCATGATCCAGGTCCGCCTGGGCGAAAAAGCTGCGCGGGGTGTACCCCCCCATACCCACCAGTCCCACCATCTCGCCTTCCGGGTTCAACAGCAGGTTCGGGCTGGCATATTGCCCGACAACTATGCGGCGCAATCCAGGGCGCGGCTCCCAGATCCCCACGGCAAACGGGGTGGACCCGTTCAAGCCGGTTTTACCGCCGGTTTTTTTGAACAAATCCACGCAGGATGTTTTCCAGAGTTCCCGGCCATCCCTGTCGCAGGCATACACTTGCATGTCATAGGAGCACCAGACGATTTCCCTGCAGCCGTCGCCGGTAATATCTGCGGCGAAAACGGACGGCACGCGTCCGGCGAAAGATTTGCGCCAGCGTTCCCTGCCATCCGCATCCAGCAAAGCCAATTCCATGGCTTCCGTCGTGACGATAATAGACGGCGCGGCGCCGGGCTCAAGTTCCGTAACCAGCAATTGATCCAACGGCAACGGCCCGCGCCGCTCGGTAGAAACTTCGATTTCGCTGATCAGGATGCCGTTCGGCCAATCGTTGGCGGCGCGCGGGATGGACAATCGCACCGCCGCGGCGGCAACGCCGCCGCATGGGATACGCAGATATTGATGCGCCTGGGTTTCGCCTTTATAGACCGGATCAACCCGGAGATTGAGGGAAGCTGACACCACCTGTTCCCGGATATCGTTTTGGAAGCCGTCATTGCTCCAGGATAATACCACATCCCTGCCAGCCGCCGGGGCGGCGGGAGCCTGGTGCGGTTGGCCGCGGCGCCCGACCTCGCCGGTATGCACGCGGATTTCCTTTATGTTTTCGCGGTTTTCCCATGCCAGTTCAATTTCCGCCTTGATATTCGGACCGCGCCAGATCACGGCGCCGGCGCGCGCCGGCGTAATGCCATCCGTCAAACAGGTTGGCTCCCCATCGCCATTGCCAGCCGAGCGCACATGCAGACCATCCGGCGACTTGCCCCGCAAGCCCGCCGCCGCGCTTTCCCATTGCATGTTCAAGGGGGATTCTGCCGCAGTCATTGCCTCGGGATGATCGCCGGCGCCCGCGCCCGGCGGCGCGGATTTTTCGAGGCGGCCGATGCGTTCCGCCAGCGCCAGACCGACCCGCCGGGCTTGCGCAGCCGGCCACGCTGCCACCGGCGCGGCGGGAGGCGGCAACTCCCAGGTTAAGGCGGCCTGGCGCAGGGTATCCACGCCATAGCCGCCGTGCACAGCGCCGGTTTCAAGGTCAATTTTCAAGGCGATTGGCCCCGGAGCGTCCAGGATGATTTCGCCGTCCAGGCGCAGGATGCGCGTGCCGGCCAGGTACAAATAACGTGGAGTCGCCGCAAACAGGCCGGCATCGCCATCCATGCCCAAAACATCTTCCTGGCCGCCGAATACCCCGGCCAGGCAATAATCATTTCCCGGCCCGCGCACCAGGGCCGCTGAACCGCTGACCCTTTCCAGCGTAAACTGCGGGGAGGCTTCGGCGTCGGATACCGCCAGCAGGTTCTGAAAATCAATCACCTGGCGCGCAGGATAGAATCCCGATTTATATTCGCGCAGGATAAACGGATTTTCGTAGATATCGGGCATACCGCCTTCCGGCGCTTCGCGCCGCGCAGTTACCGGCAAGGGCTCCGCCGCCTGAATCATCAATTGCTTGCCGCCCTGCACCGCCGCCAGCAGCCGCTGCTCCGGCTGCCAGATGCCGGAGATCGGCGGCAGACGCCAGATGGACTGCGCGGCATACTGTCCGGCCCGGGCAGTCGTTGCCCGATCCAGCACCAGATGCCAGGCGCCCGGTTTCCAGAACACGACCCGCTGCCAGTCCGACTCGTAAAAATCAAGCAAAGTGCCGCTGAACATGGACAAGCCGTCAAAACGGCCGGCGGCATCCAACCGGCTCCCGCTCTGAATGCGCCGGTCGTTCATGCCGTCGCTGATAAACAAACTGTTGCGCACAAACGGTCCGGCTTCCGCGGTGTTATGCGTCAGCCAGATCTGCCCTTGATCCGTATAGCGGACGATGCTGTTGGCGCCATCCGCCTCGGTCCGCAGACCTTCCAGCAGCAGGTATTGATCTTGTGGGGCAAAGCCGTTGCGCAGGCAAACCTTGTCGAACATCTGATCCAACGGCGGCATGCGCTGACCGGCGGGAACGCCGCGGGTCGGCGCGCCGGTATTCCACAGCCGGTAACGCCGGGCATCGAAAGGCACAACTTGGAGTCCGGCCGTCAGCATCGGCCGGCTGATTTCCGGCGGCGCCGGCGGCGGGTAAGTGCCCGCGCCGTATGTCGCAAGGTCCATCACCGCCCATACGTCCGGCGGGCCATACTCCGAAAAGCGGTGCGCCAGCCGGATCAATTCCGGATCCTGATAGATGAACGCCGCCAGGCGGAACAGGTATGATTCGCACCAGTAACCCTGGCGGCTGCGCATGGCGCCCGGGCGCGATCCGCCATACAGGCTGGTGCCGGCCTGGTAACCAAGGGAGTCGTAATAATCCGCCGTGTAAAGCAGACCCTGGCGCACCAGGCCGGATTGGAAATAATCCGGCTCCTGCTCCATGGCGCTCCAGCGCACGAACAACTGAAAACTGGTTATACCTTCATTATCGTCCACCGTTCCGCCTTGGGCAACTGCAAAGAAATCCCGCATCTGATTTTCCCGCTTTAATAATACGGCCTGCAATGCGGCGTCATCCGGGAAGGCGCGCTGCATCCAGCGGTTGGCGACCCATTGCGTCATCATCATCATGGTCCCATGCGTATTGCCGACATGGCCGATGCCGCCGGTGTTGCCGATCGGCCAGATCCGCCAGGCAGTTTCGACCATCCGCCGCGCCGTGATCCGGCGCTGCTCATCGTCCAACAACCCTGACTCCTCGATATAATCCCAGGCGCGGAAAAAGGCCTCCGCGTCGTAATGCCCCAACGGATAATGGCGGTCATAGATTTCGTTGAAATACGCCAGCGCCTCGCGGGCGATCGCCCCCCACCGTCCATCTCCTGTCCAGTGATAATGCATCGCCGGCAGTGTAAACAGGTGCGGCCGGGCTTCGCAAGGTTGCGCCGGGCGTTTGAATTCCGACCGATCCAGCCGTCCGGCGATCCAGTCGAATTTGGCCTTGATGGCCCGGCCCGGCTTAACCTCATGCAGGCGCGGTATAACCAGATTGCCATTCTTAACGGCCGGCAATCCGGCCAGGAAAGCGTCCACCCCGGCTTCCAGGCCGGCGGCGGTCGAGCCGCCGATCAGGATCACGTTTTTACCCGTGCCCCAGGGATTGCTGATCGTGCGCAATTCATAGCCGCCGTCCCCGGGAAATGCGCTGTCAGCGCCGCACAGGAAATTCACATACAATGGGAACACGACATTGTGGTTATGCAGATTGCCCGCCACGATCAGGTGTTGCCCCCGGTATTCATCCGGCAGGCGGGTCATAATCTCCGGGCACAATTTCCGGTCCGCCAGGGACGGGAATTCCACCCCCGCCCGGCGCTGCAGTTCCCGGGCCAGCCGCCCGGCCGCTTCCGCCGCGGCCTGGTCGGCGTCGGAATAGACAATCGCCGCCTGCGGCCGGCCGTTTTCAACAATGACCGTCTCGGGGTAAAACTGCGCCGGCCCAGACTCCGGGACGACATCCGCCGCGGCGGATAACGGCCAGGTCGGCCAGCTCACCGCCATTCCAAGGACTAAATTAAGCAACGCCGTGTTGGTCATAATATATCTTTTCCCGCGCCGGCAATTACCCGTTGCCGCGCCAGAAGGCGAGCGCGTTTCCGGCGCGAGCGTTGAAAATAATCATCCAGCGTTTCCATCTCAAACTCACGGATCATTTGGTCAACACCAACCTTCGGATGCAGGGAAGTCAACAAATACACGCCTTCTTCGCCGGCGGTATCCACCTGCACCAGTTTTTTGTATTTCGCTTTCAAGGCGGGCATTTTCAGGCGGTTGAAATCAATGTGGATCACGCGGCAATCCAAATTGATTTCCGCAAAGATCGTCATACCCTCCGCCCGGCCGTCTTTCAGGACCCGCCCGAGGGGATTGACGATCCGGCCTTTGGGCCCGCAAATGGCGCTGGCGATGAACATCTGGTTTTCATACG
>CAYXEK010000078.1:0-16582 GCA_964463985.1 uncultured Verrucomicrobiota bacterium
TTCGCCCTCCTTTTGAAAACTCAAATTTGAAATTTCAAATCTCAGATGGGGGGCGAACCTGTGGTGAGCCGGATGTGGGAGCGGAGCCGGCTCCAGAAAGAGGCTGTTCGCAAAGGCGAACCATTTTTTCACGACGCGAAAAAATTTAGACGCTCGCAGGAACGGATGCGCCGGCCCTGAACGGCCGGGAAGATTCAAAGGACGGAGATATCAATGGCTGATAAAAAACATGTATTGGCGTTATGCTGCGGATTGATTGCCGCGGGCGACATATCAGCGGCGGATGGCATAATTGCCCGCGCCGTGACGAATCCTCCCGTGATCAACGGCATACTGGACGACAAGTGCTGGTCCGGCGCGCCGGCGATCACGGAATTTGTTTCGCTGAAAGAGCCTGACATCAAACGGGAACATCGCGTCTGGACGGCGCATGACGATGCCTGGCTTTATTTTGCCCTGGATGTCAGGCATCCGGCGCCAAAACGGTTGACGTTGAATTGCCGGGAACATGACGGCGACTTGTCGAATGACGATTCCGTGGAGCTTTTCCTCGATCCTGGAACCAACGGGGAACGTTATTTCCATTACATCCTCAGCGCCGCCAATATCAAGGCCGAGCAGCGCGCCGACCGCGGCGGTCTGCGCGACCGCGCATGGAATGGTCCATGGCGCTCCGCCGCGCGGACCGCCGATGCCGGCTGGACGGCGGAATCGGCGATCCCGCTCTCCCTGCTGGTTTCATACGGCGCGCCGGACCGGGTGCGGGTGAATGTATGTTTGAACGTACTGGAGCCGGTGTTTGATCCCCAGGGCATCCAGGTGGACCTGCGGCGCGAATGGCTGACCTGGAAGCCTTTAGCAGGCGGCTTCCACGAGCCGGACCGTTTCGGCAGACTGGCGTTGCCGGACCTGGCGGGCATGGCGGTCAAGCCGCCATTTCTGCCGGCCCTGGCCGGCCGCCCGGCGGTTGGGTCCTACGCTGCGGACAACGGCCGTCTCCATTATCCGGCGGCGGTTGATGTTGCCAATCACAGTACGGTTCAGGGCGCCGTGCGGGTGGCGGTTCTGGACCGGCCCAGGTCCGGCGGCGTCAACCGGGTTGAGCGGATGGTGGAACTGGAGCCGATGGCGCAGACCGGCGTGGTAATTGATGTGCCGGTTTCCAACCCGGCCAGCCGGTCGGTGGAGGTATTGCTGGAAGATCCGGCGTCCGGCGAAATCTGGCAGCGGGATATGATAAACGATACTTCAGCGTTGACGTTGCTTTCAGTATACCCGGAGCGCAGTTATTTTACCGATGAACCGGAGGTGGCGGTATGGTGCGAATTGGGTTTGCCGGCCGGCGCGCTGCAGGGGCTGCGCGCGGAATTGAAAGATGAAGCCGGACAAAGGCTGGCCTTGACGGACAAGGTGACGCCCAGGACATGCCTGAGCATCGAACGCGCGCGTCTTCCGGCCGGCGCGCATAATCTGCGGGCGGCAATATGCCGCGCGGATGGCGGGATGTTGTTCGAGAAGGAGGCGCGGGTGGTTTGCCGCGCGCCGCAACCGGGCCATGAAGTCAAAATAGACCATGTCCGCCGGGTGATCCTGCGTAATGGCCAGCCGTTTTTTCCGTTCGGATTGATTTTCAGCAGCACTAACCGGGCCGACATGCGCGAAGTCGCCGAAGCCGGGCACAATACACTGATGTGGTGGAGCAAGATCAAGCCGGAAGATGGCCGGCGCTACCTGGACCTGGCGCAGGAATTCAACCTGTTGATGTGGATGCCGGTGGAAGATTTCTGCCGGAAGGTGCCGTTGACCCGGATCAAGGTGGCCTTGATCCAGGGCGGGCAGCCACCTTACCAGTATTATATCAAGGATTTCATAAACACCCCCCCGGAGGATAAGCGCGCCTTGCGCGATTTTTCGCCGGCGGAAAAATCTTCCATCTTCGCCGCGGCTTATGCCAAAGCCCTGCCGGAGATGCTGGACGGAATCCGCAACATCCAGGGCTGCTCCAATCTGCTGGCTTACAGCAATTTTGATGAGGCGTTCGGCGCGCGGTATTTCGATCAGTGGGTGCAGGGATTGGATTTGTACAACCGGGTTTACGCGGAAGACGGCTACCACCCGATGCACGCGCTGGCCGGGGCGGAGGAATTTGATTTCTGCGACATGATCGGCCCCGATCCCTACTGGATTCCCGGCCATCCCGGCGAAGCCGGCAGCCCGCTGCACGTGGTGAACATGCATTACATGTTTGAACAACGCGCCCGCGCCGGACGCAAGCCGGTGGTGCATGTGCCGGTGGGCGAGCGCTGGAGCGGCATGCATCAGCGGTATCTGACGCCGGCGGAACAGTTCTGCCAGACCTACCTGCTGCTGATTCACGGCGCCAAGGGGTTGTTTTACTTCTGTTATCCTTTCACGCACCAGAGCTCGTTCGCATCCCTGGCTGAGCTGGCGCGGCAGATCCGGACGCTAGGTCCGGCGGCCGTTGCGCCGGAAGTGCCGCAGGAGATTCAATACAATCCGGGCGAAATGGATTACGCCAACAAAAAATATCCCGATATTCACGCCAGACTGCTGGCCGACCCCGCCGGCGGGTTGATCCTGCTGGCGGCCAATTGCCGGCCCTACACGGTGGACGCCGGATTTGCCATGCCCATGCTGGACGCGGATTGCTCTGTCAGCCTGATGTTTACCCCGGGCAACAGCAAAAAATATCCCGTGTCAAACGGGAGCTTTAAGGATCGGTTTGAAGCTTACGGAGTGCGCGCGTATAAAATCAGCAGTCAGCATGAAGCGCCCGGCATAATTAATTTGACCTTGTCCATGGCCGCCCATCCGGAGGAAGCGGCGCCGGAATATACCGTCCCGGCCATACCCCGTTCCGGCCGGATGGACATGAAAAACATCCTGCCCAATCCCAGTTTCGAGCAAGCCGCGCTGCCCGGTTTGCCCGATTACTACCGGGCTATCTGGATGCCCGGTCCGCGCATCGGTCAGCCGGGCTCTTTGTGGGGTTTGGACGAGGTCAATCCATGGCATGGCAAGGTCAGCATGCGGCTGGCGGGACGCGGCTTTTTTGAATGTTACATTGCTCCCGGCGTTAAAAAACCGCAGGCGATGGTTTTTTCGGCTTACATGCGCGCCGACCGGGACGGCGTGGAGGTCGAGTTCAACCCGGGCGCGCTGGGCGAACCGCGGAAATTCAAGCTGACGGACGCATGGGCCAGGTATTCCGCGCCGCTGGCCGCTGCGCCGACCTCCGGGCGGCTGGACATGTATAATACCATCCGCCTTTATGCGCCGCGGGATGCGGCGCTCTGGGTGGATGCCGTCCAACTGGAGGCCGGGGATACACCGACGGAATTTGAGGAATGATTTGCGCGGTAAACCTTGGCATTATTGATAGAATGTCCCTGGAGGGCGAACCTATGGTGAGCCTTCTGTTGCCCGCTTTTAACCATGCCCATAAATGAAGGTTTTGCATGATGCATCAACCCGACAACACATTAACCGTCCGGCCGCATGAACTGGTGGCCTTGATCGCGCGGCTGGGCGCGGGTCGCGATTGGGACGACCTGGGAGATCAGCGTTTAACGGCCATACTCCAGGCCATCCGGGACAATCCCCGGCGGCGTTTGCGTTTCCGCGGTTATGCGGGCAACCAATACGGCGGGTGCGACGATGATGCGCCGCAGGGCGTGGCGCAATCCATGCTGTGGGACATGGAAATTCTGTATCGCATGTTTCACGGCCAGTCCGAAGCGCGGTTCGTCGTCGAGCCGGCGATTACCGCCTACGCCGCGTTGCAGCTCCTGGTTTCCAGGATTCCTTCCATCGAAGGCATTTGCATTTATCCGCCGCGCGGGCCGGCCTGGGGCGGCATGCCCGGCGTGTCGGCCGAAGATTATGCGCGCGGGCGCGCGAAGATGAAAGACTTGTTCGCGCAAATCCTGCCCGCCCATAACTCCTGCCGGACTGCCGCGGAAATTGATGCCATCCGCGCCGCAACCGCGGAAAAAATTTATGCCGCCGACTGTCTGCGCTTGTTCCCCCAGCATTTGCTCTTTGTGATCGCTTATTACGGGCGTTGCGCCGAAATGATGCGCGGAGAAATATTTGAGGGGGATTGCATGTACGAGGTTGGCATAGCCATGCGCCGCCGGCCGGATATCCCGGTCATGCTGGTGCCGGAATATTGCATGTTGTGTCCGACCTGCCGCGCCTACGATCCGGCGGGCATCGGCAGTTGCGGCGTGGTGCCGGCAGATTTGAAGCCGGCGGAAAACGCCATGGCCGGCATGATCGCGCTCAATCTTCTGCGGACGCTCGGCCTGGATTTTTACCAGAAACTGCCGGCGGCGGAGATGGTCCAACTGGCCTTTGACCGGCTGGCGCTGGACCATGCTTCTTTTACCTATCAGGGCGCGCCACCGGCCGCGTGGGCGTATGCCCGCGGCAGGCATGCCGGCCTGGGGTTTATGGAGGCCTGTCGGGATGCGCCCGGCGTCATCGCCCGCGCTCGCGCTCTGTTGGAAAATCCCGAGGTGCTGGCTGTCCTGACCGAAGACGACATAAAACACATGCATGCAACGTTGGAAAAAGCCGAACGAGCCCCCGATGAGCGCGGGCGATACCTGGCCTTGACGGACGAGCCGTTCAGCATGCTGTGGAAATTTCATTGCGAAAAAGCTGCGCAGCATTTCGCCCGGTTGCCCGATGCGATCCGGCGCGGGCGCGACGGCCGGCCGATATGCCGCGCCGGGACGGTATCTCCGGAGGGCGACACCCTGGAAAAGACCGCCGGTCAGTGGCGAACGGGCATGTATGCAACGGGATTTCTCACGATCGGCAACCGCCCGGCAATCGCCGAGACCGCCGTCAAGGCCGTCCTTGGCCGCGATCGGCTTTATATCACCGTGCTTTGCGCCGAGCGCGACATGTCCGCAATCAAGGCCGATATCCGCGTTGGAACCGAATTGATGGAATGCCAGCGCTGGTCGAAACATTTCGGCAAACTGGACGACAGTGTGGCGATCATGTTGTGCCGGGAAAATGACCTGCAAACGGTTTATCAGTTTTCATTCACGGCCAGGGGTGTCAAGGCCGGGCGCATCCTGCGGTTCGGGCCCGGCCGGCATGCGGACGGCGAATGGATGTATGATACCGGCTGGCGCGTGGCGGCGGGCTTGGAAGACGGGTTGTGGCGGGGGACGGCGGAAATTCCATGGAGTTGCCTTGGTGAAGGCGGTCGGCATACCGGCAACGGGTGGCGGATGAATATCATCCGTTTTTACCGGGATGAAATCCTGTTCCCCCATTCCTGGTCCCCGATCAAGCGGGATTCGGCCGCCTTGGATATGCATATGTATGAAACCGGCCGGTACGGTTGTTTAGTATCTGCCGGTAAAAACAATGGAATGGATGAAACCGGACGGCTCACCAGAGGTTCGCCCTCCAGCAGTAGGTAAATTGACGAATAATGAACCGCAGAATATCGAAGTCATTTGAGCGAGTTTCAAAAGTCTCGGACGACGTGGAAGTCGTCCCTCCAAAATGCAAAATCACCCCATTTTTGGAGGGTCGGGTTTCACCCCGACCTTTTTGTCAGGACTTTTGCGCTTGGCCCATTTAACATTTTGTCATTCAATAAAAACATGAAGGAAACAATGAAAGCGAAACTGACTGGAATTTTAACGGCGGCTATGGCTGTTGCGGGCGCACTGGCTTATGCCGGAGATGGGCCGGACGCCACGGCGGTGAAAATCGAAACTCCGCCAAGTCTGGACGGCAGGCTGGAGGAGCCGTGCTGGGCGGAAGCCCAACCCCTGGGTGATTTTTTCATTCACAAAGACCCGGATCAACGCCGGACCGGGGATACGGAAGTCCGGCTGGCCTATGACGATACCTGGCTGTATATCGGGTTGAAATGCGATAATCCATTGCAGAAGCTGGTGACGGCGCCCAAGGCTCAGGATCATGACGGATCTGTCAACACGGATGAATCGGTGGAAATGTTTTTCGATTCCGACAATGCCGGCAAGGTATATTACCATTTTCTCTTAAGCTGCTTCAACGTCAAGGCCGAGCAGCGTTTTATTGAAGGTCAGCGCCAGCGTGAAACCTGGAACTTGCCCTGGCGGTCGGCGGTGGCGGTGAACGACACGGGGTGGACCGCCGAAGCGGCCATTCCATTGTACATGTTTGTCGAATACGGCGACTTGGAGCATATCCGGCTGAATATCTGCCGCAATCGGCGCGAACCGTTCATGGACGCGCAGAAGGTCGTCACCCACGAAACCATGCATCACAGTCTATGGCGTCCCGTGATCCAGTCGTTCCACGAACACCAGTCCTTCGGTTCCCTGGCGCCGCTGCAGCCGGGGAAACTGCAGGTTCCATTCCTGGTGTCGCTGGAGCGGGTCGAGATCAAGCCGTATTTCACGAAAGACGGCGAGAATTATTACGCGGTGGAGATCGAAACGCGGGGCGCAAATACCCGGACCGGCGAAATGGAACTGGCGGTAATTGACCGGCCGGCGGCCGGCGCGGCCCGGACGGTATCCCGGACCATCCGGCAGGCCGGCATGGCGGCGGCGCGGCATACGCTGGAGATACCGGCGCCACATCCCGCCGCCCGCGACATTACAATTGAAATCCGGCATGCCGCCGGCGGAGAAGTATTGCAGAAGCGGCATGTTAAAAATCCGGAAGTGCTGAAAATCATGACAGGCTGGTTGGATCGCAATTATTACACCACCGAGGAAACCGCCCAGGCAACGGCGGCCATAGCCATGCCGGCGGACAGCATCAGGAACATGCAGGTGTCGGTCGAGCTTGCCGGCCGTGATGCGGTCCGGGCGCCCGCCGCCGCCGAAACCCGGTTGGATTTTTCAATCAAGGCCTTGGAGATTGGACGGTATCCCGTAAAAATCGCGCTGGTGCGGGAAGACGGCCGGCCGTTTTACGCGATGGAACTGGAGCTGATCAAACTTGCGCCCAAGCCGGGGCTGGAATGGAAGATTGACCGGAACAACCGGGTGGTGCTGGACCCCTCCGGCAAGCCCATCTTCCCGTTCGGTCCGGTCATGGCCGGGGTCAAACCGGCCGATGAGGATGATTTTGCAAAAATCGCCGCCGCCGGCTGCAACACCTTTTTTCAATGGAACCGGCACCTGCCGGCCACCAACGCCAATGCCTTTTTGGAGACTGCCGCCAAACACGGCCTGTATGTTGTCTCGCAGTTGGAAACCGGCTGGCTGCCATATCGCTCGGCTGATTTGAAACTGCCCGAAAAACTGTTGCCGCCGGCCGATGCCAAACGCATTACGAACGACGGGAAGACCGGCTCAAACTACCTGCGCGGTTATCTGATGGAAGCCGGCGGCACGCACCCGGATCGGACGGCCGTCTTCGGCGAATATTTTGAAAAAAACTTGCCGTATGCCCGCAAGGTGATCGAGAGTGTGAAAGATTATCCCAACCTGCTGGCATACAACACCTTCGACGAGCCGTGCGACAATCGGTTTTTCCATATTACAAAATACCTGGATGAATTGCGCGGGTTTACGGAGGAAACGGATGGGTATCATCCGGTAATGTTGTTGTATTCCAGCTATATCCCGCCGGGCGACGAATATATAACCGGCGGCGACATTCTTTGCACCGATCCCTATTGGATTCCCGATGGCGACGCTTCAACCTCCGGACGCAACACGCCGAATTTCGTCTCGAAGATCGTGTATTGGAACGATCAGCGCGCGCAAAAATTCCGGCAGCCGGTCTGGATCGTACCGGTCGGCTCGTTGTGGAGCGGGATGACCCGCAGCAAACGCGTCATTTCTGCCGCGGAACAGCATTGCCAGAACTTCCTGGCCATCATTCACGGCGCCAAAGGATTATTCTGGTTCGCTTACACCTCGCTGGTCCAGTCCGATTACGCCTGGCAAAGCCTGGCGGATTCCATGGCGCTGGTTAAGAAAATCGGGCCGATGGCGGTTCAGCCGGAAGTCCGGCAAACCGTCCGGCACCAGCGGGCGCAGGCGCCCGGCGCGGAATATGCCGAGGCGGCGTTTGTGCCGGAACGCGATGAATTTCCCGATGTGCAGGGGCGGATATTCCGCGATCCGGAAGACGGCGGGTTGGTGCTGATCGCCGCCAACAGCCGGTACTACCCGGTAACCGCGACCTTCACGCTGGCCGGTTTGTCCGGCCCGGCGCGGCGCGTGTTCTCCGATGCCGTATTGCCGGTGAAAGCCGGCACATTCAGCGAAGAACTGGAACCGTTCGCCGTGCGGGCCTACCGGCTGGGCGGTAAATTGACCGAGCCGGCCGCCTTGACTATTGCCGTCCTGCGTCCGGAAAAAATTCCGCCGGCGGCGGCCGCCTTGCCGAACAATTATCGGCCGGACGCCAAAAACGTATTTCCCAATCCGGGCTTCCACGAGACCATCCCCGGCCATGCCGATTATGTGTTTTTCGATACCCAGGTGGATGCCGCGCCCGGCGCGGCGAAGTTCGGGGCGAAATGCCTGAAACTGGCGCGGCCGGCGGACGGCGGCAATGTCCAGATGGGATTCTACTGTGCGCCGCAGCATGAAAAACCGACCCCTTATGTCTGGTCGTTTTACGCCCGGGGCGCCCGGGGCGGCGAAAAAATTCTTCTGCGCGGCCGGGGCGTCACCCAGGATGAGCCATACGGCAAAACATTCACCTTGACCGACCAGTGGCAGCGGTATTGGATGCCGGCGACGATACCGCCGCGGCTCAGCCTGCGGGATGAGTCCTCCTCGTATATGATATACCTGACCACGCCCGGGACGGCCTGGTTTGACGGCATGCAACTGGAACAAGGGTACCAGCCGACGGAGTTCGAAGAATGAAAATCCAAAAAGAATTGTACATCGCCGCGCCGCGCGCCGGCGTGTCGGTTTATGCCGGCGGCCAGGCCTATACGCAGGCCGATGGTCCGGAACTGATCGAGACCGTGGCGCTGGAAGCCCGGCATACCGGGCCCCGGCCGTTTCCCATGATGAGTTATTACCGGCCGGAAATCTATACGCGCATTTCGGCCGATAATGGCGCAACGTGGGAGGTGTCCGGCGCTCCCCTCCGCCAGCCGATGAATCACGTGGAAGGGGAGCGCATATACGATCCGCACTATTTCCGCGATCCGGACAACGGGTTGCTGGTCCGGTTTTACATGTCCGCCACCATCAGCGCCGCCCTGGCGCATGCCGAATCGTTTTCCGATGCCGGGTGCAACGGGCGCGCCCGCCGTATGTTTTACCAGGTCTCCCGCGATGCCGGCAGGCAGTGGGATCCGCCCCGGCAGGTAATCTGCGCCGGAGCGGAATACGGCGCCGACCACTGGGGGCCGCGTCTGCATTACGGCCAGACCGGCGGATTGTACGGTGTCGGGCCGGCCTTGAAAACTCCCGGCGGCGCGGTGCTCCAGTCGGTGGTCTTGCAGCTTTTCGACGGTACGGGGTATCAGAGCGGGTTGCTGCATGGCCGCTGGCGCGGGGACCTGTCCGGCTTGGACTGGACTTTTTCGGATTACATCAGCGTGCCCCCGGACAAGTCGTCCCAGGGCTGCTGCGAACCCGCCCCGGCCTTGCTGGATGACGGCCGTATTTTTATTTCGCTGCGCTGTTGCGGCGACCGGCAGGGCAAAACCTTCCCCAGCCTGAAATACTGGGTCATCTCCGCGGATGGCGGGAAAACCTTCTCCGAGCCGCGGCCCCTGGTCTACGCAGACGGCCAGCCGGTCTGGAGTCCTTCCTCCCTGGCCGGCATTATCCGCTCATCCCGCACCCGGCGTTATTACTGGATCGGCAATATCCTGGATCAACCCTCTTACGATTCCGGGCCGCGTTACCCGCTGTGCCTGGCCGAGTTGCTCCCGGAAAGCGGCCGGTTACGGCGGGATACCGTCACGGTGATTGACACCCTGCCGCCGGATTGGCCGGCCGCCCAATCGGCGCGGCCGCGCCGTTACACCAACTTTGGCTTTTACGAGGACCGGTACAGCGGGGAAATCGTGTTGACCCTGCCGGAACAACCGCGCACCGACTGGGCGGATTTCACTTCGGATTGTTTCCGCTACCGGGTGCAATTGTGACGGCGGATTTTTCAGCAAAACGCGGGCTGGCTGAATGGCGGCGATGATGGAAGGTTGGCATGCCATGATGAAGAAAACATGGGTGAAGCTACTGGCAATGTTGCCGGCGGTCATACTGGCCGCCGCCGGGCGGGCGCCGGCCGATGCCTTGCCGGAATTTTCTTTGCGGACGTGCGCCCGGGCGCCGGTGGTTGACGGCGATCTTTCCGATCCCGGTTGGGCGGATGCGCCGGAAATCCCGCTCAAACTCTGGCGGGAATCCGCCGCCGGCGCCGCGGCCGCCCGCGTCCGCGCTGTTTACGATGATGCCTGGCTGTATTCCGCCTTTGAAGTATCCCATCCCAAGCCCGAATCCATTGCGCCGGAGGAATTCGAGCATGATGGAAACATTTCGCAGGATGACGACGTGGAAGTGTTCGTTGATCCGGGCACGAGCGGCAGGATGTATCTGCATTACATGCTCTCCGCCGCCAATACGCGGGCGGAACGCCGCGTCACCGTGACGCCGCACGGCATTGAACGCGAGTTCAACTGGGACATGCCCTGGCGGTCGGCTGTCCGGCGCACCGCGGCCGGCTGGAACGCGGAATTGGCGATGCCCCTGGCGGCCATAGCGGGTTACGGCGATCCGGGCCAATTGCGGATGAATTTTGCGGTCACGGTGGTGGACCCGATTGTGGATCCATACGGCGTGCGGATGGGCGTAAATCGCGCTTACCTGGTCTGGTCGCAGGTAGTCGCCGGACTGCATGAGCCGGAACGGTTCGGCCGCGCGCTGAACTTTGCGCCGCGGAACGTTCAGATGCCGTTCCTGCCGGATTTCCGCAATGTCGCCGTGGGCGGATACGAAAGTGCGGCGGACGGCAAGTTCGTTTACCCCCTGCGCCTGCGACTGCGCAACCATTCGAGCACGCCCGGGTCGGCGGCGCTGGTGGTCGCGGAGGAATTGATTTCCGGCAAAAAATCGGAAAAACGGTTTGACATTGCTCTGGAGGGGCATGCGCAGAGGGAACTGGATCTGCGCCTGGAAACAGCCGAGTTGGAAGAGCGCCGCATCGCCGTGCGCCTGGAAAATCCGGCAACCGGCGAGGTATGGCTGGCCATGCGGGCGCCGGACACGTCGGCCTTGGTGCTGCTGACCGCCTATGCCGATCGCAGTTATTACACTGCGGAGCCGGAAGCGGTTATCGTTTGCCGGACCGGTTTGCCGGAATCGGAATTGGCGCGCATGACTCTCGTGGCGCGCAATGCGCAAGGCGCCGAGCTGGCGCGGCAGCCGCTGGCCGGCGCCGCCGCGCGGCTGCGCGTCAACCTGGCCCCGCTGGCCGCCGGCCGGCATGCAGTCGCGGTGGAAGCTTGCTCCGCGGAGGGCCGGCCGGTTTTCAGCCGTCAGCTTGAAATCGTCAAACGGCCGCCGCGGCCCGGCATGGAATACAAGCTTGACCGGATCAACCGGGTGATGTTGCGCAACGGCGAGCCGTTTGTGCCGTTCGGCGTCATTGCCGAAGTAAGCGTCGAGGAATATTTCCGGCAATTGTCCGACGCCGGCATCAAGATCATCATCCCCTGGGGCTACGTGCTGGACCGGGATTACCCCGGCTATCCGAACCTGATCACGCTTGACCGGATGCAGGCCTGGCTGGAAAAATACGGCATGCTTTGGCTGGATTGCCTGGAAACCCACACGCCGGCCGAGGGTTCCGTCAACCGTTACCGCTTGAAATATATCCGGCCGGATTCGCCGGCCGGACAATTGCCGGAGAACTATCCTTCCTATGCCGCAGTTTACGCCAAAAAAACGGAAGTGGTTCGCGCCGCGCTGGAAAAAATCAAAAATAACCCGCGGCTGTTCGGATACATGAACATAGACGAGCCGCCGGAAAATATCTGGGTGGAAAAAGCCGCGGCGGAATATTACGCGCTGACGCAGGAAGTTGACGGGTACCGTCCGGTGTTTTTCAATTGCGGAATTTACGACGATTATTGCGATATTATCGGCGCTGATCCCTACTGGATTCCCGCCGGCAGCGATCCGCGCGCCAATTCGCCGGCCGCGGCCGTGCACCGCATGTACAATTTTGGCGGGGAACGCCGCAATTACCCCGCGGATTCCGCCGAAATGCGCCGCCCGGTCTGGGCCGTGCCGATGGGGGAATATTTCAGCGGCTGCCATAAGCGCGCCATGCTGCCGGCGGAAAATTTCTGCCAGACTTACCTGCTGCTCATTCACGGCGTGAAGGGATTGTTTTATTTCATCCATCCTTTTCAGCATCCCTGGTCGTTGCAGGCCATGGGGGAATTGAGCCGGCAGATGGAAATGCTCGGGCCGATTGCCGGCCTGGCGGATGTGCCGCAGACGGTGCAGTACGAGCCGGGAACAATGAAGCCGGCCGACAACGTCATGCCCGACGTACATGTTGTCCTGAAACCCGATCCGGCGGGGGGGCAGGTGCTTCTGGCGGCGAACGCCAGGTGGTATCCCGTGGATGCCGCCTTCAGCATTTCCTCCCTTGGCCCGACCGGCATGGTGAGCCGGCTCTTTGATGATGCCCGCTTCCCGGTCAAGGATGGCGCCTTCCGCGAACGCATCGAAGGTTACGGCGTGCGGGCCTACCGGCTGGCCGGGACGCCGCCAGCCGCTGCGGCTCCCGTGGATATTCGCGTGGCCATCACCGCGCATCCCGAACTGGGCCAGGGTGAGGAAATCGAGCATCCGCGCACCGGCCGGATCGGCAAGCGCAATCTGACGCCCAATCCAAGTTTTGAAGAGGCCAGCCTGCCCGGTTGGCCGGATTATTACCGGGTGTATCCTTCGGCGCATTACCAGCTTGAGCGTAAGCCCGCCCGTCCCTTCCTGGGCATTGCCGGCGCGGTTTTTGGAACGGACACCGCGCAGGCCTGGCACGGCAAGGCCAGTTTGCGCCTGACGGCTTCGCGGGATGCTTATGTCGCTTGCTCCCGCTGCGTCTGCTACCTTGCGCCGAAATTCGACCGGCCAACCCATTGCACGGCGTCGGTTTACATGCGCGCGGAACGGGAAGGCGTTGAGGCGCGCTTCATCTTCCAGGGCGATGCCGGCGCCGGCGCGAAATATTTAGGCAACGAGACGTTTAAATTAACAACCGCGTGGCAACGCTATGCCGAAAGCGATCTGGCGCCGGCCGGCCTGGATCCATACAATTTGTTCGGCGTGGCGGTCCGGGGCGAAGGCGCGGTCTGGATTGACGCGCTGCAGTTCGAGACCGGGCTGGAACCGACGGAATTCGAGGAATGAAAATCTGCCGACAAGTCATCAGCATGGCCCTGGCGGCCGTCCTCGCCGGCGCGGCGGGGGCGGGAATTGTTTACGACAGGGCCTTGGACGCCATCTGGTTGACGGATTTTCCTGAAGTTTATCCGTGCACGTTGCGGCTTATCCGTGACGCCGATGCCCTGAACAACTGGGGCCGGGTGGCGCATGATCCTGCGAAGGAAACATACGCCTTGAGCTGCAATTTGCTGATCGGCGCCAACAACGGCACGGTTACTTACCTGCAGATCGGGACGGCGGCGCATCCCGGCGAAACCCTGGTCATGCGCGGCAATGTATATGTCATGCCGTCGCACATCGAGGGTGAAAACGAAGGGGTGTACTGGCGCGCGCGCATACCGGTCAACCGCCTGCGCCTGGGCGCGCCTGATGATCCGGCCATCCGGGCTCAGTTGAAGTTTGAGTGCGCGCGGCCGGGCGAGTTCGGGTTGTTTACCGGGCGCCTGCCCGCCGGGTTGAAAAAAACCGGGCGTCTTACCGGCGGCCGGCTGCACGTGTTTCAAGGGGCCATCAGCGCTTTGCGCCCCGGAACCAACCATGCCTGGAGCGCGTCGTTCATGGGGGATGGTTTGGTCCTGGATGGGGCCAACCTCTCCTGGGGCGGGCGGATGCTGCATGGCGCGCAGGATTGCCGGCCGCGCGGCGAATATCTGATCCGCAACTGCGTTTTCGAACACGCGCAGTGGGGCTTGGAAAACGGGCCGAACATCCTGTCCGGGTGCGCCTTCCGGGATTTTGAGACAGTTGTCATGGACTATGGCAGTATTGACGCCACATTTGTTGATTGTGTCTTCGAAAACAACCGGCGCAACTGGCATCTGCGCACGACGGATAAGGGCGTCGTTCTGATTGATTGCGCCGTGGACCGGCCCGGCCGGGACGATCTGGTTCAGGCGTCGCGCACGCCGCCCAACCGGGGCATGGTGCAGTCCAAACGCCATGCCGTGGTTGAAATCGTCAGCGCCGACGGCAAACCGGTGGCCGGCGCCCGGGTTGTCATCCGCTGCGAGCAGGGTCTGCCCGAAACGGTCGCGCATTGGCGGCAGACCACGGATGACTACGGGCGCACTCCCGGCCGGGGCGATCCGCGGGCGGTGCTTTTAACCGAATACACCTGGAAAATGAACCTTGCGCCGGAACATTATTCATATATGATAGAAGCGGTGTCATTGCAAGGCGGCACAGCCAAGGTCGGCGGCATCCGTGCCGATCAAAGCTGGAAAATTATCCGTGTCGTCATGCCGGAGGGGGATCGGTCAATTCCGCAAAGTCAGAATCAATAAAAGCTGGAGTTTGCCCGCGAGCCATGGCGGTTCACACGGTTGCGGGATCATGCCAGCGGGAGGAGACGCCATGCAGAGCAGAAGCATAATGTTGGTTGCCGCTTGTTTGACGCTGGCCGGCGCGCTGGGCGCCGCGCCGTATTACGTGGCGCCGGGCGGCGACGATGCCGCCTCGGGCCTCAGCTGGGATGCCGCCTGGGCGACCTTGAGCAATGCCGCCGCGCAGGCGCCGGATGGCAGCACGGTTGTCGTCTCCAACGGCACTTATGATTTGACGGCGGCGCTGACAATCAACCGGTCCCTGATTTTCACCAGCCAGGTTCCGCATGCGGCGGTCGTCAATGGCGCGGGCAGCTACCGCGTGCGTATTTTCCATCCCGGTGCCGTGATGGATGGGTTCACCATTTCCAACGGTTACACCATAGCCAGCGATTACGGCGGCGGAGTTTATATGACCAACGGCCTGCTGGCCAATTGCCGGGTGGTCAATTGCAACGGCGGTTGGGGCGCGGGCGTGGGATTGCTGGGCGCCGCGGTCGCCAGCAATTGCTGGATCAGCGCCAATGCCGCCGTGTACGGCGGCGGCGGAGCTAGCATCGTCGGTGACGGTTTGATGACGGACAGCGTTATCAGCAACAATTCCTCGTACGGCGCCAACTTTACGCATGGCGGCGGCGGGATTTATATGTCCGCCAATGGCCGGTTGCGGGACACCCTGGTGGTTGACAACCGCGCCGGCAAGAATGGCGGCGGAATTATGTTTTTTAAAGGCAGCCCTTCCGTTTCCAATTGCGATGTGACCGGCAACCAGTTAACCAATTCCATCACCACCGGCATCGGCGGCGGCGGCATTTGTGTCTATCAAAGCACCAATGAAGCGATTATTGACAATTGCCGGATCAACGGCAACACCGCCACCAATGGCGGCGGAATTGTCGTTAGCGCCGCTGATATCCTGCTGACCAATTGCCTGGTTTTCAACAATACCGCGCCGGGGGTCGGTGCGGGCGGCGGCATGTATATTTACAATTCCACCACGCAATATCATGCTTATGTGCATGACTGCATCGTCTCCAACAATCTTGCCCAGAGTGGCGGAGGAGTATATTCCGTCGGCGGCTATATCCGCGGCGGCGAAATCTGCTGGAATACCGCCAAAGAGGGCGGCGGCGTTTTGGCCGCCCCCGGCTCGACCTGGATTAATAACGCTGCCATTGCCTTTAACACGCAGACCACCAATGGATTTTCCGCCGGCGGCACGCCGGGCGGCGGCGGCATCCACATCTATAGCGACAACGCGGAACTCGCGATGGCCGATTGCACGATCGAGGCCAATACTGCCATTTCAGCAGGCGCCGGGCTGAGCGCCAGGTCGTATTTGAAGTCGGTGCTGGTTGAGAGGTGCCTGTTCCTGAATAACACCAATACATCCCAGGCGGGTGCCGGAGCGGTTTTAAATTTTTTAAATGAAAGCAATGCTACTAATACCATCCTGAAAAATTGCCGGTTTATAGGCAATACCACCTCTAATCACGGCGGCGGCCTGTTTGCCTATGCCGGTGCCGTGATTCAAAATTGCCTGTTTTACAGCAACTATGCCAGCGCCAATGGCGGCGGGATTTATATGTATAATATGGGGACTTATACCGGCTTGATTGAGAATTGCACGCTGGCCGGAAATACCGCCGGATCTTCCGGCGGCGGCATGTACGCGTTAAGCACCAACTGGGTCGTCAACACCATCATCTATTCCAATCAGGCCGGCACGGCGGCTGATAATGATATCGGGGTGTATCCTTACTACAATCCGACCGCCGCGACCAATTCGTTCCATTACTGCTGCACGTCCCGCGATCTGTCCACGGCCAACCA
>CAYXEK010000079.1:0-16514 GCA_964463985.1 uncultured Verrucomicrobiota bacterium
GCCGCGGATGCCCATGGGGGCGCGTTGTCATTGGCCAGGGCGGCTGTCATGGTCTAGCGGAAACACCACCGCCCCGTAGCCCACTACCCATTCCCCCCGGCTTTCCGGGTAGTCGTCGCCGCTGTTGCGGTAATGCAGGACCATGCCCTGTTTGCAGCCCTGGCCCCTGGCGAATTCCATGGCCGCGGACACGGCGGCAATGCCGCAGAAGATTTGGTGGGAAGGGCGCCAGTCATCCAGGAGCGCGGCGGTTTCCATCGCGCTGACCTTGGCCAATGTGCCGCGGTCCGTGCGGGTTACCTTGGCATAATCCGGATCATGCAGCATGTCGGAACTCGCCAGTACGGCAATCGCTGTGTTTTGGGCCAGGCGCGCCAGGGCGCCGGTCAACGCGCTGTGCGTCCCGGGATCATGGTCGCCGATGATTATGGGCACCAGTTTGGCGTCAGGCATTGCGGCCTGTATGAATGGTATCAGATTTTCCGCCGAGTGCTCACCCTGGTGGGGGCGGCTGTCAAAGAAAATCCGTTGTTTATCGGCGGCATTGGCCAAAAATTGCGCGGCTTTACGGTCCAGGGCGGTCACTCCCAGCGGGGTGGCGATAGCATCTCCGTCCATCAAGGCTGCTCCCTGGAAGGATCGGGTGTGGCTGAATCCCAGGATGATTACCGTGTCCGGCGCTGAACCGGAGCGGGCCTGGTCGCGCAGCGCGCGAAAAACATGGCCGGCCACCGGGCCGGAATAAATGTATCCCGCGTGCGGCGCGATGGCGGCAACTATGCGGCCCGGCATGGACGGCGTCTGCGCATTTTGAATGAATTTTTCCACCATGGTCCGCAATTCATGCGGATCGGCCGGGAACCAGCGTCCGGCGCCCCCGGCTTGATGGATTTCCTTGAATGTTTTGTCAGCCATGGCGGATGATCCTTTAGTATAAGGGCCGGCGCCCAGCGCCAGCGCGGTTGCCGCGGCGATTGAAAGTAATCCCTGTATATTGTAACGCATGATAAAACACTAGCGCATTGCGCATGCATTTGTCAACAATCAGACGGATTCAAGCATAATGGTTAAAGACATTTCCGCGCGGCGCCCGGTCGGCTGTGACAGGTTGGCGGCGGAGAGCGGCTCGACGCACACCCATCCGTCAAAACCGGGACGGAAAACCACCAAAGATTTCACTCCGGATTCGGGCATGGTCTTAACGACATGGGTGGGAGTTGCCAGTTCAATCGGCCCGGGCCGCAGCGGGAAAACATTGTCCAGTTTCCGTTCCAATGACAGGTCCAGGCTGCGTCCGGACGCATCCAGCCAATCCGGCGGAATAGACGCCGGGGACCGTCCAACATGCATCGCGTCTTTTACCGGCGCGCGCACGCGGCCTTGATCGCCAGGCAGGTCGTAGTAATAATGCAACCCGATTACGGGCGGAAAATCAGCTTCGGCAGTATAATGAATGCGCAAGGCATTGCCGTCAATCCGCATTGCCAGCCGCAATTCGAAATCGCCGCCCTGGATCGCGCTTAAGGGTTGGCCAAACATTTCCCGTTTGCCGGTAAGCAACGCGCTGATGCTGTTGGGAGATGAGGTGTATTCCCATGGCGCGTATCGGGCTGCGCCGTGCTGCCAGGGATCGCGCACGCCAGTTTGCGCCAGCGGCGCCGTCTGGGGCCAGCGGGCCATGTTTGCCAGGGCCGCCGCCGGCAAATGCTTGCGCTGGTTGAAATGCGGTCCGATCAGGGGACCAAATCCCTTGCGGCAGGACGCGAATTGTCCGGCGCGGCTCTGGCAGATGGCCTCGATATCGCCCAGGCGCAAACTGCGCAAAGTCATGCCTTCACCGGGAAGCACTTCGGCGCGCAACATCCCTGCAGTGCCGGTTAATATTATAGAATGAGGCATGCCTGGCATATAACACAAACAAACTTGGCGGGCAAAGAAAAAACAAAGGGTGAAAATGATTTGATTGGACAAGGGCAGGGAAGCGCGGTATGATAAAAAATAAAATTGTTGGTATGTATGCATGCCATGCGTGAGGAACGAATAATGAAACTGCGTTTATTTTTTGCGCTGACCTGGGTGGCGGCAGTGGCCGCCGCCGATGATCCGTTTGCAATCACCGCGCGCCTGCGACCTTCGGGTGTGCATCACGCCCTGTTGGCGGTAGCAGTCCGAATTCCGCCGGGTTATCGCTTGTATGCCGGGGACTTCAAAGTTGATACCCCGGCCCCGGCGGCGTTGACGGAGCTTGCGTTGCCCTCACCCGCCATGGTTTTCGATGACCTGGCCGGCGCCATGAAACCGGTATACACGTCGGATTTTACTGCCGTTTACGCGTTGACGGAATTGCCGGGTGCGCCCGCGCTGCCAGTCCGGGTGAGTTACCTGGGGTGCGACGATTCCGTGTGCTTTCTCCCGCAGACCCGCGAGTTTAAACTGCCGCTGCCGGCCGGCGCAAACACTGCCGGCGCGGCGCCGGCGCAGGTGGTGCCCCCCGCCGCGGAAACTGTTGTAGCTAAAGACCTGGAAATGAATTGGGCTGAGCGTCTGGCGCGTTTTGAAACGCTGGCTGCACACGCCGGTTACATGCCGGCCGAGGATTTTCTCAAGTTTCTCGACATTGCAGACGGCGCCCGGGCGGCGGGAGCGGTGCAGGGCGAAAATTACGGTTGGTTTGTCGTCTTGATTTTGCTGGGCGGGCTGGCTTTGAATTTAACTCCTTGCGTGCTGCCGATGATCCCGGTTAACCTGGCCATTATCGGCGCCGGCGCGGTTTCATCCGGAGCAGGGACCGCCGGTTCGCGCCGGCGCGGTTTCGGCCTGGGCTGTTTATACGGGCTGGGCATTACCGCGGCTTATGGCGTGCTGGGGGCCGTGGTGGTGCTCACGGGCTCGGTTTTCGGTTCTGTTAATGCATCGCCCTGGTTTAATTTCGGCATCGCCCTGCTGTTTTTGGCAATGGCGCTGGCGATGTTTGACATCTGGACAATTGATTTCAGCCGGTGGCAGTCCCGCCTGGCATTCACCGGCGGCGGGCGGTTGGCGATTGTATTGATGGGAGCGGTTTCCGCCGTCCTGGCAGGGGCCTGCGTTGCGCCGGTCGTGGTGACCGTGCTGACGCAGTCTTTGGTTTTATATGCCGGCGGGCATCGCGCCGCCGGCCTGGCCTTGCCGTTTATTCTGGGTTTGGGCATGGCGCTGCCCTGGCCGCTGGCCGGCGCCGGGCTGGCGGCTTTGCCGCGGCCGGGGCGGTGGATGAACCTTGTAAAACGTGCTTTCGGGGTTATAATTCTTGTTTTAGCCGTATATTACGCCAGGCTGGGATGGAGGCTTCTGCCGGCGCCCGCCGGCGCGGCAGCAGACCGCCAAGCGCAATCCGCGCTGGCGGAAGGCTGGCTGTCGGAATTGCCGGCCGCGCTGGAAATGGCCGAGCGGGAAGGCCGGCCGCTGTTTGTTGATTTCTGGGCCTCGTGGTGCAAAAACTGCATGGCGATGGAAGCCACAACCTTTAAAAACACGGAAGTGCGGAATAGGCTGCGGAATTTTGTGCTTTTGAAATACCAGGCGGAACGTCCCGACCAGCCGCCGGCGCGGGATGTTTTGTCGGCTTTCAAGGTCGTGGGTTTGCCGACTTATGTTATCCTGGCGCCGCCTTCGGGCGCGCCCGCCTCCGATAAGCAGCCTTGAATTTTATGACTGACGACCGGTCATCCTTGCCCTTGAACATTGTCATTGTAGGCGCCTCCGGAGCGCTCGCCCGGCGGAAAATAGTGCCGGCGCTTTTCGCGTTATTCTGCCAAAAGCTGCTGCCGGAAAGTTTTCAGGTCATTGGCTTTGCCCGCAGCGATTTTACTGACGAATCATTCCGCGCCTGGCTCGCTGAAACGCTGACCTGCCGGTATCATCCCGCCCATCATTGCCGGCAACTGGCGGAGGAGTTTCTGGCCCGTTGTTTTTATTGCCGCGGCGATTATGCGGATCGAGACGCATTTCTTGATATTTACCCTGTCATGCGCCGCCTTGAAGAAGGACCCGGCGGCAGCAACCGGTTGTTTTACCTGGCCGTTCCGCCCATGATATTTCATGCGGTGGCGCAGGCTATCGGCGGCGCCGGACTGGTGCATTGCCATGGTCCGCGCTGGTCGCGCGTGATTGTGGAAAAACCGTTTGGTATGGACCGCGCGAGTTCCGACCGTCTGGTGCGTGACTTGCGCACGATTTTCGAGGAAGAACAGACATATCGCATTGATCATTACCTGGGCAAGGAAGTCATCCAGAACATGCTGGTTCTGCGGTTTGCCAATGCCGTGTTCGAGCCGTTATTAAGCAGGAAACATATTGCCCGCGTGGAAATTGTCTGGCATGAGAATGTCGGCATGGAAGGGCGGGGCGGGTATTTTGATCATTACGGCATCATTCGCGATGTCATGCAAAATCACCTGCTGCAGATACTGGCATTGACCGCGATGGAGCGGCCGTCGAAATTGGATGACGCCGGAGCCATCCGCAACGCCAAGGTGCGTTTGCTGCGGGCCGTGGCGCCGGTCCGCGCCGCCGCATTGCGCCTGGGCCAGTATTGCGAGAACCGGGCAGACGGCCGGGATCATCCTGGCTATCTTGAGGAAGCGCATGTCGCCCCCGGTTCGCGCACGCCGACTTTCGCAGCAGTGAAGCTGCATTTGCGGAACGCGCGCTGGCGCGGAGTGCCGTTTTACCTTGAAGCCGGCAAGGCCATGCATGATCAGTTGACGGAAATAAGAATTCATTTCCGCCAGCCGCCGGCCGAGGCATTGCATTTTAAGAAACATCTTCTGGCGGAAAACGCTTTGATTATCCGGGTACAGCCGGACGAGGGGATATATCTGCGCGTGAACAACAAGGTGCCGGGACTGGATCTGAATCTGGCGACGACGCTTCTGGATCTGCGTTATTCGGAAGCTTTTCCACGCCGCCCGATTCCCTCGGCATACGAATGCCTGCTTTGGGAAGCTTTGCAAGGCGACCGCAGCCTGTTCATCAGCGAGGCGGAATTGGCGGCGGCGTGGGATATCTTCACCCCGGCGCTGCACGCGCTCGATCGCCGCGGGCGGAGACCCCTGCCATATGTTTTTGGCAGCGCCGGCCCGCAGGACAACGGCCGCGAATTTCAGCAACAGGCATGATCCGGGCGTGGAAGTCATGCGCTTTCCCTCCCCGGGCCGCCGTGGCATCCCATGGCGCCGGGCGTAGTTTTCCATTGCAAATCTGTCGGCGGGTTATATGATGATTGGAAGTTTTAAGCGCGCCTGCGCGCGAAGCGGCAATTTTAAGCAGCAAGCAAGAAAGGCGGGATTATGGCGGTCGAGGTGCGGGTGGAACTGGTCGAATACGGCGTGAAAATCGCGCGGGCCGGACTGGTAGCCGGCGCGGGCGGCAATATCAGCGCGCGATCCGGCGGCACCGTCTGGATGAAACCCAGCGGTGTGGCGATGGATGATATGAAGCCGGACGACTTGTGCGGGCTTGATTTGGCCGATGGCCGCCAGACGCATGGCGCGCAGAAGCCGACTTCCGAATTCAACATGCATCTGGCTGTTTATCGCGCCCGGCCGGAAGTGCGGGCGGTGTTTCATACACATTCCCCCTGGGCGTCCGGGGTAATCAGTTCCGGCGCGGAACTGAAAGCCATGTTTGCCGAGTTTGTTTGCGATTTGGGGCGGGTGGGCCGGATTCCTTACATCACGCCCACCACCGGCGCCCTGGCGCAGGCCGTGGGTGAAATGGCGGCCGGCCATGACACCATTCTCATGGTTAATCATGGCATCCTGGCGGTGGGGGTCACGATGAAACAAGCTTATTACCGGTGCCTGGTGGTCGAAGATGCGGCGAAGTCCATGGTGGCGGCGTCTGTAGTCGGCCGGCCGATTTTCCTCAGCGACCAGCAAATCGCCGAATTGAACCGGCTGGACGCCGTCAGCCACCGCGTAAAAACCATGGAATCGCGCAGTTAGCGCCGCGTTGCCGCAACCGCGCTGGAGGACTCAGTGGAAACGGGACGCACTTGTCCCGCCCTCCATCCGGGGTGGTGGCCCGGCTCCAGGAAGCGGCTGTTATCCGCCGGCAAACCATTTTATCGCGGCGTCATCCGCGATGAAACATATCTTCTTTCACAATCCGGGGCGTACGCCCCGCGGTTCAGCCGCGATGTGCCAGAAAATAATCCGCCAGCGCCGGGAAATTGTTGAATGACAGGTCTGGAATTTCCGGCGCGGACCGGCCGATACCGTAAGCGACGAACACCTTGTGCGCGCCCGCCCGCCGCGCGCAGGCCAGGTCATTGGAACTGTCGCCGATCATCCATGTATCCGCCGGCGCAAAGCGCAGCGCTTGCATTGTCCGTTGCAGCGCTTCCGGGTGCGGTTTCAGGTTAACCGCGCTGTCGCCTCCCATGACGCTGGAGAAAAACGTGTCCAGGCTGAAATGACGCAGCAAATCCTGGCAGGATATGCGGGGCTTGTTGCTGATCAAAGCCATGGCGCAGCCCGCGCGCGACAGGCGCGCCAGGCCCTCCGCCACGCCGGGATAGAGCGTGGTTGCGTCGTGAATGTGCGCGCGATAGCAGGCGGAGTTGATTTGCACCGCCTCGTCCAGATCGAGTTCCGGGGCATCCCGCAGCGAGCGGCTGACAAGTTTGCGGATGCCGTCGCCGATGAATTGATCCACTTCAGCCTGCGGCAGCGGAGGCAAGCCGTAATGCCGGCGCATGAGATTGATGCCCGTGCAGAGATCGCGGCGCGAATCAACCAGGGTGCCATCCAAGTCAAATACCAGAAGCTTGCTCATTTGATGCAACTGGGGCTGGCCCCACGCGGATAGTGGACTACGATGTGTTCGGCCAGTTCGGGCCAGATCGGCTCGAGCTTTTCACCCAGTTCAGGGATGGCTGGCGCGCGCCGGGCGATATAATCATCCAGGCGTTCGGCCAGGCTGTCCAGCCGCGCGAGCAATCCGCCGTAGCGCCGCTCCACCGTTTCCCAGCCGTGCGGCTTGCAGTAAGCCAGCCAGTAGGCGCGATGCGCGCGCCATAGTTGCCTCACCATCCGGCGGAGTTTCGGGATTTCGCCGCCGGCGATTTTCTTCAAGGCGGGGCGGTTATCGGCCTGGTAAGCGGCGGCAAGGTTGCGGCGGAGCATAACCTTGACCGCCAGGGCGCGGGCCAGGAGGGCGGGGTGGCGCAGGTGCGCGTTTTGTCCGCCCGACCTGGCCGCGCGCGCCAGTTTTACCGCCAGGTCGCGATAATGTCGTGCCAGGCGTTGCGGGTCGGATATCTGCGGATCAATGATGGCCAGCAGCGGATCCTGCCAGAGCAGGGCCTTGCTGAGATTGGCGGCGCTGAGCGAAGCAGTGCGCTTGCGGAGGTACTGCGGGGAATCCAGCTCGGCGGCCAGGACGAAGGCGTCGAAGTCGGCCTGGCAGACAGCTTGAAAACTGGCCCGCATCCGGGCCGGATCGGGCTGACAGGCATACACATGTTCGGCGAAAAATTGGACCCCCGGCATTGCTGAAAACAGGTTATGCTCGGCGCCATCGTCGCCCCACATGGTCAAAAAAACCTCGCGCACGCGGGTTTTCCTGCAAGCCTGCAAGCATGCCTGGGTAGCTTTGAAGGCCCAGGGAAGGGCAGTCCAGAAGCGGCTCCAGGTGTAAATCCCGCCGGCCATGACCGGTTCCGCGCCCATGGCGCGGTGGCGGGCGATCCATTTTTCGTAAAAGGCTGCATCGTGGTGGTAATAATCCCAGTATACCAGGTCCACGCCGCGCGGAATGGACTTGGCCACTTCGCGGGGGATGACGGATGTTTCGTCATAGTAGCTGTTCGTCCTGGAGCCGAGCCGGAAATACATGTCGCTCCAGATCATCGGGCGCAGCCCCTGGGCCTTGCAGATATTGCGCACGCGGCGCAGGTGCCGGTTAAGGATATCGAACGGCCGCTTTTCACCGAACAACTTGCGGAACCGGCCGCTGCCTATGCCATGGGCTTCGTCCATCCCGATGTGGATGCGCTTGGAAGCGTAAGGCGCGGCGGCGGCGTCGATCATTTTTTCCAGCAATTGATAAGTGCGGGGCGCTTGCGCCAGCAGCACTTTTTCAGTATCGCGCAAATCGCCATAAGCCGGCCATTGCAGAATCTGTTCCAGATGTCCCAGGGTTTGAATACAGGGGATCATTTCAACGCCCAGGGCGCCGGCGTATTGGTCCAGGGCGCGCAATTCCTGCGCCGTATAACGTCCGCGCAAGTATCCGAAAAATGGATGGCCCGGCACTTCGTAGGTGTCTTCGGTGTAAAGCATCAGCATGTTCAGCCCCATCAAGGCGGATTGGAGGATGAATTGTTCCAGCGTTCCGGGCAGGTAAACGCCATTGCGCGATACGTCCAGCATCAGGCCCATGGTGTCAAAGGCAGCCGTTTCGGAAAAATCAAAATTCGCAGGATTCCGGGGATCGGCGCCCAGCAGGCGGCCCAGGGCGCGGAACGCGTCCGTGCGCGTGCGGTACCCGACCGAGATGCCGTCCGGTACGGCGGTGACTTGCAGGCCCGGCTCGGAGCGGGGGATGAAGGTCACAGCGCGGGCGCCTGCGGCGCCGGCGAACCGCCGCGGGTAAGCTTTGGCGGCGATCTGCAGGCCGGCTTGCAATTCGCGCGGCGCGGCGTTGATATTGAGCTTGAAACATAAGGTCATAGGCTTTTGCTTTCTGACAGGTTGATAACACGCAAAAGGAGGGCGCGGCCGATCAATATTCGAAATTGCTGGCGCCGATATATTCGCGCAGAATGGAAGTGGCGGGGACATCCGTGGCCGGGGCCGGGAGGAAATTATCCAGGAAGCCCTGCAGCCGGCGGGCTTCAGCGTATTCCGGCGCGGATGGTTTAATGGTCATGAGCAGCGGCTCAACCATGGATTTCAGCACGGCCAATTCGTAATCCAGGGCGGAATTGAAGGCAGCGTCCGCCTGGGACTGAAACGGGAAAATCCAGGTTTTCTCGCCGCGGCGCACGGACGGCCACATGCGCAGCGTAGTCGCCGGCGAATTACCGCGGAAGAGGTGGTCGCGCACCATCCGGCGCATCAGACGGTTATCGGTGGTGGAGATGCGGTTGTTGGCGTCAATGTTCAACTGGGTCAGCGCGCTGATGTAAATCTTGAATTTGCGGCCGGGCGGTATGCTGGGGGTAAAGCGCGGGTTGAGCCCGTGAATGCCCTCGATGATCACCATTTCACCCGGGGCCAGACGGCGGCGTATGCCACGGAATTCGCGCTGCTTGGTTTCAAAGTTAAAAAACGGAAGCTCGATTTCCCGGCCCTGGATCAGTTCCAGCAGGTTGCGGTTGAACAAGGGCAAGTCAACCGCGTCAATATGTTCGTAATCCGGGCGTCCGGCCGCGTCGCGCGGATTATCGGCGTCGTTCACATAATAGTTATCGAGCGAGACGGTGGAAGTCGCGATGCCGTTGACGCGCAATTGAACGGCCAGCCGTTTGGCGAGCGTGGTTTTGCCGGCGGCGGACGGACCGGAAATCAGGATTACCTTCAACTCGCGCCGCCGGTCCGCGATCTGGTCGGCCAGCCGCGCGATTTTCTTTTCATGGAAGGCTTCCGCCATGCGGATGAATTCCGGCAGGCTGCCGCGGTAGATTGATTCGTTCAGATTGCCTACATTGCGGACGCCGATGATCCGGCCCCACTGCTTGTGTTCATGGAAAATACGGAACAAGTGCGGTTGATCGCGGAAGCGGGCAATCCGTGCGGGATGGGCCATGCCCGGGAATTGAATTACCAGTCCGGGCGGATAGCGGATTAGTTTGAAATCCGGCAGCGCGCCGGTGGAAGGCGCGAGCGGGCTATGCGCCAGGTCGAGAAATCGGCCGCATTCATGGACTACCACCATGGGCGGGTTGCGGAACCGGAGCAAATCGGCCTTGTCCTTCTGGGCTGATTGCTCGAATTTAGAGACGGCTTCCTCGAAGGCCAGGCCATAACGGCGGATAGGCAGATTGCGCCTGATGGCGAGACGCATGGTTCGGTCAAGTGTACGGGTTTGCGCCGCGGTGATCGGTTTGCCGCATTGGCCCTCGAAACCGCAGAAAAAGCCTGCGCCGAAGGAATGTTCCACCGTTAACCGGCAATCCGGCAACGCTTCGGCGGCCGCCTTGGCCAGGAGGAACACCAGCGAGTTGCGATATACCCGCATTCCCAGCGGATCAAGCCGGTCAAGGAAGCGGATGCGGCAATTGACCGCCAGGGGGAAGGCGAGCGAACAGACTTCGTTGTTGACCAGGGCGGCAATCGGCGGCGGCGCGCCGCGCCGCCGCCGGGGCGGAATGCAATCTCCAGGAGTTATGCCGGACGGCCGGCGCAGGCGCCGGCCGTCGTCCAGAATGGCCGTAATGGTTTTTATGCCGAACGCCCCTGGATTCCCTTGGTGTTTTTGTTTAGCGCGCGGGCCTTTTCGCGGGGGCGCAGGTTGCGCACGGCCAGGCCGGCCTGCCACATTTCAGAATTGCGGAGCGCGGCCAGTTCCTGTGAAACCTTGGCCGGGTAATTGGGCTTGCCGCAGACTGACAGCACCCGGCGCGTTTCCTTGCCGGTTTTCACTGCCTGGTAGAGTTGCTTGAAGACCGGCAGCGTAGCCTTTTTGAATTTCGGCTTCCAGTCCAATGCGCCGCGCTGGGCGGTGGCGGAGCAATTGGCGAACATCCAGTCCATCCCGTTTTCATCCACCAGCCGGATCAGGCTCTGGGTAAGTTCCTCGACCGTCTCGTTGAAGGCTTCGCTGGGAGAGTGGCCGTTGGCGCGCAGCACGTCGTACTGCGCCTCCATCACGCCGGCCAGCGCGCCCATCAACATGCCGCGTTCGCCGGTCAGGTCGCTGTAAACCTCGCGATCAAACGTGGTGGGGAAGAGGTACCCCGAGCCGATGCCGATGCCGACCGCCAGGCAGCGTTCGCGGGCGCGGCCGGTGGCGTCCTGGAAGACGGCGTAACTGGAGTTGATGCCGGCTCCCGAAAGGAAATTGCGGCGCACGGAAGTTCCGGAGCCTTTGGGAGCAACCATGATCACGTCCACTTCGGACGGCGGAATGACCCTGGTCTGATCGCGGTACACGATCGAGAAACCATGCGAGAAATAGAGCGCCGTGCCGGGCTTGAGGTGTTTTTTCACCGTCGGCCAGATTTGTTTTTGTGCAGCATCAGACACCAGCATCTGGATGATCGTGCCGCGCTGCACGGCTTCTTCTATGTCAAACAGGGTTTTGCCGGGAACCCAGCCGTCGGCGCGCGCGCGGTCCCAGTCGGCCTTGAACCTGGGCGACTGGCCGATGATGACACGCATGCCGTTGTCTTTCAGATTGAGCGCCTGGGCCGGACCTTGTACGCCATAGCCGAGGACGGCAATGGTTTCCCTGGCCAGCACTTTGCGCGCGCGCGCCAGGGTGAATTCCTTGCGCGTAACCACGTTTTCCTTTTCGCCGCCGAAATTGATCACAGCCATTTGAGTGCTCCTAAATATGATTGTTGGTCTCAGCGCGATTTGACACGCGCAAACAATTTCCTATACTAGGCTTTTGCCGCGGCAGGTCAAGCCCAGAATTATTTTGTGTTTTTAACAGCGTCCGGCCGGGGTGCGAGGCGGAATGCTCCAGCGGGTAATCATGGCGCTGAGTCGCTCGCAGAATCAAAACCACATCCGCCTTTTGCGGCGCATGCAATCAGATTACGCCGCGGATATATTTCGCCTGCGCCAGGCGCCAGGCGGTTACGAAACAGGCGGTCAGCGGCACGGCCAGCACCATGCCGGCGATGCCGCCCAGGGCGGCGCCCCAGAAAAACACTGCGAAAATCACGGCCACGGGATGCAGGCCGGTGCGGCCGGCCATAATGCGCGGCGTGAGGATATATCCTTCAATCATTTGCACTGCCGCAATGACTGCGGACACCAGCAGGAGCCGCCACCAGCCGCCGTCCGGCTGAAAGTAAGCCAGCGGCAGGGCAATGGCCAGGCCCGCCATGCTGCCCAGGTAAGGCACCAGATTCAAAAAACCCATCAGGATTCCCAGGGCGCATCCGTACGCCAGCCCGACCGACATGAATCCGGCGGCGAACAACACCCCCTGCGAGAGCGCCACCAGCAATTGGCCGCGGAAAAATGCCGTCACGATGCCCGCGAATTCCCGCATCAGGAAAATCGCATCATCCTGAGTGCCCGGCTTGAAAAAAGGGAGCCAGGTGCGCGCGCGCTCCTCGCTGGGCGGCGGTGTCAGCAGGAAAAATCCGAAATAAACCGGGAAGACCAGCCAGCCTGCCATGGTTATCAGGCCGTTGAATGCGCCCGCTCCGGCTGACCAGGCGGTGCGGCCGATGGTCAGCGCGCCGCGGATGAGATAATCGCCGCGGGCGCGCAGGAAATCCATGATCCGTTCGTCCAGCCGGTGTTGCTGGATGAATGCCGCCATCTGCGGCTGGCGCGCCGCGATTGCGCTTCGTAAATTTTCCAGCCATTCAGGCAGCCTCGCGGTCAACTCCAACGTTTGGCCGGCCAGCAGCAATCCGAAGAACCAGGCAAAACCCGCCAGCGGGACTGCGATTGAAAGGCAGACGCACAAAACCGCCGTGAATGGAGGCAGTCGGCAGACCCGGCGCAGCCAGGCGTAATACGGCCGGCAAACCAGCGCCAGCACAAAAGCCGCGGCGGGCGGGGCCAGCACTCCGGCAAAATAAGCCGCCATCTGTGCCAGGATGAGGAAGCATCCCGTGATCGCCGCAATGATCAAGAAGGCCGCCAGCAAAGTGGCGGCGGCGGCAATAGCTTTTTGCTGCGGGGCGGTAAAATTTATCATACCCTGCTCTGCAATGGACATGCCGGACAGTTTTTGTTAATTTTACTGGAATATTTCCGCGCCTGCAGTAAAGGCAACCAAGCATGCAAAACGCGCCAACGGCCCCGGCGCTGTTGCCGGGGCCGGATTCTCAAGATATTATTACTGTAATTTCGCATTAAAATAAAGCAAAATATGAGTTACCGGCATTTTCATACTCCGCTGGCATTGGCGGCCGGCGCGTTGATTGTGGTTACGGCGCTGCTGGCGGCGGGCAGCCTGCGGCTGCTGTTTCAGCTTTACGAGCGCTATGTGCGTTCCGTGGCGACTTCATCGGCGCTGCAATACGGCACGCTGCTTTCGCGCCGCTTGGTGCAGGAGGATTTCCTGGCCCGGTCGTCCGTGACGCCCTCGAACATGGAACAATTCCGCCGGCTGGCCGAATCGCTGCACAAGCTGGACCGCAGCCTGGAATACGTCACGGTGCAGGAAGACGACCTGGTGCTCTATCACTGGCAGGCGCCGCTGAGCGCTGCGCCGGCGGCGTCTGCGCCTGTGCCGGCGGCGGAGCGGATCGTGGTCAGTCCGCGCCTTTTGCATCTTGGCGCGCGCACCGAGGCGGTGCTGGATTTTTCGCAGCCGCTAAGCGGGAGAAATCCTCCCGGCCGCCGGCTCCGTGTAGGTTTGCAGAAGAACATCCTGGAGCGCGACCAGCAGGAATTGCTGGCGGCCTTGACGGCCATGTTCCGCTTTGCCCTGATCATGGTGACCGTGGCTTTTGGCGTCTGCCTGCTGGCAGTGCTGGTTTTGGTCTGGCGCGAAATGCGCTGGATCAGCCGGCGCGCGGGGGATGAGCACCTGGCGTTTGCCGGGGCGGTGGCGGGCGCGGTTATCCATGATTTCCGCAATCCCATGTCCGCCATGCGGCTGGACGCGCAAATGCTGGAGCAGGAAGCGGGCCGGGGCGCCGCCGCCCGGGCCGGCAAGCTGGCTGAACTTTCCGGCAGAATTGCCCGTACCCTGGCGCGCATGGATGAAATTCTACGCGAATTCCTGGCGCTTTCATGTCCGGACCGCTCGGCGCCGGAACCTTTTGATGTCAATGCCGCGGCGGCGGATTGCGCCGACTTGTTGAAGATGCGATTCGAGCGCGCCGAACTCCGCCTGGAAGCTTTATTTGCTCCGGAAACATTAAGGGTGCGGGGTAATGCCACGCAATTCAAGCGGGCCTTGTTGAACGTGCTGAACAATGCCGGCCAGTTTGCGCCGGCGGGGACCCGGGTCCTGCTGCAGACCGCCCGGCATGGCCGCCAGGCGGAGGTGACGGTCGCCGACGAAGGCCCCGGGATTCCCGCCGGTGAGCGTAAGCGCGTGTTCGAGATGTATTACAGCCGTCGGCCCGGCGGGTCGGGAATCGGCCTGGCGCTGGCGCGCGCCGCCGTAACGAATTGCGGCGGCCGGATAGTGCTGGCCGATCCGCCCGGCAACCGCGGCTGCCGGGTGGTTATCCGGCTGCCGCTGGCGGATGCCTGACGCGATCATTCCAGCAATTCCACCGCCGCGTAGTCGGCCAGCTCGCGTCCCCGCCGGGTCAGACGCCAGCGCCCGCGCCGCCGAAACGTCAATCCTTCCCGCGCCAGCCGCCGCAAGACGTCCTGGCACCTGGCGTTTGCCAGCTTGCAACTTACGCCTTCCGCCAGCCGCAAGCCGAAAATCAAACGTTCCATGCGGGTCAGTTCCGGCGTCAGATTTTCGGATTCGCGCGGCGGTGTCCGGCCATTTTCCAAAGCCGCCAGGTAGGCGGTCAGGTCGGGCAGGTTTTGCCACCGCCTCCGGTTGACATGCGATGCGGCCGCCGGGCCGAACCCCAGGTATTGACGGCCGCGCCAGCAATCCAGGTTATGCCGGCAGGCCCGGCCCGGGCAGGCGTAGTTGGAAATTTCATAGCGGAGGTAGCCGGCGCGGCGCAGGGTTTTTTCGGCCGTGTCCAGTGCCGCCAGTTGATCTTCCTCCTCCGGATAACGGATGGATTGGCGGCCGGCCATTTGCGACAGGCGCGTGCCTTCCTCCAGCGTCAAGGCGTACACCGAGAGATGGGCCGGCTTCAATGCCAGCGCGCAATGCAGGCTTTGCCGCCATGCATGCGGCGCGGCGCCGGGTATGCCGGCCAGCAGGTCAAGGTTGAAATTGAAAAACCCGGCGTCCCGGATGGCCGCAACGGCGCGCGTGATATCGGCGGCGTTGTGCCGCCGGCCCAGCAATTGCAATTCGCGATCGTGGAAAGATTGCGCGCCCAGGCTGATGCGGTTGACGCCGGAATCGGACATCAGGCGCAATCCCTGTGCGGTTACCGACCCCGGGTTGGTTTCCACGCTCCATTCCGTGCCGGGTGATATTTTGAAGATGGCGTGCAGCATGCCGGCCAACTCGTCCCACTGCGCGGGCGGCAACAGGGACGGGGTGCCGCCGCCGATGTAAATCGTTTGCGGGCGCGCGCCGCGCCATGGTTGCATTTCGCGCGCCAGGGCCCGGAGCCAGCGCGCGGATGATTCGGGAGTGTAAGGCACGGAATAAAAAGCGCAGTAATGGCACTTGCCGTCGCAAAACGGCACATGCACGTAGATGCCGCGGATGGCTTCAAGCCCGGCGAATGGCATCCAATTGCTCCAGGACGGTTTCCGGAATGCGCGTTTCGCCGAATCCCGAACCGAGTTTTATATCCGGCATCGGCGCGCCGTGAAAATCCGTTCCGCCGGTCATGACCAGGTTAAACTGCCGGGCCAGCGCCTGGTATTGTTTCATTTGGCGGACATTCTGCTGGGGATAAAAAATTTCGATGCCCTGCAATCCGAATTCGGCCAGTTCGCCGACCTGCCTGGCCATGGCCGGCTTGCCGAGGTTGAGGGTGAAGGGATGCGCCAGCACCGGGATGCCGCCGGCCCGGCGGATCAACTCAATGCAATCGCGCGGAGACAGGCGCAGGCGGTCGGCATAGCCCTTGCGGCCCTTCCCGAGGTAGCGGTCAAACGCTTCCTGGCGGGTGGAGGCATAGCCGCGGGCCACCAGCGCCTGGGAAAAATGCAGCCGGCCGATATTGTCGCCGCCGGCGTAATCGGCGACTTCCGCCATGGTCAGCGCCAGGCCCATATCGTTGATATGCTTGAGGATTTCCGCGTTGCGCGCCACGCGTCCGGCCCGGATTTCCTTCAGTCGTTCCGTCATTTCGGGATGTTGCAGATCAATGAAATATCCGAGGATGTGCATTGTGCCGTCCTGGTATTCCGCGCTCAATTCCACCCCGGGAACGCCGCGGACCCGGACCGCGCGGCAGGCTGCGAGAAAGCGCGGCACGCCTTCGATGCTGTCATGGTCGGTGAGGGCGACGGCGGAGAGTCCGACAAAGGAAGCTTCCTGCGCCAACTGCTCGGGAGTAAAGCTGCCATCGGAAAAGGTGGAATGTGTATGCAGATCAATCATGATTTTTCAGGTGCTGTGCCGCTGGCAGGTTTGCCGCCGCCGTGTTTTAGATGGCGTGAATTGTCCATTCTGCCGAAACTTCCGCGGAAGACAAGCAAATTCGGATCCTGCATTGGACGGGGGGGCGCATCTGCGATTCGTTGCAGGCTTCGGAAATGAGGTCTGCCCAAACAGTGCTGCGGCTC
>CAYXEK010000080.1:0-15967 GCA_964463985.1 uncultured Verrucomicrobiota bacterium
TCTGGTATAAAGCAAGGGATTTGTTGCACAATATGCGTTTTTTTGCAAGCAAACTATAAAATTGGCGCCGGCCGCGGCCGCGAAAGGCCCGGATCGGCATGATGAAAACTATCACATAGGAATGCCGGATCATGGAAGTCATCATTCAAAAAGACGAGCGGTCGGCGGCATGGTTGACCGCCCGGCTGATTGCCGCGGAATTACAGGCGAATCCCGCCCTGGTGCTGGGACTGGCCACCGGGCGCACCATGGAAAGCGTGTACGCCCTGCTGGCTGCCATGCATCAGCGCGGAGGATTGGATTTTTCGCTATGCCGGACTTTTAACCTGGACGAATACGTCGGCCTGGCGCCGGAAGACAAAAATTCCTACCGCAGTTACATGAACCGCCATTTGTTCACGAAGGTGAATATTGACTTGCGCAATACGCATCTGCCCGATGGCGCTGCGCCTGACCTGGCCGCCGAATGCCTGGAATATGAAAACCTGATCCGGCGCGCCGGCGGCATTGATTTCCAGCTGCTGGGCATCGGCCAGGACGGCCACATCGGTTTCAACGAGCCGCTTTCGGCCCTCCGTTCCCGCACGCGTCCCAAGGCGCTCTCGCCCGAGACCATGGCGCAGAACGGGCCTTTATTCAATTCCCCGGAGCAGATGCCGCGCCGGGCGCTGACCATGGGCGTCGGCACCATCCTGGAAAGCAAGCGCTGCGTCCTGCTGGCGGTGGGGGCGGGCAAGGCGGATATAATCGCCAGGGCGGTTGAAGGGCCGATTACGGCGATGATCTCCGCTTCCGCGCTGCAGTTGCATCCGCGCTGCACGGTGATCGTGGACGAAGCCGCCGCCGCCGGGCTGCAGGGCGTGGAATATTACCGCTGGATTTTCGAAAACGAGCCGGAATGGGCGGAATATCGCCAATAAAATACTCGCCAGCCCAACCGGGTTGTGTTTTTGTTTTGCGCTTGGCGAACACTGAACAACCCCGAACCCCGAACACTGACAGGATATGCCAATAACCGACACTGCAACTCCGGCGCATCGCTGGGTTTTTATCCGGCGCGGCGGCGTCAACCAGGTATTGTTGCGCAATGCGTCGGACCTGGCGGCCCTGGGTGAACTTGATCCCAAGTTGTGGATGGCTCTGGCCATGCCGGTCCAGGGGATCGCGCTGGATGCCGCCACCCTGTCGCTCCTGGACACCGACGGCGATGGCAGCATCCGTCCGCCGGAACTACTGGCGGCGGTGCGGTGGATCAACCAGGCGCTCAAGGATCCGGCGATCATTTTTAGCGGCGGCGACTTCCTGCCGCTGGCTGCCATCGGCGATCCGGAACTGCTGGCTATTGCCCAACGCGTGCTCAGCAACCTGGGGCGCCCGGACGCCGATTCCGTGCAACTTGCGGATGTCACGGATTTGAATCGTATTTTTGCCTCCACCAAGTTTAACGGCGATGGAATTGTGCCCCCCAGTTCGGCGGATACGCCCGAACTGACCCGGGCTATCGAAGAGCTTTTGAGCGTATCCCCGGGCCAGCCGGACCGCAGCGGCCAGCCGGGGATAGACGTCGCCGCGGTGAACCAGTTCTTCAGCGAATCTCAAGCGCTGTGCGATTGGGCCGGCCGCCAGGCCCCGCCGCCGGAACTGGTCAAAGCGGCTGCCGCCGTCCGCGCCGTTGCAGCCAAGGCCGATGATTACTTCGCCAGGTGCCGTCTGGCTGCATTCGATCCGCGGGCCGCTGCTGCGCTGAATCTGAAGTCATTCGACTACCAGACTCTCGCCGCGCGCACGCTGACCGGCGCCGACGCCGAAATTGAGGCCATGCCCCTGGCGGCGGCCGCGCCCGGCCAGCCGCTGCCGCTGGCCGGCGCGGTTAACCCATCCTGGGCGGACCGCTTGGCCAGCCTCGCCGCGGATGCCGCGGCGCCGCTGCTGGGCAAACCATGCCGGGAATTGACGGAATCCGAATGGCAAGTTTTGAAACAGACTGTCGCCGAGGTTGGTCAATGGATGGACGCCAAGCCCCGGACGCCGGTGGAAAAACTCGGGGTGCCGCGTCTGCGCGAATTGCTGGCCGGCGGCGTCAGGGAAGATTTGCTGGCCCTGATCGAACGCGATGCCGCCATACGTCCGGAATACGAACGCGTGGCATTATTGGAAAAACTCGTGCGTTACCGACGGGACCTGGGCGAAGTCCTGACCAACATGGTGAATTTCACCGATTTTTACGGCAACACGCAGGCGGTGTTTCAGGCCGGGGTTTTGTACCTGGACGCGCGGGCCTGCGCGCTTTGCATTGAAGTGACGGATCCGGCGCGCCATGCCTTGCTGGCGGGATTGTCGGGGGCCTTCCTGGTGTATTGCACCGCGACGCGCCCGGGCGGTCTGCAAAAGAATATTGTCGCTGTGGTGACGAATGGCGATTCGGACAACCTGATGGCGGGGCGCAATGGCGTGTTTTATGACCGCGCGGGACGCGACTGGCTGGCAACAATTACCCGGATTGTATCCAATCCCATCAGTGTGCGCGAGGCGTTTTGGATGCCTTACAAGAAACTGGTGCGCATGATCGAGGAGCAAATCGTCAAGCGGGCGCAGGCCGCCGACGCGGATTCCACCGCTAAATTTTCGGATAAAGTCGCCAAAATGGGCCAACCGGACCAGGCTGCCGCCAAGCCGCCGCCCCGCCCGCCGCAACGGATTGACCTGGGCACGATTGCGCTGTTCGGGACGGCCATCGGCGGAGTCAGCGCCCTGGTGGCCGGATTTTTGAAAATGTTGTTCGGACTGGGTTTCTGGCTGCCGCTGGGCGTGCTGGGCGTGCTGCTGCTGATTTCCGGCCCCTCAATGCTGCTGGCATCCATGAAACTGCGCCTGCGCAACCTGGGGCCGCTGCTGGACGCCGGCGGGTGGGCCGTGAATACCCGGGCGCGCATCAACATCCCGTTCGGGGCTTCCCTTACCCGCTTGGCCGCGCTGCCGCCCGGCAGCAGCCGGATCGCGGTTGATCCGTTCGCCGACAAGAAACGCGCCCGCCTGTTCGTCTTGCTCGCGATCCTGGGCGCCTTGATTGCAACCTTCTTCGCCGCACGGGAATGGCCGGGGATGTTTGACCGGGTATGGCGGCTTGACCGGCCCGGAGCCGCCGGGTTCGAGTTGCCGACCATGTGATCTCCGAGCTTTGCGCGCAAACACGCAAAATTCGGAGATCATTTGAAATTTCAAATCTGAAATCTGAGATTTGAAAAAATGGCACCCCCTAGGGGAATCGAACCCCTCTTTCCAGGATGAGAACCTGATGTCCTAGCCGATAGACGAAGGGGGCAGGTGCGGTTGCAGAGATGCAATTGCATTGCATTTTGACAAACCGCGCCTATACTATGGCCCCCATGAGCATCTGTCGAGAAAAAATTTTGGATTATCACCAGGGCGGCAAGATTGGCACGCTGTTGACCAAGCCCCTTGACGGACCGGAAGACCTCAGCATGGCGTACACCCCCGGCGTCGGCGAAGCCGTCAAGGCCATCGCCGAACGTCCGGCCGCCGCGCATGATATCACCGCGCGGCGCAACCTGGTGGCGGTGGTGTCCGACGGCACCGCCATCCTCGGACTGGGCGACCTGGGCGCCGCGGCCAGCATCCCGGTCATGGAGGGCAAGGCGGTATTATTCAAGGCCTTCGGCGATGTTGACGGCTGGCCCGTGCCGCTGGATTTTTGCCGGCTGAACGGCAAGTCCGCCGGCCGCACCGACCCGGAACGCGTGATTGACACTACGGCGCGGCTGGCCTGCATGTACGGCGGGATCAATCTCGAGGATATCGCCGCGCCCGCCTGTTTCGAAATCGAACGGCGCCTGGACGCAATGCTGGATATCCCCGTTTTCCATGACGACCAGTGGGGCACCGCCGTCATTACCCTGGCCGGGGTGTTCAATTACTGCCTGCTGGCCGACCGCAAACTGGCCGACTTGCGCATCGTGATCAACGGCGCGGGCGCCGCGGGCATCCGCATCGCCGACATGCTGAAGGATGCCGGCGCGCGGCAGGTAATCATGTGCGACTCCAAGGGCGTGATTCATGACGGCCGCGCCGACCTGAACGACATGAAGCGCCGGCATGCTGTCCCCGGCATCAAGGCGCGGAAACTGCCGGAAGCCATGCGCGGCGCGCATGTGTTCATCGGCGTATCGGCCGCCGGGTGCGTCGGCCCGGATGATGTCCGGGCGATGGCCGACTTTCCGGCCATTTTCGCCATGGCCAACCCCAACCCGGAAATCGCCCCGGAAGCAGCGGCAGCCGCCATGGGTTCGCGCAAGTACGTCATGGCCACCGGGCGGTCGGATTATCCCAACCAGATCAACAATGTCCTGGGTTTCCCGTACCTGTTCCGCGGCGCGTTGGATGTCCGCGCGCGCGCCATCAACATGGAAATGAAGAAGGCCGCTGCGCGCGCCCTGGCCGACCTGGCGCGCGAGCCGGCGCCGGAATCGGTCAAGCGCATTTACCATGCGCCGGACTTGGAATTCGGGCCGGATTACATCGTGCCCAAACCCTTCGACCGCCGGCTGTTTGACCGCGTGCCGCTGGCCGTGGCCGCAGCGGCGCGCGACAGCGGCGCGGCCGGCGCGTTTGATCTGGATGCGTATCCCGCGCAATTGGCCGCCCGCGCCGCCCGGCTCTGGCCGGAATCGGCCGGCGCAAAGTAAGCTTGCGCCTTCAATTGTCCGCCGTGGGCCCCGCGTCGTGCGGATGGGCGTTGGTGTGGCAGGTTTTGAGTTTTAAAACCACCGGTGCGCCTTGCAATCCGAACTCCCGGCGCAGAGACTTGACGAGGAACGCCTCGTAGGCGTCCGTGAGCCGGACGGGGGTGTTGACAAACAGCGTAATCGTCTGGGGCTGCGTGCCGGTCTGCGTGGCGTAAAATATCTTCAGGCGGCGTCCCTTGACCAGCGGCGGCTGCACCCGTTCGGCCGCGCGCTGGATTGCCCGGTTCAATGGGCCGGTGGGCAGCTTGCGCCGGGTTTCATCCGCCACGGCGGCTGCTGCCTCCAGCGCCTGGCGCAGGTTGAAGCCCGTGCGGGCGGAAACGCAGAACACCGGCGCAAATGCCATGAACGGCAATTCCGCCTTGATGGCGGCAACGCCCGCGTCCGGTTTCCCGGCCTGCCGCAGCAAATCCCACTTGTTCAGCGCCACCACCATGCCGCGCGCGTGATCCATGATCAGGCGCGCGATGCTTTTGTCCTGCGCCGTCGGTCCCTGGCTGGCGTCCAGTATCAGCAAAACGACGTCGGCCCGTTGAATTTGCCGTTCAACCTGCCGCAGCCCGATGTGGTCCGGCGCCTCGCGCAGCCGGTTGACCTTGCGGAGACCGGCGGTATCGGTCAGCAGGTATTCCCGGCGCTCCGCGCCGCGCGTCAGCGTGAAAGGCACATCCACGCAATCGCGCGTCGTCCCCGGCATGTCGGAGACGATCAGGCGTTCATCGTGCAAAAGCGCGTTGATAAAAGAGGATTTACCGACATTGGGCCGGCCGGCGATGGTGATTTTCAGGAGGTCGTCCGCCGCCGCCGCGGGCGCGGCCGGCGGCAGGGCCGCGGCCGCCGCCTGCATCAATTCGGCAATGCCGCGGCGGTGCAGGGCCGAGACGGCGAAGACGGGGAAACCCAGGCGGTGAAATTCATCCGCGGCTGCGTCATGCGCGGGCGAGTCGGACTTGTTGACCGCCAGCAGCACCGGCAGTCCGGCGCGCCGCAGGAAGGCGGCGGCTTCTTCGTCCAACGGCGCCAGGCCCGCCTGCAAGTCCGTTACCATGATCGCCAGGCTGGCCGTTTGGAGCGCCGCCTCCGCCTGCCGGCGGATGGAGGCGGCAATCGCGCGCTGCTGCGTCCGGCCGGCGTGATCATCGGACGCCTCCGGCGGCTCCAGCCCGCCGGTGTCCACGAGCATGAAATCACGATCCGCATGCCGCACCGGGCAGTTCAGGCGGTCGCGCGTGACGCCGCTGGAGTGGTGGACGATGGCGACACGCCGGCCGGCCAGCCGGTTGAATAACGCTGACTTGCCGACATTCGGCCGTCCGACAATGGCCACCACTGGCAAATCGGACTTTGGATAAGGAGCTTGCATTGTAATCCCCTGGCCGGGCGGCGGATGATTTTTATCTTTTCAACGGCTGCGCCGGCTGGCATGATTTATCGCGGGCAGGCAACGGCCTTTTGCAGCGCGGAATGGATGCCGGCCATTTGTGGAACATACAAGAAATAAAAGCTTTTGTCCATGACCATTGAAGCATGGCGCAGCCTTGATGGAATATTTTGCCACCGGAAACGCCCCGGTGCAGGAATAGCGCGGGATCAACCAGGCGATTTCAACCACGAAGGACTTGTCCAATGGACCGCGCATTTTATCTGAAATTGGCCGAACAGGGATCGGCCTTCCCGATCGGGGTGGACCTGGTGCTTCATGAGCAGGAGGGGTCTGAAGGCATCCTGACCGATGGCGCGCGGCTGGGCGGAATCATCGCCGCAGCGGCGCGCCGTTATCAGACACCCCTGGCATTTCCCCACATGGATTTGCGGCTGGAAAAGGATTTTCTCCTGGAGCAGGCAGGCGTCCCGGCCGATGGCCGCGAGACTTACGTTTTCAGGGAGCCGCTGCCGGCCGGCCAGTTCAGCCGTTTGAGCGCCGGGATCACCGCGCCGCTTTCACCGCGCATGCGCGCCTGCTGCGGCGCCATCGGACACATCGCCCGCCAAACCGACCTGGTCCCGGTGGGCATGTGCACGGGCCCGTTTACCCTGATGACCAAGTTGATCGAAGACCCGATCGTGCCGATATACCTGCTGGGCGCCGGCGGCCGGGACGATCCCGGCGCGGCGCTGGTGGAGCAATGCCTGGAATTGGCGCTGGCCGTCTGCCTGCGTTACTTGTCCGCGCAACAGGCCGCCGGCGCGCGCGCGGCCATGATCATCGAGCCGTCCGTCAACACGACCTATATGTCGCCCGCACAACTGGAGGGCAATCCCGCATTGTTTGACCGCCTGGTAATGCGCAATCTGGAACGCATCAACCGATGGCTGGGCGAACGCGGTATGGATTTGATTCTGCATGATTGCGGAGAATTGACCGATGACATGGTGGCGGCTTTCGGCAGGCTTAACCCGGCGATCCTCAGTCTCGGCAGTTCGCGCGTCCTCTGGGACGACGCGCGTTTGCTGCCCAAGACCACGGTTTTATACGGCAACCTGCCATCCAAGCATTTTTATTCGGACCAGGCGATTTCCCTCGCTCAAGTGTCGGAACTGGGGCGGGAATTGCGCCGGCGCATGCGCGCCGCGCAACACCCGTTCATCCTCGGCACGGAATGCGATGTGCTGCATGTGCCGCGGAACGCCGCGCGCATCAAATCCAAAATTGACGCGTTCATGCGCGGTTAGTATCATTGGAAAATCTTAACCGGAGATTCACTTGCAAAAGTCAGCTTTTGAAAGCGGCTCCAGAATGCATTCAAGCCAACAGGGAGGGAAATATCATGCAAGCGCGCGCACCGTTGATGATTGAACATCGGCTGATTGAACGCATGATTGCGGTGATCCGGAAAATCCTGGCGCACATCCAATCCGACGCCCGGGCGGACCCGCAGTGGGTGGACGCGGCGGTGGATTTCATCCGGACTTATGCGGACCGCACGCACCACGGCAAGGAGGAGGATATACTGTTCCGCGAACTGGACCGGAAACCGTTGTCCGTTCCTGACCGGCGGCTGATGGAGGAATTGGTTCAGGAACACGTGCGCGGACGCCAAACCGTGAAGGCGCTGGTGGCGGCCAACGACCGCTATCGCGGCGGCGAAGCCGCGGCGCTCGCGGACATCGCGGCCGAACTGCGGACTTTGGCGGAATTTTATCCCCGCCATATTGAAAAGGAAGACAAGGTGTTTTTCCCCGCGGTGCGGGCGTACTTTACCGACGCCCAGGAGCAGGCCATGCTGGCCGAGTTCCGGGAATTCGACCGCCGCATGATTCACGAAAAATACAAAGCCCTGGCGGATACCCTGGCCCGCCGGCTGGCTTGAGGCCGGGGCAGCGGGGCGGAAATCAGGCGTCCGGGATACCGGTTTCGGCGGCTTGAGGCGGAATCCGATCGAGATGCCGGGGCAGCGCCATGATGCTCAGCAGGTAAAATGAGGTGCCCAGTTGCACGCCGTTCACCAGGAAAATTACGCCCAGGAAGAGCAGGCGCTGCTGGTTAAGTTCACCGAATCCGCTGGCCACCCATTGGCCGACCACCAGCAGCGCGATCAGCAGGCCGGCAAGGAAAACCGCGGCGGCGATCACGCAGGCGCGTTCGAAAGTGAACCAGCGGTACAGCCAGGCTATCAACTGGTCGGAATGCAGGCCGGATAGATGCCCGTAAGCCTTGGCCAGGATGCCAATGGTAATGATTTGCATGCTGATGATGTTCAGCACCCCGCCCAGCAGCATGCAGTGGATATCCACGGCGCGCTGCTGAAGGACAATCGGGCCGAAGGCCAGCGGCAGCGATATCGCCAGACCGGCCAGCCAGCAGACAATGCCCGGAAGCAACAGCAGCATGGTCGGGCTGTGGAGGATCATGAACCGCAGGTGGCGCCAGCCGTCCTTGAAGGAACGCAGCTTGGATTCGCCTACGCGCGGACGGTATTCAATGTCGCGCTCGGCTATGCGCAGCCGGCAGCGGATGGCGCGGATGACCATTTCACTGGCGAATTCCATGCCGGTAGTGACGCAATGCAGGCGTTCGTAAGCTTCCTTGGTGATGGCGCGCATGCCGCAGTGGGCGTCATGCACGGCGTTGCTGTGAAACATGATGCGCAGGAAGAGCGAGAGCAGGGGATTGCCGATGTAACGGTGCAGGCCGGGCATGGCGCCGGGCTGGATCCGGTGCATGCGGTTGCCCATCACCAGGTCGGCCTGGCCATCGAGTATCGGCTGCACGAGGATATCCATCCGCTCGAAATCGTAGGTCAGGTCGGCGTCGCCCATCACGATAATGCCATACGCGGCCTGGCGGAACCCGGCGCGCAGGGCGGAACCGTAACCCCGGATTTTTTCGCGGATAACCCGCGCGCCGTTTTCCTGGGCGATCCGGACGGAAGCATCACTGGAGCCGTTGTCCACCACCAGGATTTCGCCGCGCTGAGCCAGCCGCTGGAGGCCGGCGCGGGCCTTGGCGATGACCTGGGCGATGGAAGCTTCCTCGTTCAGACAGGGCAGGACGACTGTAATGCCGCCAAGCGGCGGGACTGGCTGGAGTTGGTCAGGCATGGCGCTTGAAGCAGGGGATTACTCCGTGATGAATTGGAAAGGGACGGCATCCAGTGGCTGTTCGACACTTTCCGCCGGCAGTTGCAGCAAGTTGTCCGCCGGGACAGTCTCCGGGACGGATGCGGACGGCTGGTTGGGATTGAAGGGAGAGAAGACCGCGGCATCCGGCGCGGAAGGCGCCGCGGACGGCGCGCCAAACGGCACAAAGCCGGCATTGGTGCCGGCGACCGGCGTGAACGGGCCGAAAGGCGACGGCGGGTTGGTAGCGGCGCCGGGAGGCGGGGCGGCCTGTTTGAAAAACTCGGCGAAACCTCGCGGAGCGGGCAGATTGGTGCCGGCGGCTTCGCGGCGCCGCTTCAATTCGGCAAAAAAAGGCCGGCGCGGCCCGGCGGTTGGCGCCGCGGTGTGAAAGGGCGGCGCATCGGGTTTTGGTTGCATGGCCGGCGCGGCGGCAGCCGGCGCCGCGCCGCCTTCAGTTTCCGGCCTGAGCTTGAGCACGATGGTTTCATCCATTTTACGCAACACCGCCTCCTCGGCATCGTAATCCACGCTGACCAGCTCCAACTGTTCCACGGTTTCGCCCAGGCTGATGTAAAAACTGCGGTTGCCGCCCTTGTCGAACATGCCGACGCGCATCGTTTCGCCATCGTCAATGATGGCGCGCAATTCCAGGTTCTGGGCCAGCGCGCCGCCGGCCGCGGCGCCCGGCTCGGCTGTTTCCGGCGGCACGATTTCACCGAAAGGTTTGCGGTCCAGGATGATCTGGTAATGGCCGAAGTCGGGCAGTTCGGATGCCGCCGGGCAGCAGGGTTGCCACCCCGCCGCCAGCGCCAGCGCGAACATGAGATTAAGCCTTGTTTTCATCATCTCAGAGCTAATTTCAAAACTCACGTTTTGAAAGAATTCAGAATTCAGGAGTCAGAATTCAGAACAAATACAACATGTTTGTTATAAATGTTTTATGAATTGCGCGATTCTGACTGCTGCCTTCTGGATACTGAATACTGTTTTCAAAAGCTGAATTTTTAAATCAACTCTTATTGAGCCAATTTCAAAACTCACGTTTTGGAGGAATTCAGAAGTCAGGAGACAGAATTCAGAATAAATACAAGATGTTATTTGTAAACGTGTTATATTGTTTGCGATTCTGACTACTGACTACTGGCTTCTGAATACTGCTTTCAAAAGCTGACTTTTGAAAGCAACTCTTATTATACCACTTTTCTGCGTTTGGCAATGAAATTATACGTTGCCCTACACAATGGAAAAAGAAGCGGCGGAAGTTTTATGCTGGAATTTTGCGGCCGCAATCATTAGGTTTAATCAACACTGCGGATGTTTACCAACTGAGCCATTTGCAAAAGTCTCGGACAACGTGGAAGTCGTCGCTCCAAAATGAAAAAATGACCCGTTGTTGGAGGGTCGGGTTCCACCCCGACCTTTGGGGTAGAACTTTTGAATCGGCTCAAACCAATTCAGTCCCAGCCGTAGAGAGTTAATTTATGAAGCCAGGAAATACCATTAACAAACACATGCGGACAGCCGCCCTGCAATGCGATTTCGAAGGCGGCCCCGCGCGGACCATGCAGGTGCCCGGTTTGTGGCAGGAGTTCGGGTTTGACACCGAGCAGCTTTTCCATACGCACGCGGAGTTGTACTCGGCCGTGTTCGACGCGGAGCGCCATGGCGCGAAGCTGCATAAGTACCTTGCCGAGTCCCGCCGCCGCGGCATTCGAACCATCCTCTACCTTAATTGCCACATTCTGCTGGCTTCCCAGAACCGGCGCGCCGCGGAATGGGCGCTGGTGGATCGGTCCGGCGCATACACGAAACTGTACGGTACCTATTACGGCTGCTGCCTGAATTCAAGCTGGGTGGAATATTTTCTGGGCGTGATTGACAGCCTGGCGCCGTTTGCAATCGCCGGGGTGTTTTTCGACGGGCCGGTGTCCATCCCCTGCTTCTGTCCGCGTTGCCAGAAGCTTTTCCGGGCCCGGCACGGACAGTCCATGCTAAAAGCCGCGCCGGCGGCGCTGGCCGGGTTTGCCCGCGCCGCCCGGCTGGAGTTTCTGCGCAAAGCTTACGCCCGCGTGAAGCAGGTCAACCCGGCCTGGCTGGCATATAACAACATGGGCTTGCTGCATGGCGGCGGCGGCGCGGACGACATGCGCGCGTTGCTGGCCTGCAACGATATCGTGGGCACGGAGGGCGGGTTCCAGTTTTACGGTCCGCCGGCCCAGACCGACATCTGGCGCTGCGGACTGCATGCGCGGGCCGTGGAGGCGGTGGCCGGGGCCAAGCCCCGGGTGATTTTCATGGCCGGCGACCACAAGCCCTGGTCTTGGTACCTGCACACCCCGGCGGAAACCCGCCTGTGTTACGCCTCAGCCCTCGCCAACGGCGCCAGCGTCTGGTACGGCATCCATTGCGCCACGAGCCGGCTGCGCTCGCTTGCCGGCGGGGCCGCGCGGGAGATGGTTCAATTCGACCGCCGGCAGGCCGCATATTACGCCGACACCGAAAGCGCGGCGGAAACGGCTATTTTTCACTCGTTCGATACCGCCGCCAATTACACCTCCGCCGGCGAGGCCTCCGACCTGTACGACAGTTCCGGCAGGCAGCGCGCCGGCGCGGCCGGCGATTACATGGCCGGACTTAACGGCGCCGCCGGCGCACTGTTCCGTGCCGGCATTCCCTTCGATATCACGACGGAATTGAATGTTGACCGGCTGGAGCGCTACCGGGCGCTGGTGCTGCCCAATATCGCCTGCATGTCCGAGCGTACCGGCCGGCGTTTGCGCGAGTTTGTGCGCGCGGGCGGCCTGCTGCTGGCGGACGGCGAAACTTCGCTGTTTGACGGGCAGGGGAAAAAGCGCCGGGACTTCCTGCTGCGCGATCTGTTCGGCGCGCGTTTCCGGGGATACCGCCGGTATCAGACGCACGATTACTTCGCCCTGTCCAAACCGCTGGATATTTTTGCCGATGAAGGCGTGGACTTGCTGCCGGCGCCGACGCTGGCGCTGGATGTGGCCGCCGTCAAGGGCTGCGTCCGGGGTCGGTTGTGCCCGCCGCTGGCCGGGCGGTATTCCGGCCGGCCGGAAGCGCCGGAATATCCCTTCGTCATGGCGCGCCGGTGCGGGCGCGGCCAGGCGGTTTTCATCGCCGGAATGTTTTTCGAATTCTACCGCAAATTCGGTATTACCCATTACGACCGGCTGATCGGCCAGATACTGGCCGGCCATGCCCGTCCGCCGGTGGAATTGAGCGGCGGAAATGGCGCGATCGAGATTACCATCCGGCGCTGCGCCGGCCGATCCGGCCGGCTGGTTCACCTGGTGAATTACAATGGCGGCATGACCCGCCCCATCAACCGGGCGGCCGAAATCCACGGGTTGGAACTGCGGGTGCGCGGCGGGGCGCGCCGGGCGCGTTCTCTGACCGCCGGCCGCGCGTTGAGCGTCAGCCGCGGCGGAGCGATTAAACTGCCGCCGCTGCGCGAATTTGAAGCGGTATGGGTGGAATGATTGCCGCCGTCGCGCTCAGGATGTTTTCCGCAGGTGCGATGGCGGAATTTTGAGGGCGAGCCGGTACTTGGCAATGGTGCGGCGCGCGACCTGGATGCCCTGCTGCTGCAGCCGCGCCTGGATTTCCTGGTCGGCCAGCGGCTGCGCGGGGTCTTCCTGCGCCACCAGGTGTTGGAGCATGTCCTGGACGGTTTTGTTGGAGACGGTTGCGCCGCCGGCGGTTTTCAGCCCCGGGGTGAAGAAGTACTTCATTTCAAAAACGCCCTGGGGTGTCCGCATGTACTTGTTGGCCACGCAGCGGGAAATGGTAGTTTCGTGCAATTTCACCCTGCGCGCCACGTCGGCCATCACCAGCGGCCGGAGGTGGGCGATGCCGCGGTCCAGGAAGTCGCTCTGCACCCGGACGATTTCCGCGGCGACACGGTAGATGGTCTGCTGGCGCTGCGCGATGCTTTTGATCAGAAAAACGCCCGAGCGTATGCGGTCGCGGATGTAGTCCCGCACTTCCGGCTGCGTGTCGCTTTGCTGCATCAACTCCCGGTATTGCCGGCTGATGCGCAGGTGCGGCAAGTGGTCGTTGCTCAGCATGACGACATAGCGGCCGTTGACTTTTTCCACGGTGATTTCCGGGACAATATACTGGGTGACATCCGTGTCAAACGCGCGGCCGGGGCGCGGATCGAGCGTGGCGATCAAACGCGCGGCCTCGCGCACTTCCGCCGCCGGCTGGCCGAGCTGCCGGGCGATTTCGCGGTATTCATGGCGGCCCAGCAATTCCAGGTGCCGGTCCACGATGGCGGCGGCGACTGAATCCGCGCGGCCCAGCCGCTCCAGTTGCAGCAGCAGGCATTCCCGCAAGTCGCGGGCACCGACGCCCACCGGACTGAAATCCTGGATCAGGTTCAGCACGTCCTGCAGGCGCGTCAGGTCGGCGCCGGCGGATTCCGCCAGGGCTTCCAGCGGCTGCGCCAGGAACCCGTCCTCGTTGATGGATCCGATCAGCAATTCGCCGAGCCGGCGGTCATGTTCGTCGAGTGCGGCGACCGCCAACTGCCGGCGCAGGTGCTCCTGGAGCGATTCGCCGGCGTTGTTGATCAGGAACTCCTGCTTCTGGTCGTGGTCCGGATCGGGAGTCCGGTATTCCTGTTCCTGCATGAAATACTCGCACCACTCGTCGTCCATGCGGGCCAGGATGTCGAATTCCTCCTTGAAATTCATTTCCCCCGCATCGTCCACCGCGCCGGCGGCCGGCTCGATTTCGATGGTCGGAGCATCGGGGGCTTTCTCCTCCAGGGTGGGATTCTGTTGAAGTTCCTTCTGGATCATGGCGCGCAGTTCCAGCGCCGGCAACTGCAGCAATTCCAGCGACTGGCGCAATTGCGGCGCCAGCGTCTGTATCTGCCTCTGCGATTGCAATAAACTGAGGGATTGGGTGGCCATGGGCGCGGAAAATTATGAATGATGAACGCAGAATGATGAGCCAATTTCAAAACTAACGTTTTGAATGAATTCAGAATTCAGCAGTCAGCTTTCAGAACAATGGTAAACAGCATAAAATCAACGCCTTACATTGCCATATCATTCTGACTGCCCAACACTGAACCCTTTTGAAAGAGACTCATTCATCCTTCAGGCCGGTGCGCCTGATTTAAGAGTTTCAAACTGTGAGTTACAATCAAGTCCTCGGCGGAGGCGTCCAGCCGGCGGGTGTCAGGTTCGTAGCCTCCTTCCAGGATGGCCTTGGCTGTCGGAATGTAGCCGGTATAGCCGTTGGCCAGGCCGACGATGGCGGTATGGCGGAACGGGCTCTTGGATTTAATCCGCATGCCGATTTCGGTGAACAACTCGCCGGGGAAGGTGATCAGCGCGGCGTCGCCGACGGCCACGCAGGTCTGCTCGATGGCGATGTCCTGGTCCTGGATTTGCCGCAGCGAAGTAAAGAGCCGGGCCTTGTAGTCGTCGCCCACGCCGTCGGCCATGGCCTGGATGGCGCCCCCGGTTTGCTTCAAAATGCCGGCCGCCCAGTCCATTTCTTCATCGGTGATCTTCCGGGCGGGCACGTTGAAAGAATGGTTGGCGCCCATGACCTTGAGATCGGACGGCTTGATTTTATCCGACAGCGTCCGGACGGCGCCGGCCAGGGCGCTGGCGACGCGCTGCAACCCGGCATCGTCGCGGTCTTTCAATCCGTCAATGTCCACGGAACCCTGCGCGCCGTTCAGGAAGAGGGCCACGCCGCCGCATTTTTCCTGAAGTATTTTTTCGGCCAGGCCGGGATAATCGCCGCTGATCAGGTAATTATCACCCGAGAGCACGTTCGGGTGGCCGGCATGGTTGAACAGCAGGGCGATCGGCTCAGCCGGCTCGCCGGCGGCGGTCACCCGCAGCGCCAGGACTTCCGGATCAATTTTGCCCAGGGGCCCGATGATGTGTTCCGGCGCGAATGGTTCCCAGTTCATCACCACGTGGCCGTCGTCCGCCATCAGGCGCCGGTAATGGCTGATGGTTTTTTCCGCGCCGGCCGCCCAGCCCGCCGCGGCGGGCGCCAGGCCGCGGACAGTATGCGCAATCAAATCGGACACGCGCGGTTTCAAGCCGGACAGATATTCTTCCGCCGTTGGGTTCAGGATGCCGGCCAGGGCGGGGCCGGAATGGTTATGGGTGGCGGCCAGGATGATGTTGCCGGCGGGAATGCCTGTTTTTCCAGATGCCGTCAGGCGAATCTCCAGGGCGTCTTCCGTGCGCAGCACGCAGACATCCAGAGAGACCAGGACAAAACATTCTTCCGGCCGGCTGGAATTTGCCAGGGCCAGGGCTTTGGCGTAAATCGGATCATGGACGCCGGTGGAGGGGTGGGAGCGGATCATGCCATCCATCCAGACTGGACCGGACGGCGTGATATCCATGCGTTTTGCGCAAGCCAGCATGCTAACCTCCCTTTTGCCGATACGGTCTTTTCAACCAGCGGCTCATTTTTCCGGCCAATCCCCGGAATACGGCTGCCGTTCCATGGCAAAATACGGGTTCAATATACCCGGTCCGATCCGGTTTGGCAATGTTGATTTTGCCTTTAAAAGGATTCCGGGTGTAAGACAAATTTGTTGGTGATTTGTATAATCTTTAATTTCACGGGGGATG
>CAYXEK010000081.1:0-15898 GCA_964463985.1 uncultured Verrucomicrobiota bacterium
TCCTTAAGAATATCGTCGTTTCCAGGTGATAAATTATATCTGTGGGATGACAGTGGAAAGAATTCAGAATTCAGGAGTCAGAATTCAGAATAAAAAGCAAGCAGTTTATGATCAATGTGTTACGTAGTTTACCATTCTAACTCCTGACTGCTGTCTACTGAATACGGCTTATTAAAGAGTCTCTTTCAAAAGTCCCCCGGCGGGCTTGTCCCGCCGGAGACCAAGGTTATGCAAAACGACGTATATTATTGAAATACAACACCTTGTGTTTTTGCATAACCTTTCGTTCCTGCCACGCAAGGTGGCAGGGGACGACTTTTGAAATCGGCTCTAAAGCTAACTTTTGCAAGCAATTCTGATTACAGAAACGAGTTGATGATGTCCGCGGCTTCCTGCGCGCCGTCCAGGCACAACTCCGGCTGGTACGGCGTGAATCCGCTCCAGGTGTCGGTTTCGTAAAACTCCTTAATGCGTTCAATCACCTCGTTTTCCGTGGTCAGGTCGCCGCGGCCCAAATCACGGACCAGCATGGCGTTGACATATTGCTCCGCATGCCGCGGCACGGGTATCACCAACGTCGGCTTGTTCAAAGCCAGCGCCTCGCTGACGGCGCTGAAGCCGCCGTTCACCACCAGCAATTCGGCCTGCGCCAGGTGCTGCGTGTTGTGCATCAGCCGGCCATGGTAACGCACCCGCTCGTCGCTGGGGCCCGCCCGGCCAATCACCGCGACGCGATACGGCAAATCGTGAAACAGCAAGTTCTTACGGGTGCCGAGGGTCGAGCCGCTGAGCATGCACAGCATTTCGCGGAGCGCGCGGGGATTACGGAACGGGGCGGGCGCCGGCGCCAGGCGGCGCACTTCGTCGCGCAGGATCAAGCCGACGCGGCGGACGCGCCGGTGGCGCGCTGGCAGGCGCGCCGGCGCGGGGCTGATCACCGCATCCACAAAAAAACGGTGGAACAAATAATCCATGAACTCCACCAGCCAGAACTGGCCGGCGACAGACCATGGCGTTTCTTTGCGCCGGAAATATTCCGAGACCACCACGTCGGAATTGTTCACCGCCAGCACCGGGATTCCTCGCCGGCGCGCCGGCCGCACGGTGTATTCCGAGTCGGTGACCACCGCCTGCGGCTGTATGCGGTTCAAGGCATCCTCCACCTGGCGGTTCTTGATCATAGCCAGGCGGGCCAGGCGGCCGGCCGAAAGCAAGGTCCGCCAGGCGCTGATCTGGTTGTGCTTCACCGAGTAGAAAAAATTCTCCATCGCGTTCAGCGAGGCGATTTCCGGCTTGTCCCGGAAGAACTCCAGCCCGTTGCCGGAAGTGAGCACATGGATTTCCACTTCCGGACGTTGCCGGCGCATTTGCTCGATGATGGCGTAACACCGGGTGGAATTACCCAGCCCCAACCCGTTGATGATGAATAGGCATTTCTTTGGCATAACCGTTCCGGCGCCGGCGGCCGGCGAAAACATCCCCGCATCCGCCAGAGTGTCCGGCATTTAATCCGGTTCCATCACATCTTTCAACAAAAAACGGCGGACAGGGTGTTTTTTGCGGAACAGACAGGATTGGTTTCGGCGGCAGACCAAACGATGACCGGCATCCGGATTCGCCGCCTCGGGCTTCGCCGGACTATGCAGGACAAGCCGCGGCGCATAACAACAGGAACGGAACACAGGGCCCTTCAGCAAAGATCAGTGCAGGCATTACACGCTTTATCTCTTGCGTTTTTTCTTCGGTAGGGCGGCCAGGCTCTGGCCGCCTATCCCGGAGCCAGATGCGCCCTGATGCGCCGGTTCGGCATTTGACTTGACTTGGAGGGCGCAGTCGTTATGCTGGGCGGCCTGTTTGCAAAACTTTGGCGCGCGTCAAAGCGCGCGCGGACTGCTTGGCCAGATGGGAGGCACATGTCAACATACACCTCGCAAAAAGCGCAGAAAGAAAAGACTATCAACAGCCTGCTGGGCGCCTTGACGCCCGAGGAAAAAGCCGGCCAGTTAATGGTGCTTGGATTCAACGGCACGATTGCCGACCCGGAAACGGCAACATTCGTTGCCAAATACAATATCGGCGGGCTGCGGATTTCGCCCTACATCCGCAAATTTATCCGCTACCTGCCGGACGGCGCGCCGGGCGTGGAAAACGTGCTCCGGCCGCCGCGGCCCGGCGAAAAGCTCTGGAACGACAGCATCAAGCCGCCCAGCTTACGCGCCGAGGAATACGCCGGCGTGCTCAACCGCCTGCGCCGCATGGCGATGGATCGCAAGCATGGCATTCCACTGCACATGGTGATTGATTATGAAAGCGGCGAAGGCTCGAATTACCTGCCTCCCGGTCTGCTTACCTTGCCGGCGCCGATGGGATTCGGCCGACTGGGTGATCCGGACCTGATCCGCCGGGCGCTGCGCGCGGCGGGCCGTCAATTGAAGGCCATTGGCGTGGACCAGGTGCATTCCCCGGTGGTGGACGTCAACACCAACCCCCGCAACCCGGAAATCAGCACCCGCTCCTACTCTCCCGACACGGAAATCGTGATCGAATCCGCCCGCGCGGCCCTGCAGGGCTTCGCGGAAGCCGGAATCATTGCCACGCTGAAGCACTATCCCGGCCGCGGCGAATCCGCCAATGACAGCCACCATGGCCTCTCCGCGATCAAGATGGACCGGGCGGAATTTTACCGCCGGCATCTGGCGCCATATGCCAGGCTATGCGCGGAAGGAATCGTCCCGGCCGTCATGCCCGGGCATTCGATCTATCCCATGCTCGATCCCTCGGGTGAGATTTCGACCGTCTCCCGCCCGATCATCACCGGCATCCTGCGCGAGGAATTCGGGTTTGACGGCGTGATCACCACCGACTCCATGACCATGGGCGGATTGATGGCGCGGTACACTGTCGGCGAAGCTGTAGTCAAGGCCATTGAAGCGGGCGTGGACATCGTGCTGCTAAAGGACGACAACTCCCTGCGCTACGAAGCGCATGCCGCGCTGGCCGAAGCCATAAGGGGCGGGCGCATCTCCGAGGAGCGCGTTAATCAATCCCTGCGCCGCATCTGGTCGCTCAAGTGGGATTACGGCCTCTTCAACAACGGCGGTCTGGCGCGGACGGAAGGGCTCAACGAGCATCTCTTTCATGAAGATTACCAGTCCGTCGGACGCGAAGCGTCCCGGCGCGCAGTCCATCTGCTGCGCGACCGCGCAAAAATTCTGCCGCTGCGTCCGGAGCAGCAAATCCTGCTGATAGACCGTCCGTCTTCGAACTCCATAAACGCCAACGACTATTGGAATTATCCCGGAGTTTTCTGGGAGTCCATGCGGCGTCATTCCGCCAACCTGACCTACGTTGACTACCAGCCCAAAACCGTCCAGTCGTCCAACCGCTTGATCGAACAGCTCGCGCCCGCGATGGATGCGCTGGTGGTGACGGCATGGTACGACCGCAACAGCCATGACGATACCCGGCAATTCCTGACCGGATTGCTGCGGCACGGCAAGCCGGTGGTGCTGATCAGCAACAACCCTTACGAAGAACTGGTCGTGCCCAAGGAAATGGCAACGGTGGTCGTGACCTATTCGCTCCTGCGCGGCAGCTTGGAGGCCGCCAGCCATTTCCTGTACCACGGCCCAGCCAAAACATCGGGAGCGTCAAAATGAATCCTACCAGCCAGAAACTAAGCGCCGAATTGGCTCGCGCCGCCAGACATCCGCTGGCGATCGCCCTGGATTTCGACGGTGTCTGCAAGTTATTCACCGAACACAAGCACCAGATCATGTCCACAGCGCTTTTCCTCCATTTGCGGGAATTCCAGCGCGTGCCGTTCGAGGTTTTCCGGGAGTCCTACGTATACATAAACTTCCGGTCGGCGGACTATGCCGGCAAGGAGCGGTTCCTGTGCGCCAACGCGCTGGCGGAACACCTGGTCAAGCAGGGCTATCCCTGCGCGCTGCCCGGACTGCACGAGGCGGTCAACACCCTCCGTAAAAACGGGCGTAAAATCAGCGCCGCCAATCTCCAGGAATTCGCCGGCGACCGCGATGTTGCCCGCGCCCTCGCCTGGAGCGAGGAAATCAACCAGCGCGTCGCCATGCTGACGGAAATCGGGCTGACGCCCGGCGTGCTTCCGGAAATCCTGGAGCCATTCCGGGATCGGGCTGATTTTTACATTGTTTCGACGGCCACGGAAGAACCGTTACGCGCTTCGATGGAAAAGGAGAACATCCACTTTATCCGGCGTTACATCGGCCAGGAGACGGCCACCAAGACCGAGGCGCTGCTGGCGCTGGGATTATGCGGCTACCGCAACGCGGCGATGTTCGGCGACAGCGTTGAGGATGAACGCGCATCCAATGCCGCGCGCCAGGAAGCTCCCGCGGGGCACCGGCTGATTTTTATTCCCGTGATTCCCGGCGATGAAGCGCGCTGCTTCGCGGAAGGCCGGCAGGCGCTGAACGCCCTACTGGAAGGACGCCCGGCGGATGCCGAAAAGATTTCCGCAACCCTGGCCGGGGAATTCAAGGGCCGCGAAGCCGGCAGCCAGGCCCGGGCGCCGCTTTCCATCCGGGCCTGAGCCGCAGCCGCCTATTGGCGGAGCCGCAGACGGTCAATACGCCCGCCGGCGGCGGAGGACGAACCTGCGGCTCACAGGTAAGGCCCGGACTGCACGTACCCCTGGCTGGATAGCCAGATGTACCATTTCCCCGAACCAAGTTTACAGGCGGCAATATCGGCGCAGCCGTCGCCGTCAAAATCACCGACCGCCGGCAAGGCGTCCGGTTCCGCCAGCGGCAAGGACGGGCTGTAAGCCTCGTACCAGTTGCCGGACAACCAGACCGTCCAGACCCCGGTTCCCGGATCAAACAGGGCGGGATCGGCCAGGCCATCGCCGTCAAAATCCGCTGCCAGCGATATGGCGTCGGGATAGGCTCCTACGGCAAACTGCGCCATCTGGGCATAGGCGGCGGTGGACATCCAAAAATACCACGTATCCGCCAGGTAAACCGCCGGATCGGCCAACCCGTCGCCGTCAAAATCCGCCGCCACGGCGCTGCCGCCGGCCGCCGCCAGGGCATGCATTACAGGCGCATACTGACTGCGCGACAGCCAGGCTTTCCATACACCGCCGCCATCCATCGCGCCGGGATCCGCCCGGCCGTCGCCGTCAAAGTCTCCGGCGGCGAATGTGCGATTGGCGGCGTCTCCCAGAACCGGTCCGACCAGCGCGTAACCCGCGCTCGATTGCCACACCTGCCAAAAGCCTTCAACGACAATTGCCGGATCGGCCAGGCCGTCGCCGTCAAAATCCGCCGCCACGGGGGCTGTCCCGCTGCGGCGACCCGCGGCGGGTCGGCTGAAAACGCTGGCGCCGGAAGAGTTGGTGGCCTTGACCCAGTAATTATAAAAGACGCCAGGCTCCGCCGTCCGGTCAATGTAAGACACAGTTTCAGCATCCACTTCAGCCAGTTTGCCGGCATTGCCGGTGTCGGAAGACAGCCCGCGCCATACAGTATAGCCCTCGGTCCGGTCGGCCGCGGTCCAGGACAGGCGCACGCGGTCGGCGTAGACGCAGTCCGACGCCGCCGCGTTAACTGGCGGCGCGGGAAAATCGCCCATGCTGCCATCCAACTTGGACACGAACGCATCGCCATACCAGAAATTCAGCGGCACATGGTATTCCCGTTCATAACTGCCCGGCGCAGTGGGAAAATCGGCGGATTCCGTATAGCCGGCAACAAAAACATTGCCCGCGTTGTCGAGTTGCATGGCATGGGCGTGGTCCGCGCGGCGGCCACCCAGCAAAGTGGATATGTGCAACCAGACCAGGTCTACGCCCAGGCGCGCGATAAAGCAGTCCGGCTCGGCGTAAGGCGCATCCGGCGGCATTTGCAATGTCCGGCTGTATGCGCCCGCGGTGGTGGGGAAATTGGAGGCGGACGTGTAACCCGCAACCCATATATTGCCGGCATTGTCCTGCAACATGGCTTGGACCTGGCTGTATCCGGCGCTGCCGCCCAGGAACGTGGAATTATGCACAACCGACAGGTCGGCGCTAAACCGGGCGACAAAGCCATGGTAATTTTCATGATCGCCGCCCGGGGAAACCGGCTGCCATGCGTCCACGGTAGTGGGGAAATCGGTGGAACAGGTATAACCGGCAAGATATATGCAACCGCCGGAGGCAAGGATCAATGCATTCGGCCATTCATTAGAGCCGCCTCCTAAATAGGTGGCGTTATGCAGCGTCTGCAGCGACGAATCCAACCGGGCGACAAAACAATCATCGCCGCCGGCCAGGGCCGCAGCATAAGGGAAATTGGTGGCCGGAAAATTAGTGGACGAGGTAACGCCCGCGGCATACACCGATCCGTCAGCGCGCAGCTTGACTGATTCCAAATTTTCATAATCGCTGCCGCCCAGATAAGTTGAAGCCGTCAGATGCGTCAAACCATTGTTGAATTTGGCGATGAATCCGTCGGCATGCCCCCGCAATACTCGTTGGAAGGCGCCGTCCGTCGTTGGGAAATTGCTTGAAGGCGTGACACCGGCGACGTAGACATTGGTCCAGCCGTCTATCGCCAGCGTCCGCCCCCAGTCCTGCCCGTCGCCGCCAAGCAGCGTGCATGCCTGCAATTGGCTCAGGTCGGCGCTCAAGACCGCGACGAAAACATCATAATTGGGGACTTCCGGGTCATAAGGCGATATTTCGGTCTGGTAGGCTCCGGGCGTAGTCGGGAAATTGGTGGAATCGGTGGTGCCGGACAGATAAACCCGCCCGGCCGGATCCAGGGCTATGGCGCAAGCCGATTCGAAGCCGGAGCCGCCGAGATATGTCGAAGCGAGAAGGTTGGTCAGGTCGTTGTCGAACAGGGATACGAACACGCCATGCTGGTTTGTTTGAAAGGCGCCCGGAGTGCAGGGAAAATCAGGCGACCCGGTTGACCCGGCAATATAAACGCGGCCCAGGCCGTCCAGCGCCATGGCATAGGCGCCGTCGCTTTCATGTCCGCCAAGATAGGTTCCCCCGAGCAGCGGATCAATCACCAGCGGCCGCGTCGGATCATAGGCGCCGAGCGCAAAGCCGTATCTCGCGCCGCATACTTCATAGCGCACCGCTACCGGCTCGTACCCCATGACCCCCGCCTGGTAGGCTGCCGGGGCCGTGAAAATCAATTCGCCGTGTTCGGTGCGGGCAATCAACCGGCCGGCTGCGTCAACATGCAGACGGTTGGCGCCGGCCAGTTCAAGCTGAATTTCCCGCGGATCGGCGCCGGGCAGGATAGTGAAAATTTTTTCCACGTTATTGCCGCAAGCCCGCCAGATAACATGCACGCCCGGCAGCGCATCCGCCCATTCCACCGCATAAAAAGAAGGAACGTCGGAGCGCCAGCGCCTGGCATCCGCGCCGTGAAAAACGCTCACCCGTGCCGATGCAGGTTGCCGGCCGCGCAAACTAACCGGGCCTGCGCCCCGGATGCTTTCAGAAACAATACCCATACCTGTGTCATCCGGCGCCGATTGACCTGGAGACGGCAGGGCGTACAGCAATGCTCCAGATTGAGTGACGTATACCATGCCCGCCATGGTGCGCACGGCATAGGCAACGCGCTGGTCCGCCCAGCCGGAATTCGCCATAAACGGCAAACGCGCCCGCGCCAGCGCCGGTGCGCCAGCCGGGACGGCTGCGGAGGGCCGGACCAAAGAGAATACGACCGCCAAGCAAGCCAAACGCCAAAAGCCATCCCATCCATGATAATCTCGCATATGCATCCTTTTGTTAAATAGCGGCTTACCTGCAATTAACTTGAAAGCGCATAATACATTTTCATGATATAATAACAATATAAACTGGATTTGGACACACATGCAAGCATGAATTTAAGATTGAAACGTACCCGCCAAACGGTATTCTATGATGAATGCGCAGCATGGGCCGGCGGTCGAAACACGCTGAAAATGCAGCCATGACTCCGGCAGCAATGATATGAAGAGCAAAACAACCACGCCCCTGGCGCTGATAAGCGGCTGGGCCCATGGCGCGGGCGTCTGGCAGCCCATGCTGGCGGCACTGGGAACCGGATGGATGGTACGTTTGATCGGCATGCCAGAACTGACATCCGCCGGTTCCGCTCCGGATGATATGGCGCAAGCTCTGGCCAGGCGGCTGGAAGCTTTTCCCGCCCCGCCGATCCTGGCCGCCTGGTCTGCCGGAGCGTTGGCCGCCATCGCCGCCGCCGCCGCCCGGCCGGACCTGGCGCGCGGCTTGGTATTATTGGCCGGCACAGCGCAATTCTGCCATACGCCGGATTATCCCTGGGGGCAGCCGCTTGGCAGTTTGCAATCGCTGCGCCGGCGTCTGCAGCGCAACGCGCGCACGGCCCTGGCCGATTTTTTAGACCTGACCTATGCTCCCGCCGGCCTGGCCATGGCGGAGCGGGATGTCCTCATTGACGCTGCGCTGGCAAGCGGCCGGCCGGCGTTGCTTGCCGGCCTGGATTTTCTGGAGCGTACCGACTTGCGGCCAGTCCTGCCAAATGTTATCATTCCGGTTCTGTTGCTGCACGGACGCCGCGACCTGGTGATTCCCTGGCAGGCATCCGAATACCTGGCGCGCCGATTGCCGGCCGCGGAATTGGATTTGCTGGACACGGGCCATGCCCTGCCCAGCCATGCTCCGGCAGCCATAGCTGAAGCGATACGGAAGTTACAACCTTAAATTTAAGTTTTCCCATCGCCGGCCTGAGGCTTTTTTACTCGCAAAAGAATGAAATCCGTTGCCATGCGTTTTGCAGCCGCCGCGCCAACCTACTGTCAGGCTGCCGATGTACAGGAAAAGGTGGCCGAAAAGCTGATGGAATACATTCCGCCCGACATGCATCCCGAACGCATTCTCGAAGTCGGCTGCGGCACCGGGTTTCTGACCGTCCGGCTGCGCCGCCGTTTTCCAGACAGCCGCCTGAACGCATTGGACCTGGCGCCGGCCATGCTGGAACAGGCCCGCCGCCAGCTGCCCGACTCCGCTATCGAATGGATGGCCGGCGATCTGCGCACCATGCCCGCCGGCCAAGGTTACCAACTGCTGGCCAGCAGTGCCTCGTTGCACTGGCTGCAGCCGATCATCAACGGCTTCGCAGCCGTGCGCAGGCACATGGCCGTCGGTGGCCACCTGGTTTGCGCGATCATGCTGGCCGGGACGTTGCGGGAGCTGCATCAACTGCGCCAGATCATCGCGCCGGGCAAGCAGCCGGCCGGTCGGCTGCCGGAAATCGCCGAACTGCGCCAGGCTTTGACTGCCAACGGCCTGCGGATCATGTGCATGGATGTAGCGGAACTGAAAACCCGGCACGCTTCCGCAGACGATCTGCTGCGACGCCTGCATGATCAGGGCGTTACCGCCGGCCCCTTCGCCCGCGGCCGCAGCAGCGCGCCGCTGGTGCGCGGCGAACTGCGACGCCTGGCGGCGGCATACGACGCGCTGTTTGCCGGCGGCGGTGTAGCAGCCACCTACCGGGTTGCTTATTTCCTGGCAGTGAAAAAATGAAAACCAAACTGCGCGGATATTTTATCACCGGCACCGGCACTGATGTCGGGAAGACTATCGTGAGCGCTGCGGTCGCCGCCCTGTGCCGGGATGCCGGGTATCGGGTGCTGCCGGCCAAGCCGGTACAGACCGGCTGTTCCGCGCGGACGCCGCGGTTGGCTCCCGACCTGGCTGTCTGCCGACGGCTGGCCGATATCGCCATACCGCCCGCGGCCTTGCCGCTGTTGACTTCTTACCGGTTTGCGCCCGCATGCTCGCCGCACCTGGCTGCCGCGCGCGCCGGCATACGCATCAGTATTGCGAAAATCGCGCGCGATCTGCGCCAGTTGCAAAGCATGGCGGACTTGCTGGTGGTGGAAGGCGCCGGCGGCGTCATGGCGCCTTTAAACTACCATCAGACCATGCTGGACCTTATGCGGGAATTGGACTTGCCGGTCATTCTGGCCAGCCGGATGCATCTTGGCGCAATCAATCACGCGCTCATGTCGCTGCGAGTATTACGCCAGGAAGGCATTCGGGTCGCCGGCGTGGTGTTCAACGCCGCCCGGCCGGGACGGCCGTCCTGGATTGAAAAAGACAACCAGATCTGCATACCCCGCATGGGATGCGTTCCGCGGCTGGGCTGCATTCCTTATTTTCCCAACCTAGGCGCGATCCTGCCGGCAGGCTTTCTGCGGCGCATACGCGCCGGTCTGCGCTTGACGCTCTGAGAAACATCGGGTATCGTCTGAACACTGACGTTTTTGCACCAATTCCAACCTCAAACAACCGTTGAACCTGATTTAACCTCTGGCAACCCTCCCCCCCGAACACTTAACACCGAACACTCCCTATGCCCCACCATCATGATTGGCGCGAAACGGACCGGCGTTTTATCTGGCATCCGTATTCGCGCTTTTCAGAAATCAACGCGGAAGATTTCCCGATTATCGTCCGGGGCCGGGGCCCGTACCTTTACGATAACACCGGCCGGCGTTATCTGGACGGCATATCCTCCTGGTGGTCCTGCAACCTCGGTCACAGCCGGCCGGCGATCGTCAAGGCCATCCAGCGCCAGGCGCCGGAACTGCAGCACAGTATCCTGGGCAACCTGTCGCATCCGCGGGCGATTGCCCTGGCCGCGGCGCTGAACAATGTTTTACCGGGCGCGCATTGGCGAGCCTTTTTCGCGTCCGACGGCGCCAGCGCCATTGAAGCCGGCTTAAAAATCGCCGTGCAATACTGGCATAACCTGGATCAGCCGCGCCGCCATAAATTCGTCAGCCTCGAAAATGCGTACCACGGCGACACCCTGGGAGCAATGGCGGTCGGATATCAGCCAAAGTTCCATCGTCCTTTCCGGCATATGCTTTCCAGACCATGGCAGGCGCCCTCCCCCTGCTGCGCCGATTGCTCATGGGGGCGGACGCCGGCGTCCTGCCGGCGTGAATGTTTTGCGCCCATGCAAAAAATAATCGCCGCGCACGCCGCCGAAATTGCCGCGGTAATTGTCGAACCGCTTTGCCAGGGAGCGGCGGGAATGCGCATCTACCATCCCGATTACCTGCGGCGGCTGGCGCGCCTTTGCCGGCAATACGGCATCCTGCTGATTGCGGACGAAATAGCCATGGGCATGGGACGCACCGGCCGCATGTGGACCTTTGAGCACGCCGGGATCACGCCGGACATTGTGTGCGTCGGCAAAGGCCTGGCAGCCGGCTACCTGCCCATCAGCGCCACCATGGTCCGCCAGCAGATTTACCAGACCTTCCAGGATCTACCGGCAGACCGCACCTTTTACCATGGCCACACTTTTGCCGGCAATCCCCTGGCCTGCGCGGCCGCCATTGCCGTCCTGGATTTTTACCGGAAAAACGACGTAGTGCGCCGGGCGCGTCAAACCGGCGAAATCCTGGCGTCAGAGTTCATGGAACTGCAAAAGATGCCCGGCGTGAAAAACATCCGCTGCCTGGGCATGGTCGCGGCCTGTGAATTGGAAGATCGCCGCGGGGGCGGCGGGAGCCGCGCTCAGTCTGTCCGCCGCATCCTGCAGCGGCAGGGCGTCCTGATCCGTCCGCTGGGCAATGTGCTGTACCTGCTGCCGCCGCTGCTGACGCCGCCGGCCATGCTGCGCAACCTGGTGCGCATGCTGCGAGATGCCATCCACGCCAGCGCCGGTTAACCTGTAGCCACTTACTTGCGAACAGATAATGCCAGACAACAAGCAAAACCCTGTACGGCTGCTGGAGCACAGCATCCTGATGATGGCGGCAACGCAAGCCGGCAATCTTGCCAACATGCTTTTCCAGATTATGATGAACCACCGCCTGTCGGACCTGGAATACGGCGCGTTAGCGGCCATGCTGGGGTTGATCAACATCACCGCCACCCCCTTGGACGCCTTGCGCACGGCGGCCGCGCATTTCAGCGCGCGCCTGCGGCTGAAGGGACAGTCCCAAGCCGTGGCATTTATGGCGCGATTATGGCTGCGCAAATTGCTCTGGCCGGCGGCAGTCATCCTGGCGCTGGGTTGCGCCGCCGCGCCCTGGATCGCAGAATGCTTGAAATTGCCTTCCGGCAGCGTGGCAACTGGGGCGGCCGCGGTGATGGCGCTGTTGATCTTTGTGCCGCCGCTGTCTGGCGGGTTGCAGGGGTTGGAGGCGTTTGGATGGTATGCTTCGGTTGCGCCGACGTGGGGAATTTCCCGCCTGGTCTTCGGCGCCATCCTGACTGCCTGGGTGTCGGCCACGGCGCTGATGGGGTTGGCGGCGCAGGCGATCGCCACTTTGCTTTCCGCCGCCGTAGCGGCAGCCGGCCTGCGGCGCGTTTTGCCGCGGCGGGCTCCAGCCCTGCCGTCCGCCGGTCCCGCCGGCGCGCGCGGTTACCTGATGGGCGCTTTTTGCGTATTGCTGGGGTTTGCAGTCCTGATGAATGGCGATGTCGTGCTTGCAAAAATTTTTTTCCCGCCGGAAATGGCGGGGATGTTTGCACGCGCCGCCAACATCGCCCGCGCGGTGGTGTTTCTGCCAATGCCGATCGCCCTGGCAATGTTTCCCAAGGTCGTGGATGCGGGGCCGGAAACCGCGCCGGGCAACCGCCGCACCATGCAGGCGGCATTCCTCTACACGCTCGTGCTGGTCGTTGTTTCCGTCGCCGTCTGCAGCTTGGCGGCGGGCCTGCTCTGGCGCCTGTTTACCGGCGTTGCCGGATCTCCGGAAGAATTGCGTATGTTGCGCCGGCTGGCCTGGGCGCTTGCTCCGCTGGGACCGGCCTACCTGCTGCTGAATTTTGAATTGGCGCGCAAATGCTTCCGCGCCGCCGGCTGGCTGGCGCTGATTGCCGCGGCTTACATCGGCGCCGCGGCCTTGTTTCACCGCACGCTGACCCAGATTGTGCTCGCGCTGGCCGCCGCCAGTTGCGCCGCATTATTGGCGATGGCCGCAATGGCTTGCCGGCGGACATCCGTCAGCCCGGAACAATATCGCCGTTCAGATTAATCTGCATTTCCTTGATCGGCAGGCCGGGCAAGCCGGCCTGTATCGCGGCCGCGCGCGCGGCCGCGGCCAGGGCCCGGCAGCAGGGCACTTCCATGCGGACCACCAGCACGGATGGCGGCAGTGTGGCGGCGAAAACGGACGCCAACTTGTCGCGTATATCGGTCTGGCTGCTCAGCTTGGGACAGGCCACCATCACGGCCCGGCCGCGGATGAACCGCCAGTGGACATCAGCCGACGCCACCGCGCCGCAGGCATTCAGCAACAATAATTCGCGGCCGCGGAGGAACGGGGCGCCCGGCGGCACAAGGTGCAACTGCACCGGCCATTGCCGCAGCTCCGAAGGAATGGCCTGTCCGCCCGGACCATCCAGCGGCGCGGGCAGCGCCGCCGGGCGTTCTCCGCCCGTCCGCACCTGCATGCCCGGACAGACCGGCGGGGCATGCCGGGGCGGCGGATGCGGGGCTGTGAACGGCGGCGCCTCCCGCTGTTCGATGCGCAAGGCGCCGGTGGGACAGTCGCCGATGCAGGCGCCCAAGCCATCGCAATAATCCTCCTTCACCAGCGCGGCTTTGCCGTCCACCAGTTGCAAGGCGCCTTCCACGCAGGCCTGCACGCATTGGCCGCAGCCGTTGCATTTTCCCCGGTCAATCACGATGATTGGACGCTGCATATTCATTATCCCAGAATCGCCTTCAAATCCTGTTCCGGCGAAGTTATGGGCATGATATTGAATTTATCGGCCAGGATTTTCAGAACCGGCGGCGTAACGAACGCCGGCAGGCTGGGTCCCAGCCGTATATTGCGGATGCCCAAATGCAGCAGGGTCAGCAGTATGCAAACCGCCTTCTGCTCGTACCATGACAGAATCATGGAAAGCGGCAGGTCATTCACGCCGCACTTGAAAGCATTTGCCAAGGCTGACGCAATCTGAATGGCGGAATAGGCGTCGTTGCATTGTCCGCAATCCAACAGGCGCGGTATCCCGCCGATATCGCCGAAATCCAGCTTGTTGAACCGGAATTTTCCGCAGGCCAGCGTCAGTATGACGCAATCCCGGGGAACCTGCTGCGCCAACTCGGTGTAATAATTGCGCCCGCTCTTGGCGCCATCGCAGCCGCCGATCAGGAAGAAATGGCGGATCGCGCCGCTTTTCACGGCTTCCACCACCTGCCCGGCCGCCTGCATCACTGCCGCATGTCCGAAACCCACCAGGATGGTTTTACCGGAGCCATCCTCCTTGAATCCGGGCGCCGCCAGGGCGGCCTCGATCACCGGGGTGAAATCGCGGTTGGCGATATGCCGCACACCCGGCCAGGCCACCAGGCCGCAGGTAAAAATCCGCTGCTGGTAGGAATCCTGCGGCCGTTGGATGCAATTGGTGGTCATCAAGATCGCGCCGGGAAATTCCTCGAATTCCTTGCGCTGATCCTGCCAGGCGCCGCCGTAATTGCCCGCCAGGTGCCGGTAGCGTTTCAATTTCGGGTATCCATGCGCCGGCAGCATTTCGCCGTGGGTGTAGACATTGATTCCCTTGCCTTCCGTCTGCTTGAGCAATGCTTCCAAATCGAGCAGGTCATGCCCGGAAATCAGGATGGCCTTGCCGCGCACCGGATCAACCCGCACCGCAGTCGGCACCGGATCGCCGAAGGCGCCCGTATTGGCAGCATCCAGCAGCGCCATGGCCTTCAAGTTGATTTCCCCGCAGCGCAGGCACATGGCGAGCAATGCTTCCGCGCTGGTTGGTTCGCCGGCCAGGAAGCTCAACGCCTCGTGGATAAAGGCATTGACCGCCTCATCCGTGCGGCCCAGGATGGCCGCATGGTCGGCATAGGCCGCCGTGCCTTTCAATCCGTAAGTCAACAATTCCTGCAGGCCGGCGGCATCGTCGCCTTCCGCCCGGCGCCGGCGCATGATGCCGTCGGCTTCGCCGGCGGCAGCCAACGCGTCCAGGTCCCGCGGCAATGGAGCGGGCGCAGTCAGTTCCGCTCCGTCCGCGCCGGCCAGTTCCCGCGCGGAAGCCAAAATCTGTTCCGATTCCTCCAGGATCTTTTGCAGACGCTGCGGGTCAAAATTAACATTCGTGACCGTGGTAAAAAGGCCTTCAATGACGAACCGGTCAACCCGGTCATTCCGGCGTCCCGCCTGGCGGGCGCGCCAGGCATAAGCGCTGATCAACTTCAACCGGCTGATCAGCAAGTCCTGCAAGTTGGCGGTCTGGTTGTCCTTGCCGCATACGCCGGCCCGGGTGCAACCGGTTCCCTGCGCCGTTTGTTCGCATTGATAACAAAACATTGTTTCCTCCTGTTCTGAATTTTGATCCATTACACTGCGTTTTTCGGAACCGCCGGAGCGGAAGACATATTTTATTCCTCCTTTCCGCCGTCTGGCCGCGGCAGCCCCCCGCGGTGGCGGGAAAGGCGCGCCGCAAGCTCGGCAATATTGGTTGAGGTAAAAAACGAGACGAGTTGCCGGTTGACGGCGCGGAATGCCGGCGCCAGCACGCAATGCCCTCCGCAGATTGGCCGGTGCAGCAGGCAACCCGCCGGCTCCAGGCGGCCTTCCAGCGCTTCCAGCACCCGGCGCAGGGTAATCCGGACCGGCGATTCGGCCAGCACGTAACCGCCGCGCGGACCGCGCATGGGCCGGACCAACCCCGCGCGGTTCAGCCGCTGCAACACCTTCACCAGGTGATTGCGCGAAACGCCCAGGTTGCGGGCCAGCCAGACCGTGGAAAAGACGCCACGGGGATCGCCCGCCATGACGATCAGCGCATGCAGGCCGATGGAAACCGCATCTGATATTTTCAACAACGACGACATGTTCCCCTGCCTTTCGATGCGCCAGGCGGCGGTCTTTCAAGCAATCAGGTACATTTATACCA
>CAYXEK010000082.1:0-15825 GCA_964463985.1 uncultured Verrucomicrobiota bacterium
CCGGGCTCCAGCCCCTGCTCGAACTGGATGGCGTCCACCCAGACAGTGTCGCCGTCTCCGGGGTAAACGAGCAATGTGTGATTCCTCTGCCACGATATTTTGGGTTTCCGGACGGACACCGGCATGAAATATCGGCGCCAATCCTTCGTCAAACCAAAGGTTTTGCGCGGCGGATCGGTCGGAACAGGATTTCCGCATTCATTGATCATCACCACCGTGGCCTTTTCCCCGCCGTCTTTCCCGCGCATATACATTGAAAGCACATACGGGGTTTCGCTGACCGCCGCGGGCGGGAAGGCGGCGAAAAACATCCCCCAGCACCGGCTGATGTCGCGGGTCATGCGCACCGCATACCGGCCATGGAACGGATTTTCCGCGTCCATGGCCCACAAAGCGCCCGGCTCGCCCACCGCCGGCCGGCTGACCCGGTAAGGCGCGGCAAAGTCCGGAATGCCGGGCAGCGTGTTAATTTCCAGGGAGGCGTTGGGAATCCAGTTTCTGGCCTTTTCGGCAAGCAATTTCGGATTCCCTCGGGGCAGTTTATGTTCTTCTTCCGGATGCGGCTGCAAAGTCAACTTGATTGCAACCGGACGGCCGGTATCCTGCATTCCAAACCGGTAGGCGCGCGTGCCGCACCACCCCAGCCGGTCGGAGAAGGATTCATTCTGCGCAGCCAATTTTCGCCCATCAAACATTACCTTGACGCCCTGGTCTCCATCCGGCAGGCCGGATACCCGGCAGGCGACATCCACCGGGAACATTTGACTGTTGGCGGCCAGCAATACGAAGTCGCCATCCGGGTATTGGAACAAGGCCGCCTGCACGGCCGGGTAAAGATTGTTTTCCGGCGCATACGCGCCCGGATCATAAGCAATGGATTGATCCGGCATCCGGGCCAACAACGCCGGCGCCAGTTCCCGGAATTCGCGGCCCAGTTCCCCGAACGCGCGCCAGGTCAAATGATGCGACATCTGCTGATACACATAATAAAGAACGCCGCGCGCGCCGTGAATCACGGCCAGGTAGGCCTGGCTGCGGTGCTCTTCCGGCAGCAGGCCGCGGGGTGTGCGGTTCGGGTCCAGGCGTTCGGCCAGCGGCAGCATCCATACCGGCTGGCGCCTGGCCGCCGCGCGGCGGTCAAGGAACGTCGTGTAGCCGGCCATGTAATCCGGGCTGGCATAATAATTCCCCATGCCGCCGGTGAGATAGACATCATATCCGAGAATATCAGCCCATTGTGTGGCCTGGGGAACATTTGGAATTTCCCGGGCGTAAAGCATGAACACCGGGTGATAACCGTCCAAGGCCCGCACCCGCTCGTATAAAAACCGGCAATCATCCATTACCTTGTTGAAATCCGGCTTGAGATTCGGCTCGTCCACGCTGTAATACCCCAGCAAGGCCGGATGATCCTTGACGGCGTTGATCCGCTCATCCACTGTTGCGGGGTTCAAACTCAGGCGGCCGGGATGGAAACAATCTTTGCCGACATAATAATTCGCGTTATCCAATACCTGGACGTCGTATTTTGCCGCCAATTCCAGCAGCGACTTCAGGCCGTCCCGGTCGGCATACCCGCCCCAGAAGACAAAAGTGTTCATACCGGCCTCAACCAGATGGCGTAAATGATATTCCTGATCGCCGTACGAATTGAAAAGCATGCCAAACGGGAATACCGGTTGGCCATTCTTCAACACTGCCCTGTTCCACACGTCTATCTTGACTTCGCCAGTGCGGCATGGCGCCTTTTTTTCAACGGCAAATTCCCGGCGGGCCAGTTCTTTGCCGCTGTCCTCCGTCAATGCCACCGCCATTGCATGGATGCCGATTGGCATGCCGGCCAGGGGCAAATCAATCGCGGTTTCCGGATGGATATCCGGTGAGGCTGCCAGTTCCTTCCCCGAAGCATCCCGGACCACCAGCCGTTTTCCGGTAAGCTGTTCCGCCGGAAGGCCCAGGCGGCATAAAATACGGGCGAATTGCTCGTCCGTGTAATAATTCCGGTCGGGCAATGGCTGGCGCATCATGGTCAATCCGGAAGTGTCGGCGATTGGATAGGCATGCAAAACTTCGCCGGTTCGCGCATCCATGATGCGGATTGCCGCGTTGCGCTGGACGGGGTCGGCCACCGGCATATCCAGCGAAAATTCCGCGGTCTGCATCCCCGGCAAACTGACATTCGTTACAATTTCGGAGACGCCGCCGCCCAGCGGCTGATCCACGGCCGCCACCGCCACGGAACCCGGCGTGACGGAATGGTTGCGCAAAATTCCGGAAACCGGATATGAAATGCCGCCATCCCGGAACTCATAACGTCCGGCTGAGGCATGCGCGATCGCCGGCAGAAACGGAATTTGTGGAGCGATTTTTTCGATGCCGCGCGCGAATCCGAAATTTTCCGGTTCGTGGAATCCATGCTCCATCGGCGCCCAGGAAGAATAATTGCGGCGCCGGATGGTGAATTCGCCGATGCCGTCCGGCGCAAAATCAATCAAGGTGCGGGTTAAATTCATCCGCAAATCCCGCGGATCGCCCATCTCAGCCAGCACAAACAGCGGCAGCCCCAGTTCGGCAGTCCAACCGTCCGCCCCAACTTGCGCTGCCGAACGCCAGGGAAGGTTCCAGGCAAGATCCTTGGCGCCTTGGATCACCCGGCGCTCCCCGCGCACGTTGGCGAACGTCAGGATATAATGGTAATAACACCCGCCGGATGTGCCCGGATCGAGGAAGATTTCAATGGAGTCGTCCTTGTTCTGCGGACCGTCATGCTGGGCGCATTCCTGCCCGATGCGCGGCATTGCCGGATTGCGGCATTCAAATGCCAGGTAAAGCCATTGCCCGTCGCGCATGGCCTTGGCGGAGGTCATTTCTGATTTTGCGCCGCCCTTGGATTTCAATGCGTAAAATGCCGCCGCCACCGCGGAATTTTCCCAGCCTTCATCATCAAGTTTGCCGTCAATTACCGGCGGCGTCGGACATTCTGGAATGATTAATTCCGGGGGTCCAGCCCATGCCGCGCCGGAAAGGATACCTCCTGCCAAGATGCCGGCCAATGCATGTTTTATCATAGAATTCCTCGATATTTGCATGGTATTGACTGCCTGTGATCATTATTTACTTCTTTCGTCTGTTTTCTGGTTTCCTTCCGTGTCTGACGCATCAACCAACACAACCCGCCATAAAACCCCTGCCTGATTTATTTTTATGACCTGAATTTCGCACGCTTTGCTTGCAATATTCGGGTATTATAAACTCTGTTCCGGCAATGGTTCTGCCGTTAAATGATTATGCCATATCCTGGAATCAGCCAAATCATGAAAATAACTATATGAATTCAGTTTCAAAACGCAGATTTTTAAATCGACTTAACCAAATACCGGCTTCGTTCCAGCACGGCCTGCATCACGCGCATGAAATTTCCGCCAATGATCTTTTTTATGGCGGCATCCCGATATCCGCGTTTGACCAGCCCGACGCTGAACAAAGGCCAGTTGGTCCACGCCAGGGTGCTTTCCGCTGCGGGCGGATATCTGCCCGCCACCGCGTTGGGCGGCCACAAGTCCGGCCATTGGCGATGCCGGCCGGATTGGCTGCCGCTTTGCAGGGCAGCCGCCAGAAGTTTCCGCGTTTGCCGGGTGGATTCAGGCTCGCATACCACATCCGTACCGATGCCGACATGATCCTCGCCGAAATGCCTTACCGCGTAATCAATGTGATCCAGCAGCGCATTGATATCGCCGCTGCGCCCGAGAAAGCCGGCCTGCGCCACGATGCCGATCAGGCCGTCCTTTTCGGCAATCGCGCGCAAGGTCGCGTCGCTCTTGCCGCGGCAGGTTGGACTGAGCGCCCGGCAGACAGTATGGCTGGCTAGGATCGGCAAGTCGGACGCCTGCGCGGCTTCGCGGCTGGTGCGGTCGCCGGCATGCGCCACGTCCGCCATGATACCCACCCGGTTCATTTCAGAAATCGCCAGCCGGCCGAAATCGCTCAACCCCCCGTCGGATGCCTCCCCGCACCCGTCGCCCAGCAGGTTGCGCCGGTTATAGGTCAGGTGCATCATCCGGCAACCCAGTTGAAAAAAAACGCCCAGGAACTTTAATTCATTTTCAACGGTTCGGTAATCGCCGGCCACCGGCATTTCGTTTATGCCCAGGATCAGGCCATGCAGTCCGCCTTTCTTCAACTCCGGGATTTGCTCCGGCCGCGTTACTTTGGCCAGCAAGTCAGGACAATTATCGGCGGCATGTGTGAAATGCGCCATGCGTTTGAGAAGGATGCCCGGCGCCGGCCGTTCCTCGCCGGCGCTCAAGGCAATGCTGGTGACGCCCGACGCCTGCCAGGCCTGCTCGACCCAGGCGCGGGATGCCCGGTCGTTGACGAATCCAGCCAGGGCCTTTTCCTCCCAGAATGCCTGCTGGTCATCCAGCGCGCCGCCGTCCGCCGCTACGGCATTCAAATCGGATACCGTTACGATCGCGCGCGGGGCGAACCCGTAAACATCACAGACAACCGATGCGGCATGTAGTTTCAGGCCTTGTTCCAATTCCGCGGCAGATGGCTTGAGCGCGGCCAACCCCGCTTCCCATGCGTTTTTGAATTCGTTTGATTTCATATACAGGAGTTGCTTTCAAAAGTCAGATTTTGAAAGCAGTATTCAGTAGCCAGAAGTCAGTAGTCAGAATCGCAAAAGCCATAAGACATTTATAACTAACCTCTTGTATTTATTCTGAATTCTGACTCCTGAATTCTGAATTCTTTCAAAACGTTAGTTTTGAAATTGGCTCATTAGTCTTCGTGCCCTGACGGCTTTGTGAAATAATTCCTGTCCCCGTCGAATCCCGGATGACCAGCCGCCCGGGAAGCTTGTGCAATCCGCCGGCGGACGCGCGCCCGGCGATTTGGTCCAGCAGCAGGCGGGCGGCCATGCTGCCGGTTTCCATGAAGCGCGGGTCAATGGAAGTCAAAGCCGGCCGGCATTGCTCGGCCTGCGGCGCGTTATCGAACCCGACAACGGCGATATCATCCGGAACCACCATGTCCGCCGCCTGTAATTCCTCCATGGCGGCGGCGGCCATGCGATCGGTCACGCAGACCAGAGCCGCGGGCACATTTTGCCGCAGCAGCAGGCGCCGAATCGCGGCGCGGCCGGCTGCCTCCACCATGCCATCCGTAAAAGGGATCACCCAGGGCGCATCCGCCGGCAGGTTCAGCGCCTGCATGGCCCGGACAAATCCGGCATGGCGTTCGATGGCCGAAGTTCTTCCCGGCTCCCCTCCGATATAGCCGATTTCCCGGCGGCCCCGTTCGAACAAATGCGAGGTCAACTGGAAAGCCGAAGCGGCGTCATCGCGCGCCACGGAAGTCACCTCGCCGGTCGCCGCGAAAATGTTCACGCATACCAGCCGCCGGGCCAGGGCCGCGAGGGACACCGGCCAGCGGCGCAATTCCTCCAGGATGCTGCCCACCCAGATCACACCGTCGGCATTCGCCAACACGGCCGACACGCCATCCGCCATGACCCGCAAATCCACGCGCCCCCCCGATTGCTCATTGGGCCGGATCAAGACGTCATAGCCGGCGGCGCGGCACACTGATTCGATTCCTTCCACCGCCGCGCTGTGCGGACAGTATCCCACCAGCGGGCAAAACACCGTTACCCGCATTTTCCCGGCGGCGGCCGCCGGCGTCCGCGGTTTTTCCACAAAAGTTCCGCGCGATACTTCCCGGCGAATCAAGCCGTCGGCAGCCAGCAGCGCCAACACCTTCCGCGTGACCGGCGGGCTGACGCCGTATTTCCGGCAGACCTCGCGGTCGGTGTAAAACCGGTCGCCGGACTTGAATTTTTTCAATTCCCGGCGCAGGATGCCGTTCAGTTGATCGGCCAGGGAAATCCGGGCGTTGCGCCGGATGACCGCTCCATTTGGTTTTCCCCCTTTGAAAGACATACCCGCCTGCATTTTAGTTTTCGTGGTGTGTTATAGCGCTTACTATGCGCTAATATACAAGATGGAAATAAACTGTCAAGCGATTTAGAACAAAAATACTCCGACGGGAAGCGGACGCGCCGTGCAGCTTACAATTTCCACCAGGGCACGGTGTATAAATCCGGCGCCAACCAGGCCGGCTGGTCGGCCGCGGATATGACCAGGCCGGGAGCAATATTTTCCCGCGCGAATGAACGGCGAAAAGCGCCAATCCCGCGCCCATCTTCAGCTCGCGGGTGCGATTTGGCCTTGATTTCTATCGGATACAGCGTGCCGCTCCATTCCAAAATTAAATCCACTTCCGCGCCGCCATGCGAACGATAATGATATAAGTTGGGTGTGGTGGGCCAGCAACGGGTGCGCTTGACCACTTCATTCACCACCCATGTTTCAACCAGCTGACTCTGAATGGGATGTCCGGCTATGGCATCCGGCGTTGGAATACGCTGATGCCAGCAGGCCAGCCCCGAGTCGGTCAAATATCCTTTATGCCGCCCGGAAACACGTTTTATGGCATTGCGGGCAAACGCCGGTATTTCAAACCACTGATAGGTTGCATCGGCAATACCCAACCAGTGCAGCACAGTTTTTCGATCCAAACTCAAATCACGCCCAAACTGCGCGGCATTGATCTCGCAGCCGCTCAATCCGCCAAGCAACCCAAAAAACCGCCCAAAGAGTTGCAAATCTCCCACGCCGGCAACGGAACGGATATCTCGCTCTACAACCGTAGTCACATAACTTTCAAAAAACGTCCCCGCCAATCTGTCCGGCAAGGTTAAAAGTTTGGGATATCCGCCCCGCCAGATGGCCGGATACCAGGCGGGAACAGCCGCCGGATCAAAATATTTATCAGGCGGAGGCGTTGAACCGCGCACCCAATTCGCAAGGAAATCATCGGCTGTTTGTCGCTTCAATTCCGCCCGGCACATCGCCGGCAATCGTATGATGGCCGCCCGGCCAGCCATTGATTCGGCCACACCTTTAACCACCGCCAGGTTTTGCGAACCGCTCAACACATATTGACCGGGCGAGCAATTCAAGTCAACCCGGCGTTTTATAACCGATAAAAGTTCCGGAGCATATTGCACTTCATCCAAAAACAATTTGCCGGGATGATTTTTTAAAAACAATTCCGGATCATGACGCGCCTGGCCTACATCCTGGACCGGATCAAATACAATGGTTTGCAAACAATCGGCAAACAGGTGTTGCACCAACGTGGATTTGCCCACCTGCCGCGCGCCCAGAACAACCACAACGGGAAAATGACCAAAAGCATCCAAAATCATTTTTTCCAGCAGTCTTGGATAATAAACCTTATTCATAACTGGAAAAATAGGACTCGCAGTCCCGTTTGTCAAGAATAATTTTTGGTTATTCTATGATAAATTCAGACTTACTGATGCAGACGGAAAATGGCTTGGCACATTTTTTGGGCGGTTTGTCGGATCAAATCACCCGGAAACGGGACGAGGGCCCGTCCTGAGCTTGTCGAACTGGCGTCCCGGCTCCATCAAAAATGTGCCAAGTCATTTTCCGGTATGCGGGTGAAAACACGCGCAATTTTAAGGATGGCTCAGGAAGTCTGAAATTGAATAAAAGTTTTCTGTTGGAGCCGGGACGCCCCCGTCCCGGTAATCCGTTGGATCGGAAGCGGGGCAATTCGACGCCGCTCAGAGCCATGAGTCTGTCGAATGGGACGCTCCGTCTCCAAAAAATGGCTGTTCGCCGAAACTCGCGCAGGCCATTGATTGCCCCGCGCCAAGCCAACCGGTCAGTCCAGTCCCATTCGTACAAATTGTTCGGATGGAGCGTCATGTTCCCGCAACAAATCAGCCAGCATCTTCTGCATGTGCGACTCCAAATCGTCATCGCGCACCGGGTGCGCCTGCCCCGGATCGGCATTGAGATCGAACAGCATTGTTCCAAATTCGCGCCGGGCCGGCCCTTTGGCGCGCGCGCCGGATGCGTCAATCTTCATTACCGGACATTTCTTGCTGAACGGAAGGGGTCCGCAGGCCTGCATGGTGCTTAATTCATCCAGGCTGAACGGCGCCTTCATGTGGGCGGGCATGAGGGTGTAATTGTAAAGCGGAGTGTTGTCGGGGTTTGCCGGGGCGCGCATGTAAACAAACCGCCCGTCCGTGCAATTCACATGGCCGCCGTGGTGCCCGAACAGGGCGGCCGTCCGCACCGGCCGGTCGCCGGCGATGGCGCCGGCCAGGTTCCTGCCGCGCATGTCGGGCGCCGGCGCCAGGTTGAAATAATCCAGCAAAGTGGGCGCAAGGTCAATGTTCTGCACCAGGCTTTCCCGGCGGACATTGGCCGCGGCGGAACGCGGATCCCAGATGAACAATGGAATCCGCGCCACCTCGTTGTAATGCGGCATGCGGACCTTGCCCCACCAGTCATGCTCGCCCAGCAGAAAACCATGATCGGTGTTGACGATCAGCATGGTGTCGCTCCACAAGCCATGCCGATCGAAGGCGTCGAGCACCCGGCCCAGGTAATGATCGCACATGCTGACCAGCGCCGCGTTCAGGAACCGGTAATGACGGGTCAATTCCGGCTGTTCGCCGGCGCGGGCGTACTGCGGCCAGTCATTGAGGATTTTTTTGAAATCGTGATCGTAAAGCTGCTGGAAACGCTCGGGCACGAAATACGGCTCGTGCGGATCGAACGTTTCGATCTGCAGGAACCAGTTGTCATGGCGGCGGTTGCGTTCAATAAAATCGAGACCCATGGCAACCGTCCGCGGCTGGGGCAGGTCTTGCTCGCCCGGCATGTGGCGCCGGTTGATCCAGTCCTGATCCACGGCCCTGCCGCGGCGGTCGGGATTGGGATGCGGTCCTGGCGGCGTGTTCAAATCGCCGATCCAGGGATCGCCTTCCTGGCCGCGGGATAATTCCCAGGTGGCATACTTGGTATGGTAGTTGGCGCCGCCTTCTTCCCAGTAATGGTAATGGTCGCTGACCAGGTGGCTGTGGATTCCGTTTTGCTTGAGGATTTCCGGCATGGAATCGTCAAACGGCTCCAGCGGTCCCCAGCAACGGTGCAGGAAATTATAACGGCCGGTATGCAAATCCCGCCGGGCGGGCATGCAGGCCATGCTGCCGATGTAGCAATTGTCGAACACCACGGTTTTTTCGGCCAACCGCGCGAAATTCGGCGCATGCACCCAATCGCACCCGTAAGGCGGCAGCATGTGCCGGTTCAGGGAATCATACATCAGCATTACGGCTTTCATCTCAAATCACTCGTAAGTCCATTTATGCAGCCAGGGATCATCCGTGTCCGCCTGGAACTGCTTGATTTTGGCGATAAAATCCTCCACCAGCGCTTGGGACCCGGGCAGACCGGCGAGATTATTAATTTCGTCCGGATCATTCTCCAAATCATACAGTTCGAAACGCGGCCGGCGCAGGTAATTTTCAACCGGGCGCGCGCCGCATTGCGCGGCCCCGGCCCGCAACGCCGCCTGCCATGACGCCGCGTTCCAGAGATCGCTGGCAAAGGGATAATCCAGTTTCCAGGCGATGTTCCAGATGAACTTATGGCGCCGGGTGCGCACCGCGCGCATCGGATAATACCCGGTGATGCCGTGAAAAGAATGAGCGGCGTATATCTCGCCGCGCCAATCCTCCGGGTTTTCCACGTCAACGATCCGCGCAAAGGACTGCCCGAAAAATTGTTCCGGATTTTCATGCAGCCCGGCGAATTCCAGGATGGTGGGCGTCAGGTCGGCCCAGGTAACCAGGCCCGCGCACACCCCGCCGCGTGTTTGATGCAACGGACTGCGGACGATGCAGGGCAGGCGCATGCCGGGATCATACAGCGTGGTTTTGGCCTGCGGAAAAGCGGCGCCATTGTCGGAGACGTAGATCAGCACGGTGTTTTCGTACTTTCCGGCTTCCCGTAAAACATCCACAAGCCGCCCCACCCCGCGGTCCAGCCGCGAGATTGACTGGTAATATTGCGCCAGCTCCGCGCGCGCCGCGGGAGTGTCGTTCAAAAAAGAAGGAACTATGACTTCGGCCGGATCGTATTCAAGCTCCTGGTCGCCGGCAAAGGATTTTTCCGGGTTGCCGAAATTGTCGGGACGCAGCGGATGATTTTTTAGCGCCGACTTGCGGTGCGGATTTTTCGAACACCAGTAAAGGAAAAACGGCTCCGCGCCACGCACAAATTCGCGGCAATTCTCCGACATCCGCACATCGTCTCGGTCGGCGTCTGCGGCGTTGAAATCAAACGGGAAAAGCGATTCCGGCGCGTAATGTTTCTTGCCGGCGCGCCCGGTGCGGTAACCGCCCTGCCGGAGCATGGCCGGCAAAGTCCGGATGCCGTCGAAACAGGAAAAATGATTCTTGGCGTGGGTCAGCCCGTACGTGCCGGTGGTATGGTTCTGCAGCCCGGTGAGGATCACGGCGCGGCTGGGCGAGCAGGAAGCGGAAGTGCAGAAACTGTTGTCGAATCGGACGCCATCCCGCGCCAGGGCGTCCAGGTTGGGAGTTTTGATGGCGGGGTTGCCGTAACATCCCAGCGCTTCCCGGCCATGATCATCCGCCACCATTAAAACTATGTTCGGCCGTTTTTGCATGGAAATCCTTCCCGGCAGATGCGCTCGCCTACCCGGCGCAACACGATCTCGTCTTCCGGGTCCAGCCGGCCGTCCGGCAGCGGCCCGGTGTTCAGCAGCAGGTTGCAGCCATTCTGCGCGGCCGACGCCAGTTTTTCCCAGACTTGCCCGGCAGCCAGATGCTGTCCGGCTTTTTCGCGCATGTAGCCCCAACTGCCGGGACACATGGTGGTGCAGATTTCGACGATTTTTCCGGGCGCTTCGCCCATCCGCCCGCGCTTCCGGACGTCGGCGTCCCGCCCCGGCACATTGTGTTCCGGAGCGAAATAATCCTCCGTACCGGTCACGCCCTGTTTGTAAGCCACCAGCGTCTGCGGTTGCAGGCGGCGGATATGATCGTAGAGTTCCTGGCAGCGGAACAACCCGGCGTCTCCGCTCAATGGCACGGCAATCCCGTCCAACCAGATGGAGGCCACCGGTCCGTATTGGGTCAGCAGTTCCGTTATCTGCCCCCGCATGAAATCCAGGTAGAGATTGAGATCGTGCGCAGCCCCGGCGGCATATGATGGTTCTGGCGGATCGTATTGGGGCCGGGCGGACCCGCCCCATTGATCGTTGTTGGGCGCGTGGGGATGCCGCCAGTCGCGCCCATGCGAATAGTACAGGCAGAGGCCCAAGCCGTATTTCGCGCAGGCCGCGGCCAGTTCGCCCGCCAGGTCGCGCCCGCAAGGCGCATTCAGCGAGTTGAAATCCGTGTGCCGGGTTTTGAAAAGACAGAAGGAATCGTGATGGCGGGTGGTGAGGTTGATGTATCGCATGCCGCAATCCGCGGCGAACCGGGCGATATATTCGGCGTCGAATTTTTCGGCAGTGAATTGCCCGGCCAGTTTGGCATATTCGGCCACCGGAATTTTTTCCCGGAACTGCAGCCATTCATGCCGGCCCGGCAGCGAATACAACCCGTAATGCAAAAATAATCCGTAACGCGCGTTCCGGAACCAGGTCTGCGCCGCCCGGCGCGGATTCGCCGCGTACTCATCCTGATATTCCCGCAAATATTCCGGCGCTTGCATAAAAACATCGCTTTCATGGCGCGGAGCTTTTGTCCGCAATCAACAAATACCCCAATGCGGCCGCGCCGGCAACTAAATTTGATTGATGATCCCGCAGACTCATCACAATTTTTTCACGCGCTGCAGGCTGCCGTCCTGCCCGAACTTGCGGTAAACTCCCGCGGTCCAGTCAAACGCCTTGTCCACCCGGCCGACCAGGGTGATGGGCCGCGGAAACAGCAATGCCAGGTTCTGCGGCAGGTCGCCGATCCGCAAAATGCCGGGCAACTCGGGCGTGTCGGGCTGCGCATGGCTGGCCGGCACATCCGCCAGAATCACTCCGGCGATTTCCGGATCGAGCAAGGCCGCGTAAAGCGCCAGCACGGCGGTCCGGCCTTCGCCGTAAAGCGTGATCGGACCGGCAAACGGCTGCTGCCGGACGATTTTGATGCCATCCAGCAAGTCCGACACCTGACGCTCGGGCAAGGACTGGCCCAGCAGCGGATAACTGCGCCGTAGGGTCCAGAGATAGCCCGGGCCGACCGAAGTCGCCGCGCTGTTGCGGACTTCCACGCAGGCGGTGGCATGATTTGCGGTAAGCGCCATCGGCCGGCCGGCGCCGAAATGCCCGGAACGCAGGGATTCCGGCAAGGCAAACGCGACCACCGGAATGCGCGCGGCGCCGCCGGGGCAGCCTGTCCGCACCCGCAGTTCCAGATTGTCCGCGGTCCGGAAAACATGGCTGGTGAATTTGATGCCCGCGCCGCTTTCGCCGTCCGCGCGGCACTCGACCAGCTCCGGGCGGGCCGGGAAAGCGATGTTGCGGAATGTCAATTGCCGCATCTTTTTAATGGTTTCCCGCTGCCAGGCCGACCATTGCTTCCGGGCGACCAACACCGGCGGCGGCGCCTTGAACGGCAGCAATTCGTCCGCCCGGCGCATGTTGTCGCGTTGCGGCGGCTTGCCGTTGAACACGCGCAAAATCCTCTCCGATTCTACCCGGCCGGTCACGTCTTCGGTCACTGGACGCGGATCGTCTTTCAGGTGGCGGTTGAACCACTCGAAAATGGCGCGCCGCTGCCTGGGCGTGTAGCCGTGCGGGGCCATATCCTCCGCCAGCGCCACCTTGTCCGCCGCCCCCAGCCGGGCGTACTGATGCTTGATCCGCAAATACACGTCCCGGAAAGCGTAAGGACGCCAGAGCAGGTCTTCGGTGCAGGACGCTATCAGCAACGGCCGCGGCGCGATCAAGGCGCCGATATCCGGCATGCACCACTGGTAATAATTTATCCAGAAAGCGCAGTCGCAATGGCCGTCCGTGGCGCGGTCGGCGATCAATTGCCCGATGCTGCCGGTCTGGCATGATGGCGCCGCGCACCGCACCCGCTCGTCCGCCGCGGCCAGGAACCAGGACATCGCGCCGCCGCCGGAATTGCCGGTAACGCCCAGACGCGCGGGATCAACGTCCCGGCGCGCGCTCAGGTAATCCAGCGCGCGCATGGCATTCCACACTTCCATGCCGGCGGGAGTGTATCCGCGGCTGATCCAGTCCCAGCGCCCCATGTGATGTGTGCCATGGTGGACGCCCTGCGCTTCGCCGAGTTGGATCGGATCCAGGATCAGCGCCACATATCCATGCTGGGCGAACCAGCGCGGATGAGCCTGGTAGATCGGGCTGGCCTTGCCGATGGAATGCCCGCACAAGTACAGCACGGCCGGCAGCCGGCCGGCGATTTTTTCCGGCCGGTAAAGATTGCCCGGCACATACGCCCCCGGCAGGCTCTGGAAATGGATTTTCTCGATGACATATCCTGGACGCTTCAAACAGCCGGTGACCACGGCCTTGAGCGGCGCGCGTTGCGGCAGCGGCAGGAGCCCCAGCATTGCCATCCATTGTGCGCGGCGCACGGCCAGGCTGCGTTTCCACAACGCCGCATCCGCCGGATTGATCAACGACGCGGACGAAACCCGCAGCGCCTGATTTTTGATGGATTGATACATTTCCGCCTCCAAAGGATGATGGGGTCAGTCAGTAGTTCTTTATATTTTAAGCAGTTCACTCTTTTTTGCCCACAGTGCCGACGAGTTTTTCATACGACTTTTATGCCGTCCTATCAATTGACTACAATACGCGCGGGCACCCATCTTCAACACGTCTCTGATCCAGTCTAACCGCATGGCGGTTTCCGAATGAATGGCTTCGGCAATAACCAGCTTGCGCTCATCATTACACGGCAAGCCAGCCAACTCTTGCACATCCAGATTGAACATTTTCAACCCCGCCGCCACTATTTGCCGCGCGCGCAACTCACCATGCGCCTGCATTTGCGATCCACCATATCCATCGGCAGTTTTTGCCGTTTTGGCTGCCAAATCTTCACCGCTTAATCTCAACAGCTTCTCGCGGAACTCCTGGCTGCCAAAATACCACCCACGACGAATGCTGCTCTGCAAACTTAATCCCAACTCTTTGACGTTTAACAACCCAGCACGCCGGGGCTTGGATGCTTGCACCTGCATGGCCAGCCGTCCCAAATACTTCCGGCGGCCACTGGCGTTATCCGGCATGCCCACCACGCTCATCCCACGTTCCACGCTCAGCCATGCTGAACGACGTCCAGGCGGCATTACATATTCCCGCAAACTGCTCCACGGAAAATCTTCCAAGCACCCACCACGCTCAACCAGACCGGCGCGCACGGGATTCAGATGTATATAGTCAATCAGGCATCTCAAATACATGGGATCTTTATCCTCGATCAGCAGCGCCTTGTAACGCCCTCCAAATACATGCCCCCATAATTTGTGCCGGGTATTGAAACGGCGGGTATATGTATTTTGCAACCAGCGCATGCCATCTACCAGGTTGGGTTCCGGAGTCTCCAGGGCTATGTGGTAATGATTCGGCAACAAAACGTACGCGTGCACAATGAAACCAGTCCGCCCACAGGCTTCCCCCAGCGTTGAGACAAAACGTTGGCGATCTTCATCGTCGCACACAATGGATTCACGCCGATCACCGCGCGCCATAACGTGGCTTGTCCGCCATAGCCTTGCGCGACGGCGGATATATTGCCCCCGCATATTCTATTCTGTGTTGCCTGGCCATGCGCCAAATGTCGCATATCCACAATCTTTTGTCAACTCATATTTATATTTCTACTGACTGACCCCTAATTCCACTAACTCCGAAATGTCTATATCGCCTTGATCTTCGAGTAGAAGACGTGGCCGAAGATTCCAACGAATACTACGGACGCAACAAGAAGGATGCCTTTCACAGGCTGATACAATGTAATTCTGTCAAAAACAAATGGCAACGCCATACACAGGGCGTAGACCAACCAAAACATACGTGAGAATATCCGCATCTCTGACATCCTTGCCTTCATAGCTCGATAGTAGTTGTACAATCCTGCGGATGCGATCCCTGCGAGGAGATAACCAATAGTCACGGCATGCTGCCCCGATACTCTCCCTTGGTATACGATGACGATATCTTCACTCGCAATCGTCAATGATCCCAGGAATCCCATCACTAAGAAGACAAGCCACATCTCCTCACGCGGAATCTGAGTGTTCCTGTCCTGAATATCCATGTGAACTACTTTCGCGGAGAGAATTAGGGATTGAATGCATTATCGACAAACTGTCGGCTTAGGCCACCAAGGAAGGTCACCGGATAAGTGGTTGGTCCGGTAGGCCCCAGGTATCCCTCTGAAAATCTGATCACCATGGGAATACTAACCGGACTTGAAGCCGCCGCAGCAGTTGAGACGTACAAGCTTCCCTCTACCACAACAGGAACCAGCGCGGCAGCCCCAATGGCAGCTGGAATGAAAGATGCTATTTTGCCCATTTGAGAGTTGTCATAATATGGCGGCGCGTGGGCGCCCATTCCAAGCAAGACATCGGTATACTGAGGGCTTGGATCTGTCCAGTCCCCCTGCCATGTGGCACGAAGAACCGAAGGCTGATAGCCCGGCGACCGTGAGATTCGTGCAGCCTGGAGAACAGACCCATTATAAGGTGTCGGGGATAACGGAGAAGGCGTGTACGGGTTGTGACTGGTCACGCTGCTAACGATGTTGACAGAAGAGTTGTAGTGCAGATTATCGTAACTGTTGCAAAGCCCGGAGGGGTCGCGCCGGTTGGCTGGATTATTCCCACAGAACACATATTGATTCAGCCCGCCCATGATCCCGATCGG